>JANMIF010000387.1:0-16520 GCA_031375695.1 Planctomyces sp.
GCTCTGAAGTACGACATCGAGATGACCAAGAAGCTCGGCTTCAACATGATTCGCAAGCATGTGAAGGTCGAGCCGGATCGCTGGTACTACCACTGCGACAAGCTGGGGATGCTCGTGTGGCAGGACATGCCGTCGGGGGACCGCTACATCAGCCCGACGGACCCCGACATCAAACGCTCGGCCGAGTCCATCGCCAACTTCGAGAACGAATGGCGCGAGATCATCACCGACTTCGGCAATCATCTGAGCATCGTCATGTGGGTGCCGTTCAACGAAGGCTGGGGGCAGTTCGAGACCGCTCGCATTGTGGACTTCACGAAGAAGCTCGACCCGACACGGCTGGTCAACAACGCCAGCGGTTGGACCGATCGCGGCGTCGGCGATGTGTTCGACGTCCACATCTACCCCGGTCCCGGCATGGCTGCGCTGTCGAGCACTCGCGCGTCGGTGCTGGGTGAGTTCGGCGGGCTGGGCCTGCCGCTTGATGGACACACTTGGCAGGGCAAAGACAACTGGGGCTACCGCTCATTCACGAACAAGGCGGACTTGCAGAAGGCGTATCTCGGCATCATCGGCGGACTGCGACCACTCATCGGCAAGGGGCTGACGTCGGCCGTCTACACGCAGACGACCGACGTGGAGATCGAAGTCAACGGCCTGATGACCTACGACCGCGAAGTGCTGAAGTTCGATGCCGAGACACTCGCGAAGGCGCATCGCAAGCTGTACCTGCCGCCGCCGAAGATCACGACCATTGTGCCGACCTCCGAAGAGACGGCGCAGACTTGGAGATACTCGACCGACAAACCGAAGGATGGTTGGGAAAAGCCCGGCTTCGATGACTCGGCCTGGAAGTCCGGCCCCGGCGGCTTCGGCGAACCGACGACGCCCGGCTCGGTCGTGAAGACGAATTGGAAGTCGAACGACATCTGGCTGCGGCGAGACTTCGAGTGGTCCAACGACAAGCCGCTGCATGAACTCGGCCTGCGGATTCATCACGATGAAGACACCGAGGTCTATTTGAACGGCGTGTTGATCGGCACGGCGTCCGGCTATTCAACTTCGTACCAGGATCGCGCGCTGGACGAGTCGGTGACGAAGGCGTTGAAGCCGGGCAAGAATGTGTTGGCAGTACATTGCCATCAGACTGGCGGTGGGCAGTACGTCGACGTTGGGTTGATCGATGTCGAGGAGGTCGCGAAATGACGGAACACGGATCTCACGGATTAACACCGATCTGATCGGTGCTGTCATCCGCGAAATCCGTGTTCTCATTCTGACTTGGCTATTTCAGATTCTCTGGTCGACGATGAGGTGACGGATTCCGGTCAATCGTGAAGCTCTCCGGGTGAATTCCGCCGAAAGGCAACTCACCCCACTTTCGCCACCGCGTCCCGAACGGCCTTCAAGCACAGTTCGATATCGGCGATCGGGTCTTTGGCGTTTTCTTCGTATTCCAGCGACAGCGAGTTTTGATAGTTGAGCTTCTTCAACGCCTTCAGGCATCCGAGCAGATTCAGATCCCCTTCGCCGAGGATCGTGAATTTCTTGCCGCCGCCGGGGAGATTCTTCACGTCTTTCAGATGCACGCCGAACACTCGCTTGCCGAGGCGTTCGATAACTTCGTCCGGCTTTTCGTCGCTGCGGAGATAATGCCCGGTATCGACGCAAGCACCGATTTTCGGATGCCGGTCTTTCGTCC
Source organism: Planctomyces sp. (assembly GCA_031375695.1). Classification (GTDB taxonomy): domain Bacteria; phylum Planctomycetota; class Planctomycetia; order Planctomycetales; family Planctomycetaceae; genus SXKJ01. Next base: position 1,703 of record JANMIF010000387.1, read on the forward strand.
ACGTCTCGACGTCGGTGACTTTGTCGTAGGACGCCTTCGGGCCATGATTGTGAATCGCGATGGCGATGTCGTACTCCGCCACCAGTTTGTCGAGCAGGTCGAACGTCGCCTTGTTCTTCTGTGGATCGGCACTAATCGACAAGACGCCCATCGCCTTGGCGAAATCGAACGCCTTGCGCGCGGCCGTTTCGTTGTCGTTGAAGCCTTCCACTCCGAAGGCCAGCAGAGTGACTCCCGCCTCTTTCAACATCGCTTTCACCGCCGCCAATTTTTCCGGGGAAGTGTCGTAGTCGATGTGCTTGCGGAACGATTCCCAATACTTCAGCCCAAACTTCTGAGTGTGTTGCAAGGCCGCCTTGGCGTCGAACTCACGCAGCGTATAGCTTTGAAGTCCCACTTTGAACCCGCCGTACGGATCGGTTTCCGCCGCGAAATTAGCCACTGGCGACAAGGCTAATGCGCCGGCTGCGGCAGCGGTCGAACGAAGAAACTCTCGACGTGAACTGGATACGGTCATCGTGTCGAACATGCGGTGAGCTTTCTCAACTTGAGTTTTTCTTGGAGAAATCGCCGGCCGATCTTTAGCCATCAGCCGGATCACAGCGGCAGTCTATTCGGCTCGCAACCGGGTTTGCCAATGAGGCAGAACGTTCTTTTCACCAAAAAACTATCGCAAGTACACAAAATCTACGGGGACGCGCGGCAACGGTTGCCGATGTAACTGCTGCTCGGATGGCAACAGCAACCTGACCAATTCGACGAATCAATCGTCCGTCGAGGTCAACTCACGGAAGTGAAATCGCGGTTCGACGCCGAGCTCCCAGCCTCAAAAGATGGGATTCGTCTGTTTCTCGTCACACAATTCCGACGGAGGTCTCAAACCAAAACCGCGTGGGTGCCGGCCAACTACGGTACGTGCTAGACACGACCCGGCCGGTAACCGTCTCGCAGCGACTCCAACCGTCGCGCAATTCGCACGAGAAGAGACATGGGCCGCAGCCATTGAAAAATGGACTGCGGTTTTTTCATGTACGGGCACCCACCCAATTGGTCGCAGGGCGCTCACCGCACCAACAGAAAATCGCGGCTGTTGAGCAGACTCCACATCAAGTCTTGGGCGGCTGCGGAGCGTTCTTGATCGCCATAGCTCGCGAAATGTTTCTTGGCGACTTCGATTTCCTTCGCCACCGGCCGACGAGCGAGTGACCAGAGATAAAGGTCTTCGATCACCTGGTCCTCGGCGAGAGGCGGATTCTGCTTGATCAGAAGCGTGACGCGGCCGCTGGGGTCAGTGACTCGGCGAAGAATGGATTGGCCGTTGATCAGATGCAGGGCTTGGAGCATGTTGCTGTCGCCGTCACGCTCGCATTCGCAGGCATCGGCTCGCTGGGGTTTGCCGAAGAGGGACAGGAAATCGCTGTTGATCTCAGCGTCGGGGAGTTGCGCGGCGGAAAAATTGGCCGGTGCTCCGCCGAATTGTTCGCGCACACCGGTGGCTTGGACGAGGGAATCGAGCAGCGCTTCGGCGGGGATTCTTCGGGGCAGCGCGTGCGAGAAATTCAGCGTGTCGTGACGATTGCTGTCGTTCGCGAGGCTGCTGCGCTGATAGGTCTGCGAGGTGACGATGCGGCGCATCAAGTGCCGAACGTCGAAGTGGTGCTCGATGAAATCTTTGGTCAGCGCGTCGAGCAGTTCAGGATTGATTGGCGGATTTGTCGTGCGCAGGTCATCGACCGGATCGACGATGCCGCGTGAGAAGAAGTAGCTCCAGAACCGATTGGCGAGACTCCGTGCGAACATCGGGTTGTCGGGAGCTGCCAACCACGTCGCGAACTGAACTCGACGGTCGGTACCGGTCGAGACGGGTGGTTGAATCCCGCCGAGGAACCGGGGCGGTTGTGCTTGGCTGGAGCGCGGATTCGTCGCGAAGCCGGTTGCGAGTTGCAGACTCACCGAGCGGGCGTTCGGGATGCCGACCATACGCGGGTCAGCCTTCGCCGTCACTTGATTGAAGAAGCTGTTGAGGCCGTAGTAATCCTCTTGCGTCCAATTCTCAAACGGGTGCGTGTGGCAGCGAGCACACAACATACGGACGCCGCAGAATACCTCAGCGACTCGTTCGAGCGTGTCGTTGGTGTCCTTACTGATGAGGTAGTACGCCCCTGTCGGATTGTCGGCAGCTCCGCCCTTGCCGATGAGCAGTTGCCGAGTCATTTCGTCGAGCGGCATGTTCGACGCAACCGCGTTGCGAATCCACTCGCGGAAGCCGTACATTGCCGGTTCGCTCAACCGCACGCGCGAGTTCTGCAACAAGTCGCCCCACTTCAGCGACCAGTGATCGACAAACTCCGGCCGTCCGAAGAGCGAATCAATCGTTTTGGTTCGCTTTGCCGGATCGACATCAGCGAGAAACTTGCGGACTTCATCCGCCGTCGGCTGCAAGCCGATCAGGTCGAGCGACACACGCCGCAGGAATTCCTCGTCGCTCGACAATTCCGACGGCGTGACCTTCAAGTCGTTGAGCTTCGCGACAACATGCTGATCGACGAAGTGGTCGGTCGGCACAGGAGTCGGTTTGAAGTCGGGCTTGCGATTCAGCACGATCAACCGTGCGGCTGCGAACTTTCGCTCGAAGCGAGCGACGACCGCCGACTCGCCCAACTCGCGAGCAGTCACATGGCCAACATCAGTGACGTCCGCAACCCCTTCGGTGTTGACGTTGAAGATCGCCAGCTTCGTGACATCGCGCGTCGTGCCGTCCGAGTAATGAGCGATCAACTGCAAGCCGTGCGACATGCCCGGCTCAAGTACGAATCGCTCTGGGAAGATGCGCACGAATTCGACTTCACTCTTGTCGTCGAGATCACTCTTAGCCCCTTGCTCGATCCACGTTTGCAGAATGCGCTGCGAGAGGCTCCCTTTGGAGATCCGAATCCCGCCACGATGCGGCACATCGCCGATCGGTTTCGTCAGCAACAAACTTTCCGCCGGCTTGAGCAAATTGACTCGACGGCCGAACTGATCGCCGAAGACCGCCTGATGATCCTGAGCCGCCTCGCCACCGCGCAGTGATAACTTGAACCCGTTCTTGCCGAGGGAGTACCCGTGACATGCCCCGGAGTTGCAGCCACCTTTTGACAGCACCGGCATGACTTCGTGCCGAAAACTGTAAGGTCGATCGGATGCCGGCAACTCGACAACCACCGCGACCTGCACCGTCTGCCCCGCCGCCAGCACCGCGATCTGCGTCTGCCCCGACTTCAGTGGTTTCACCCAACCGTTTTCGACGATAGCGATCGACGGGTCAGCGCTAGTCAATACAGCTTGTTGCGAAAGATCGACTGCAAAGCCGTCCGCCGTTCGGCCACTGATCGTCAGCGAGTGTTCATGGCGGTGATGGATCAGCTTCAACGTTTGCGGGACAGCTTGAATGCTGCCAGAAATTGCCGTTTGATCCGCGTGCGTTCGAAGCGGCGAGACCACGGAGGCAAGCGTTACGCTGATCACAAAAAACATCGGAGACATTCGTAACACCATATTCAGCCTCAACGGATATATTCAAAGTCTGCGAGGACCAATTTCGTCAGCCATCCTAGCAAGCCCCTCAGTAATCAGTCACCCGTTCTTTCATCACTTAATGGGATCGGCTTCCAACACTTCCAGCCTGTCCCACGTCGGATCGTAGATTCTGATCGCAACAGACCGAGACTTCTGCAAGAATATCTGCGACCGAAGGCAGTTTTGTCGAAACACAATCCGAGGTGCCGACTGATGATTTCTCCGCATGACCAAGTGGATCGTCGAGATTGGCTGCGAGTCAGCGCGGCGGGTGTCTTGGGCACCGCTTTGCCGTTGCTCCCGAACACGACGTCCGTCGCCTCGTCGTCCACTGGCCGAGCCAAGTCGGTTCTGATCGCCCATCTCAGCGGTGGGCCTAGCCAATTGGATATGCTCGACCCAAAACCGGATGCCCCGGCGGAGATTCGTGGCGAGTTTTCGCCGATCGATACCGCCGTTCCGGGTGTGCAGGTTTGCGAGCATCTGCCGCGACTGGCTCAGCAACTGAAATACTGGTCGGTGCTCCGATCGTTGGCTCACCTCGAACACAATCATCTGCTGGCGACACACGTCGCGCTGACCGGCCGCCCGACACCGATTCCGCGCGGTGGCAGTGATCTGGATCGCGTCGAATCTCGTAATGACTTCCCGAATTTTGCGGCGGCACTCGACTACGTCCGCCCCCGCAACGACGGCGTGCCGACTGGTGTTTCGCTTCCGAATTACTTCATCGAAGGACCGCTCACTTGGCCCGGACAACATGCCGGGTTCCTCGGCCCGAAACACGATCCGTGGCAGATCAACCATGATCCGAACGATCCCAACTTCCGCATCGATTCGCTGAGCCTGCAACCGGGAGTCACTTCTCCTCGGCTGCTGTCGCGGCGCGGGCTGTTGGAAACTGTGAATCGCAGCCCGATGTCGCTCGACACGAAAGGCCGAGCCAACTCGTTTTCCGAACAGCAAGGCTTGGCGTTCTCGCTCCTGACGTCCGATCGAGTCGCTCAAGCATTCGACATTCAACGCGAAGAGGCTCCCGTTCGCGATCGTTATGGCCGCAACAAATTTGGCCAGTCATTGTTGCTCGCGCGACGATTGCTGCAAGCGGGAGTTCCGATCGTGCAAGCGGCGATGGGCATCGTGCAAACTTGGGACACGCATGTGGATAACTGGGGAGCCCTGAAGAACAGGCTGCTGCCACAGTTGGATCAAGGTCTTGCGGCGCTCATCGACGACTTGTCGTCGTCGGGGCTGCTGGACCAAACGCTGGTGCTCGTCATGGGGGAGTTCGGCAGGACGCCGCGCATCTCAATGCTCCCCGGCCAAACGGTTCCCGGTCGCGACCATTGGGCTCATGTGTACTCGGCACTCGTTGCCGGAGCCGGTGTTCGAGGAGGCCAAGTCGTCGGGCAGTCCGACGCCAACGCGGCATATCCGGTGTCGCGACCGTGGTCGCCAGCCGATGTCTGCACGACCTTGTTCAGCGCCCTAGGAGTCGATCACAACGCAGTGCTCATGGACCCGTTGCAGCGGCCGAATCATTTGCTCAACGGCGAAGTGATCGCCCCGCTCTATTCCGGGCGAATTAGTTGAGCCATCGAATCGGTCAATGGTTCCGAATGTCCCCTTTTGAATAATGAACTGACAACGTTTCGCTGAATTCGATTTAACCGGCATGATCAGGACAGACTTTGCCATTTCGCGGAACTCCCGGTCTTGCGGAGACTGCGCAATACTGGACGATGGTCGAGATCAGACGGCAACTTTCGGACAACGCGAGACATTCGGTCGCGTTGCCGGGAAGCGTGAGTTATGCTCGTGCCGTTGTCCTGTTTGCGAGGGAGCGCCGTACTTGTGGAGTCGCCAACATGCCCGCCGTGCTTGTGCCGGTCGAACAAGGCAAGCCGATCGTGCTGGATAAGCCGATCGTGCTCGTCGGCCGTCATGCCGATTGCGATTTTGTGATCTTGCACAGCCGCAAGATTTCGCGCAAGCACTGTGCTGTCGCGTTGGTCAACAATCGCTTTGTGGTCCGCGATCTGGGAAGCATGAACGGCGTGTGGGTCAACGGGGAACGAGTTGAACATTCGCTGCCGCTCGACTTCGGCGACGAATTGATGATTGGCGACGTTTTGTATCGTTTGCAGGCCGACAAGGCTGCCGCCTCGCCGAAAGTAGCCAAGCCCGTTCCCGCCAACGGCGTCGCTATGACTCCGCCAACTCCGGCTAAACAACCGCGTGTCGCGGAAGCGATCCCGGCCAAAAAACGACCGATTGTCAAAGCCCCGCAAGGCGCCGACTTGAGCCTTGAGTTTCCCGTCCCGATCGAAGACTCGGACGATGACGGCTTCGACGTCCCGGCTCCCGAAGCGGCCGAGTTCGATGACTCACAAGCAGATGAGTTCATTCCGATGAAAGACGCCTAGTCTTGTGTGGTACGACGCTCCGAGTCGTACATTCGCGACGCGGAGCTTCACGCCACAATCGTCACGGTATCTCCACCGATTCCTGCCGCTTGCCGGCTTGATACAGTTCTTCCATTTCGGCCAGTGTGGCGTCGCGAATGCTGTGGCCTTGTGATCTAAGAGCCTCCTCAATATATCGGACACGACGCTCGAACTTCGCATTGCTGCGGCGGAGCGCTTCTTCCGGATTGATCTTCCAGCGGCGAGCCAGATTGGCCACGACAAACAAGACATCACCAAACTCCGACTCGATCCGATCTCGTTGAGCCGCGTCGATAATCCGTTCATCGGGGACCGGGGGCAAGTCGACGTTGGCCGGCATCGGCGGAATGCGACCGTCGGCGAACAACTCGCGTGCGAGTTCGTCGAGTTCCTCTCGCAACTTGTCGAATAGCATCGTTCGATGCGGAAAATCGTAGCCGACGCGAGCCGCCTTTTCAGAAATGCGAGAACACCGTGCGAGAGCTGGCAATGCCGTCGGCAGGCCATCGAAGATTGACTCACGCTGTTTTTCCTGTTGTTTGGCACGATCCCAGTTCGAAAGCACCTCGTCCGCCGTGTGAGATTGCTCGGCTTCAAACACATGCGGATGCCGAGCGATCATTTTATGCGTAATCGTGTCCAGCACCTGCTCGATATTAAACCGCTGCTCATCGCGCCCGATCTGGGCATCGAGCACGACTTGCAACAACACGTCGCCCAGTTCCTCGACAATCGCACGATCATCGCGAGCGTCGATGGCCTCAAGTAACTCATAGGTTTCTTCCAGGGTGAACGGTTTGATCGTTTCTAATGTTTGCTGCCGATCCCACGGACAGCCGGTCGGCGATCTGAGACGCGCGATGACTTCGCATAGCCGCGCAAAACGCACACCGACCGCGTCGGCTTCGGGCGGAATTCCAAACTGGGACGGATCAGGGGCTGGCATGAATGACTCGCGACGCGTGAAAAACGTTGGCGAAGATGGTATTGGCGAGAACGGCCTGATCCCAGTGCTGCGGATTTACTCTGTCACAACCGTGATATTCAGCCAGCGACCAGAAATAAAGGGTCGTACGTTCAACGGCGAAAGTCACATCCCGATTGCACGAGCACAACTCCTAATTTCCGACTCAGCCTGATCACCCTCGTGGGAAGTCAATATCAGCGATTTGTCCAGCATTGCGTCGCCCGGACACTCTTGGCGACAACAACTGGCGTGCCTATATTCCCGCACCGCAATCAAATCCTGCCTGGTGGTGTAACGGTAGCACGAGTGACTCTGAATCACTTAGTCCAGGTTCAAATCCTGGCCGGGCAAATTGGGAATGCTCGTTGTCTGCGAATGACAGCGAGCGTTTTTCGTTGACAGCGTTGGCAGTTGCGGCGAACGTGTTCGCGGAGTCCAATTCTTGTGCAAATGCGGTCAAGGTGACAGGCGTTGACTGCAAAACACTCGAAAAGTCGGTAGGTACTGCCACGGGAACTGCCACCGTTGAAAGTGCAGAAAGCTCGACTCTGAAGTCATCCGTGCCGGTCGCTCGCATCGTCTGCGAATTGTCCAACGGCGTCGAATTGAGCGGCAGCATCGGCAGAGCGTCCAATGCCGAATGCACGTCCAAGACGAACGGATCGCAGTAGACGTTCGCCGTGAGCTTGGGATCGCTGTGACGCATCGCCGCTTGAGCCGTTCGCAATGGGACACCCCCTTTGCTCAGCAGTGTGGCGAACGTGCCGCGCAGGCAATGCACGTCGAGCACTCGGCCGCGCTCGTCCAACTTGGGGATGCCGGCCCGCTTCAAATCTCGGTTGAGAATCTTGACCAGTTCGACCGGCACTCGGAACAGCGGCACGTCAGCGGCGAGTGTCGTGGCGTCCGTCCGGTGGATCGACAAGCCGGCCCCCGCGTTGAACGCCAGAACGTCCGCAGGTTCGCGTTGAGCCTTTTCGGCGAGCCACGCAAGAAAGTCATCCGCCAAGTCGCGGCGGAGCGGGATCGTGGCGTCTGTGCGATTCTTGGCGTCCCGCGCTTGGAGTTCCGCAAACGGACGCTCGCCGTCCAAGTGCAACTGCCCGACCGTGAGGCTGGCCAGTTCCGACTTGCGTAGTCCGGTCAGAGCGAGCGTCTTGTAAATCAACTCCCGTTCTCGGCCGAGCCGCTCCAACTTGTCGCGCACGTCATCGCGGAGCTTGCCGATCACTTCGCCTTTGCGTCTGCCTCGCCGAATGGTCATCGCATCCAACAGCGGCCTTTGCCGAGCGGCGGACAACAGTCGGCCGAGTTCGTCTTCGGTCAACGACCGTCGAATCCGGCGACGATCCGCTTGCTCATTGGCTTTGCCGAGTCCGACGAACGGATTCACCATCAACCGGCCGCTCTCCAGGCACCAACGAGCGAACGTCACCAACGCGGTTTGATAGGCGTTTCGGTTGCGAGCCGACCAGCCGGCTCGTTGTTGTTGAATGAGCCACCGTTCAAAGGTCTCTTTCCGCAAGTTGCCGAGCGATCGAAACCCGCATTGCTCGGCCAGCCGTTTGAGATATCGCTCCGTCTTGGCCTGATGATCAGCAGTGCAACCTCTCGCCTTCATCGACTCCGCGAAGACGGCCAGATGATCCGTGAGCGGCAAAGCCTGATGATCGGCGCTGACATCTTCGGCCGCTGTCATCACGCCCGACTTCACCAACTCCGCCCGACGTTCCAACTCGCCGAGTACGCTCCGCGCCGCGTCTTCATCCCGGCAGCCCGTGGCGACTCGCCGGAGATGCCCGCTTCCGTCGCGGTAGTCGGCGAAGTAGGTCGGAGTCTTGACCGCGATGCGTTCCTGTCCCACGAACTTCCCTTCGGTGGGAACGATCACGGATGCCGTCCGCGTCCGCCCTTTGGCGTCCCGCCACTTGGCGTCCCGCCACTTGGCAACCCGTTGCCCCTTTCGAGAAAAGAACTCGGCCCCGACCGGCAGCGGTTTCGTCGCAGTTCGTTTGAAGACGGTTCCCATCGTCATTTCCCTTTTCGCTTCGGCTTCGATGCCGACCCCACGGTCAGCTTGAAGTAGGCGGCCAGTTTGTCGGCGATGTCGAGTCGTAGCGTTCGCGATCCCCGCATGAAGTGCATCATGGATTGCCTTGATACGCCTGATTCGCGGGATAGAGCTTTGATCGACATGCCGCTGGTCTCGATGGCTTTCGTGAGCGCTGCGGTGATTGGCTGCTCGTCGTTCATGGTGTCTCACATGATACATCACACTTCGACAATCAGCAATCGCATTCTGCAAACAATGTGGTTGCGTCGGCTTGCTTGGTCTCTGCCGAGACGTGTCAGACCGCGCCTTGGTAGAGGTACTTTTGGAAGTCCGCAAACGTGTCCTTGATTCGCTCCGGTTGCCCAAGATCGGCGATGGCGTCGGAGATGGCGTTGTTGTATTTCAGTTTGAGCAGTGGGCTGAGTTTTTCCTGATTGAGTTCGCCCACGCCTTCTTTCACGTATTGAGCCAGCACGAAGTCGAGGAACGCTTGTTGCTTGCTGTCGAAGTGGGTGCTGATTTCGAGTTTGGCCCGTGTAGCTCGTTCTTCGCGGGTCAGGGGAGTCAGGGCGAAGGCGACATGCCCCAGCACGTCGAACAGGTCGCTCTTCTCGGCGTCGATAATCTTTTGCATCTCGGTCATCTGGTCGCTGCCGAAGCCCTTTTCGGCCAGCCCTTCCAGCAGCTTGGCCCGTGTGTCGGGAGCACTCCAGATTGATCGGAGTTCGGTTTCGTTCTTGAAGAAGTCGGGGAACTTGCCGAACAGGCTTTCCATGAATTGCTGAGCCGACATCGGCGTCCCGTCCGGGTGCCAGAAACTCGTTGCCAGCATGTGTTGGATGGTCCGTTCCTTGCCATCGGCCAGCTTGATCTTGATCCGTTTTTTGGTCGGTTTGTCACATACGCACGGAGTCAGACCACATGCTGAGCAGACCTTCGGCTCGCATTCGCACGGACTCTTGCCGCACTTCGCGCAAGGTGGCTTCGGCTCTTTGACGCAGACGCAGGGGTTCTGCCCGCATTCCTCGCAAGGGTCATCTTCGACCGGTTCGCCGTCCCATTCGGGGTCGGCGAAGTGGTGATGAGCCTTCACGAAGTCGTAGATCGTGAAGTAGTCCTTGCCGTCGTACAGGCGGGTGCCGCGTCCGATGATTTGCTTGAACTCGATGATCGAATTGATCGGCCGCATCAGCACGATGTTGCGGACGTTGCGGGCATCAACTCCGGTCGAGAGCTTTTGCGACGTCGTCAGGATGGTGGGGATGCTCTTCTCATTGTCTTGGAAGTCCCGCAAGTGCTGCTCGCCGAGCGCCCCGTCGTTGGCGGTGACTCGCACGCAGTAGTTCGGCTCGCTGCTCGTCTTCATCTGGTTGATGAGGTCTCGCACGGCCAGGGCGTGAAGTTGTGAGGCACAAAAGACGAGCGTCTTTTGCCGCTGGTCGATCGCGTCCATGAACAGCTTCACGCGAAACGCTTCACGCTCTTTGATTTCGATGATCTTGTTGAAGTCCGCTTCCGTGTAGCGTTTTCCGGTCTCGACTTCCCCTTCGATGAGTTGGTCGTCGGGCGTGTAGACGTACTCGTCGAGCGTGGTCTGAATCTGCTTCACCTTGAACGGCGTGAGGAAGCCGTCGTTGATGCCGTCCTTCAGCGAATAAACGTAGACCGGCTCGCCGAAATACTTGTAGGTGTTGACGTTGTCCTTGCGCTTCGGCGTGGCGGTCAGGCCGAGTTGAACCGCCGGGGCGAAGTAGTCGAGGATGCCGCGCCAAGAGCTTTCATCCTTGGCCCCGCCGCGATGGCATTCGTCGATGACGATGAAGTCGAAGAAGTCCGCCGGGTATTCGCCGAAGTAGGGCGACGGCTCGCCGTCCTTGGGTGGTCCGCACATGAAGGTCTGAAAGATCGTGAAGAACAGGCTGCCGTTCTTGGGGACTTTGCCTTTCTTCTTGATGTCGCTCGGTTCGATCCGCACCATCGCATCTTCGGGGAAGGCCGAGAAGGCGTTGAAGGCTTGGTTGGCGAGGATGTTGCGATCGGCGAGGAACAGGATGCGCGGGCGGCGGGTCGGTTCCCCGGTCAGGTTCCAGCGGCTTTGAAACAGCTTCCAAGCGAGTTGAAACGCGATGAAGGTCTTGCCCGTGCCGGTCGCCAGCGTGAGCAGGATGCGTTGCTTCCCGGCGACGATGGCTTCCAGCACTCGCTCGATGGCGATGTCCTGATAGTAGCGGCCTTGGAAGTAGCCGCCCCGGTCTTCAAACGGGACAGCGGCGAAGCGGTCTCGCCAAGCGTTCTGCTCGGCGAAGGTGAGGTTCCAGAGTTCATCGGGAGTCGGATAGCGGGGCACGTCCCCTTCGGTCCCCTCGTCCATGTCGATGCCGTAGATGCCTTGCCCGTTGGTGGAGTAGGTGAAGCGGATCGCCAGCTTCCCGGCGTAGTTCTTTGCCTGCGCGACCCCTTCGGTCAGCGCCTCATCCCACGCCTTGGCTTCGACGACCGCCAACTTCGTGTTGCGATATTCGAGCACGTAGTCGGCCGAGAGCGACTTGCCGCGCCGACCGTAGCCTTCGAGCCGTCCCGGCGCGATCGGGTACTCTCGCCGAATGCGGCTTCCTTCGACGACATTCCAGCCAGCGGCGGCGAGCGCGGGGTCGATGTGTTCGGCACGGGTTTCGGCTTCGTTCATGGCTGCCTCAGGACGTAGCGTCCACTTTTTTTGGTGCCGAGCTTTTCAACCAATCCGGCTTCGATCAATGGACGGAGCAAGTCCATCGCACCTTGCCGAGAAACGTCCAACGCTTTCCAGATTTCGGTCGGAGCCAGACTACGGTGATCGCGGAGCAGTTGCAGCAACCGCTCCTGCTTCGGGCGTAGAACAAGTTTCTCCGGCGACTTCACGTTGAAAGCCTGAACCCGCAGCCAGACTCGCTCCAGCGTTTGTTGCAGCCCCTCCGCGCAATACACCAGCCAGCCGCTGAGGTCTTCCCCTTCGCGACGGACTGCTGTCAGTGCGGCGTAATACCGTGGCCGATCCTCCCAGTAGTATTCATCGACCGAGAATATGTGGTGCGTGTCGAAGCCTCGCCGATACAGCTCCCACAGTGACAGAGCGCGGCCGGTGCGGCCGTTGCCGTCCGCAAACGGATGAATGGCCTCGAAACGGTAATGCAGGATCGCGGAACTGAGCACCGGCGACAGGTGGCTCGACTCGCGGCCCCACCACTCCAGCAGCTCGAACATCAGCCCGGACACGTCCGACGGTGGCGGCGGCACGTAATCGCCGACTCGCACCGCCATCGTGCGGTAGCGACCAGCCTGCCCCTGATCCATGACCCCGTCTGCCAGCAGCCGATGAAGTGCAAACACATCGTTGTGCCGAATGGTTTTCTTGTTCGCGTTCTTCTCGATGTACCGCAGTCCGGCGAAATAGTTCAGCACTTCCCGTTGCGAGCGTTGGTCGGACGCCGCCAATTCCCGGCCTTCTTCCAAGGCTCGCACTTGTTCCAGCGTCAGCGGATTCCCTTCGATGGCGGTCGAGGCGTGGACGTTGCGAGTGCGTGTGTCCTTTTGCAGGGCGGGAACCCACGACAGTTCGATGGTGGCGTTCTGAATCCGTTCGCGCAACGCCGCGACACTCTCAACGAGCGAAAGCAGTCGTGGACTGATCGAAAAGTGCGGTTCGTAGGCCATAAGATGAGTCAAGCATCAGTCAAGTAATTAGTCAAGCGGATGCGCTGGAGCCGATTCAGGAGACTGGCACAACAGATTGTCGTCGGTAGCGACACGTCTGCGAAACGTGTTGCCATTTGGCGTTTTTGGCGACACGTTCCGGCGACATGTCGTTCTCCACGACACGTCGTCTGACACCGCAAACAGCTCATTTCCCTCGAACGACTCCCTCACCACTGCCCTGTGGAAGATCGTCACCCATTCTTCTTCCGCTGAGTGGGTTTCTTGGGGAGTTGCTTGGCGGTGTCCTCAAGTTCTCGAATCGCGTCTTGTTCTGCTTGAGCCTCAATCGCCGCGCGACGGCGTTCGCTGAAGTGGTCAAATTCTCGCTGGGCCTTTTCGTCCGCCGTTTCACGAGACACCGAACCGGCATCGGGAAGCACTCGGCGTTCATTGAATCGCAGGAACTCATCGAGCTTGGTTTGCCAATCGTTGAGGAAGATTTCCTTGCGGCGTTTGGCTTGGTCTTCGGCGAAGTCCAGGAACATGACGACGATCCGATTCAACTCTTCGATCTCATCTTCACGCAGATAGTTCTTGGCGACGGTCACGTCACCCTTGCGGACGACGGCCCCTTTCCAACTGGTCAGCCCCATGTTGGGTTCCGTCGCGTCGGCTCGCTCGGCGATGAGTTCGGGAGCCGTCTTGCCGGTCGTCGCGAAGTGCAGCTTGTTCTGAATGCACTTGAAGACAAGCTGCGTTTCCGGCTCGGTCGGCGAGTAGTCCGCCGCCAGAGCCAAGATTTCGCGGACTCGAAGATACATCCGCCGTTCGCTGGCGCGGATGTCGCGGATGCGTTCGAGCAACTCGTCGAAGTAGTCGGGCACACCGGGACCGGGCGGGTTCTTGAGCCGCTCGTCGTCCATGACGAAGCCCTTCACCAGATACTCGCTGAGCCGAGCCGTCGCCCACTGGCGGAACTGCGTGCCGCGTAGCGATCTGACGCGGTAGCCGACGGCGAGAATGGCGGGGAGGCTGTAGTGTTCGATCTCGCGGGCGACTTCGCGGGAGCCTTCGGATCGAACTATCCGGAATTTCCGGATAGTTGCGTCTCGGCTCAATTCCCCCTCGTCGAAGATGTTGACGAGGTGCTCGTTGATGGTCCGCACGTCCTTCTGGAACAGCTCGGCAATCAACGCCTGAGTGAGCCAAATGGACTCGTTCTCGAACCGGCATTGGATGCGAGTCCGGCCGTCTGCGGTCTGGTACAGGATCATCTCGGATTGAGGCGTCTCGTCGGCCATTGGCTGTTCCAAAATTCCCATTGGCTGTAGCCATGTTCGCCAGAACGTGGGTGTTCGTGAAGTCTCCCACGTTCTGGCGAACGTGGCTACGGTTTTGAAAGCGTTCCTACAGTTGCCCGCTGAAGGCTCGGTGCAGCAGCGATTTTTTCAATTCGTCGAGCGCGGCGAGTTTGCGTTGGTAGAGGGATTCGAGGCGTTGGGTTTCGTTCAAGAGGGAGTCGAATTTGGCGGCAATTCGCTTTTGGTCCTTGACGGTTGGTGGCAGCCAAACAGGAAGAGCACTCCACTTGGACTTGTTGATGATCGGCAGCGTGGCCTGTCCCGAACCGTGAATGACCTTTCGCTGAAATCCTTCGGTCAACATTTGGTAGTAGAGAAATCTGTGCGACGAACCGTCAGTTGGTGTGAGTGCGTTGGTTTGCTGATTCGTCGTAATATCGCGTTCGCAGTAGCCACACTTTCCAATCGTCGCGCCGATGCAAACCATCAACACCGAACCGGCCGCAACCATCCGTGCTGTGGACAGCCCTTTTTCACTCAGCCCGTCGTTCTCGTAATCAACAGAACCGTCTGCGTTGAAGTCCGCCGGTTTTACGAAAGGGATGAAGTCGCCGAAATTGTCGCGGTCGGAAGTCTTCGGTGTTGAGCCAGTTTGCGTGGTTCCAATCTCTTCAAGCGGCTTCTCCACCCAGCCGTGGCCGCGTTGGGTGAAGACGGCTTGCAGGTGGCTTTCAAACAGAGCACGGGCGTTTTGGAGGTTCTGTTCGGCGTTGGCTTTGGCGGTGGCGAGGCCCTCAAACGCTTCGTCGAGAATCCCAAC
>JANMIF010000388.1:0-12852 GCA_031375695.1 Planctomyces sp.
CGAAGATCGTGATCGTCGTCTGCCGCATTTTCTGGATTTGCTGGTCCTGATTCGATTGACGTTTCAGATCTTTCAGAGTCAACGGATCGGCGGTGTTGAAGTCGGTGTCGCAGTATCTGCAGCGGAGTGCGATGGCTTTGATTTCCTCGCCGCACATCGGGCACTTTTTCGTATCGCCCCATTGCGACCGGGGCGCGGTGACGGTCGCTTCCGATTTGTCGACCGCCGGGGCCTGTTCGCAACCATAGGTTCCGCAGCCGCCAATCTCCGACCAGCATTCGCGGTGATGCACTTGATCGCACTTCGGACAGGTGACGACGAACTCCTCGGCCGCGATTTCCGTTTGACAGATTGGGCAGGTCGCCCCGATAGCTCCATCCGACCAGCGTCGCGACGAAAGCACTGTCGCATTCACGGTCAAAGCGATCGCCGTTTTACACGCCGGACAGCGAAAGGCCCGATTCGCCGGATCCTTCGGCAACCGCACGCTCACGCCGCACTCGCAGGATATGATTCGTTCCGCCATCGCCGTCACGGCCAGTCCATCAGGGAAACTGTTGTTGTCTACCGGCCTGAGCCAACATACTGATGACGCCGACAATCACATTAATCAGTAGCGCGATGCCGATCATTTTTCCGCCACGGCTCGTCTGACCACGAATACAGGCGACGATTCCAATGATGCAGCCAATGTTCGAGCACAAAACGCATAGGGCAATGTCCCAACCGGTCAACGGATCTTGATCGCCGCTACGACTTCCTGATTTCGATTGGGAGCGTTTCCGAAGCCCGGCGTCGAAAAGCTCACCGCAGAACCGGCATTTCGCAGCCGACTGAGCAATCATTTCGCCACACATCGGACACGGTTTGCGATCGTCGGCCGGATCCTTCGCCTCGAACTCCGCCGCATCGTCGAACATCGAACCGTCATCATCCGCTGGTTTCGGTTTCGGCTTTGACTGGGCCGACGATTTCTTGGGCAATGGCGGCGGCTCGTCAATCAACTCCGCATCCAAGACGGCCGCAGGGATCGGCACCACTGCGCCGCATTGCGGACATTTCGCCTTCTTGCCTGCCAAAGTATCCGGGGCCTTCAACGATTTGCCACACTCCGAACAGTTCACTGAAATCGGCATGTCTGCTCCTCTGGGTAGCCGAAGTTTTAGTAGCCGAAGTGGCGAGACTTCGGAGAATCCGCACGCCTCAAATATCCGAACTCTTCGCCCCCAGCAATCCAACCTTGATCCCATGGTCCTGCAAGACACGAGTCGCTTTGCCGTTGACCATCAGCAGCACGATCAGGCCGATGCACGGAATCAGGGTCAGAATTCCACAAATGACTCCAGTGGCAGTGCTGTAAAGTCGCATGGCCAGTCGGAAGACGAAGACCACGGCCACGATACTGACAATCAAATAAGCCACGGCACCCAGCGGACGAATCTGCTGCGGAATTGCCGTTTGCAGCAAGAAAGTCGCCATCTGACCGAGGATGCAGAACAGCACTGCTTTTTGAAACCCGGCGATGTTTCGCAGTTCGTCCTTCGACCAACTTCCGGTTTTTCCAGACCGCGATTTTCCCGGCCGATCCAAACTGGAATCGAACACCTCGCCGCAAAATCGGCATTTGGCCGCCGACGCTACGATCATCTCGCCACACAGCGGACAGGGCTTTCGCTCATCGGCCGCAGACACGGCATCAAATTCGGCTGGCTCGTCGAAGTCCTCGTCACGCGGTTTGACCGCCACCGATTTCTTCTTCGGTGGCGGCGCGTCATCGAGTTCCGCATTGACGATCGCCGCCGGCAGACTTACGACCGCGCCGCACTGTGGACACTTCGCTTTCTTCCCGGCCAGCGAGTCCGGCGCTCGTAACGTTTTGCCACACTCCTGACAGTTCACGGAAATTGGCATGTCATCTCCTCACAAATCATCGTCGATTGAAAGACGCGGATCGACTAATCCCGAACGACCAACGTGCCGGCCATCATGTCGTGCAGAGCCTGCTTCTTTTCGGTGAAGGCGGCCATGATGTAGCCGATCAACAGAATCAAAGCAGACAAGATTTTTGCGAAGTGCCGGCCTGTGGCTCGACCGAAGGAAAGCTGACCGCCATCGAGATCGGTCACGCGAATGTGCATCATTCGCTTGCCCAAAGTCGCCTGCTTCTCGGAACTTTCTTGCAGGGCCGAGTACAGCCAGCCGACCAAGAGTCCGATCACCGCGCCGACGAATTTTGCCATATTCGGAACCCCAATCGCGCCCATTACGCCCCCTGCGACGCCTCCCACCAACCCTCCCAGAATTTGGGTGAGGATGCCGTCCACAAACGCGGCCACGAATCGGACCCAGAATCCTGCGTATTCTCCACCGGAACCTCGACGACGGCCCTTCTTGCCCGCTTTGGCGACCGAGGAATCGAAGATCTCGCCACAATAGCGACACTTCACGGCGGATTCAGCAATCACCTCGCCACACATCGGACACGGCTTGCGACCATCGGCCGGACCTTCGGACTCGGAGTCCGCCGCGTCGTCGAACATTGAGCTGTCGTCGTCATCAGGTTGTGGCTTTGGCCTCGGCTTGGCTGTAGTCGAGGCTTTCTTCGGCAACGGAGGGGGTGCGTCCACCTCCTCGGCATCCAAGACGGCTGCCGGAATCGGCACGACGTTGCCGCACTGCGGACACTTCGCCTTCTTACCGGCCAGAGAATCCGGGGCCTTCAACGATTTGCCACACTCTTGGCAGTTCACGGAAATGGGCATGAACACATCCTTTGCTATTGGAAAGAACTCTTGAAAGAGGACCTCATGATTTTGTTTCTCGGAACGCGAACTCCAACACCGTTTTGCCGAGCACAATCTGATCGCCGGTTTGGAGTAGATGTCGCTTCGTTACGGGAATTCCGTTCACATAGGTGCCGTCGGGAGTCTCGCAGTCTTCAATTTCAAATCGGCCACCTCGGTTGTGAATGATCGCATGACGCGGTTCGATCGCGTCGTCCTTGAACAAATAGATTTCCGCTTTCGGAGAACTTCCCAGCACGGTCGTATCCTTGAACAACACAAATTGCTTTCCAGCCAGCGGACCTTTCCGCATCAAGAGCCAGGCAGTCTTCGTCCAACCTTCGACCAGCCCTACAAACAGTCCGACCATCAAACCGACCACCATGAACCCAACCGCGCGGCTGTATGTCGCCTGACCATCCGCAGTTACCAACACCAGGCTGATCGGATCAAACATCAATCCGCCGAGCAGGCCACCGAGCACCCCGCCGATCGCGCCGTTCAGCGCCACCTTCTTTTCGCGAACAGCGATCCCCTGACCCAATCCTGCCGGAATGCTGACGATCGACCACGCCGCAGCTCGGCCCATCATCAGCACCAACAAGGCTAGGCCGCTCAGCATCTCGTTTGGGCCGAGCGGCTGCTTTTGAAAACTCAACGCGATCGCCGTCATGATCGTGAACACGATGCCGGTTGGAATCAACGCGACGAGGCCACCACCAAATCCGACACCCAAACCGACAACTCCCGAAATCAACGCCCGCCTTGCGTTGCGGCACATGATCCCCTCCGCTGCACCCAGAAACAGACCGACCATCGCGGCCACAGTCGGAAACATCAGTAAGGCTGCGACCGACCGTTCGTCGGCGATGTCGTTGTCGTCAAAGAATGGTTCCAGCATTATCCAGCCTGCTAGGCCACCGACACCCGAACAGATCGCCAAATAGAACCAACTGGAAAACAGCACGCGCTTCCACAACGGCTGTGGCGACAACTCACCTGCATCGTGACTGAGCGCCGTCTGCACGGCGAGGTATTCCTCGACCTGCTCCGAAAACAATTCGTCGGCATCAATCCGCAGCGGAGCATCCTGAGGCACGACGGCGTCCTTTCTGAAAAATAACGCGATGCGTTAGCGAGGGTGAGCGATCAAAGAGACAGAATTCAAAGCAACTTGGAGCGTTTGCCCTCGTTAACGCTGCGGGTTATTTTGCGGGCATTCCAACGAACAGCGTTCCAAATGTCACCTGTCTCTTGCGGGTTTCTGATTTTTGTCCTGATCTGACTTTGTCTCCGGCTTCAATTTCCGCGATTCGTCCAACTCACTCTTGTCGGCGGGAATTTTCTTGGCTGGACGGCGTGCAGCCTCTTCCGCCGCGCTGAATTCCACCATCTTCTGCGTCAGCATTCGACGAATCGCATTCTGCTCATCGGCAGTGAGCGCGTAATGCTGTTCCAGCTTCCGTGCCAAGTCGCGCGAACTCGACAAGCTGGCGCGAATCTCGTCCCAATCTTTCGCGGTTGTTGTCGACTTGTCGCCAGCCAGCTTCACATGCTCGGCCGACAGTACTTTGATCCGGTCCGACACCGTTCCCAATTCACCACGCAACGCCGCCAACGCCTCTTCCAGACCAGGACGCAAGCCGTTCCAAACTCCGTAATGGGCGATCGTCCCTTCGACCAACCGCAATTGTTCCCAGTGAGTCCGCTGCGAACCCCACAAGTGTCCGACCAAGAAGCCCAACACCGTCAGTAGTGTCAACGTCAACATTGACAACCGTGACATCGACGCCTCGCGCACTACCGAGGTTGCCGCGCCCGAACTCACACCACTTGAGACAGCTCCATTACGAGCCGCTTCCGGTCCGCCAACTTGTCCGCCGCCGCGAGCCGTCGCTTCGCCTCCTAGGATTTTCCCGCCGACCCAATAATGCGCCGCCAGTTTCGGTTTACCGTCGCGCCACTCAAACACCCCTTCTGCGTCGCGCACCGGATCGACCACGAACGCGATCTGACCGGGACCGCCGAAAAAATTCTGCTGAATGAACACATCCCGGTCGGACAAAAAAATCCCAAAGTCCGGGTGCGAGTGATACCAGCCGACAATCCGCAAATTCGCGAACCGGGTATCCATTTCGCGATTGATCTGCGTCCATGAATCGTGCGTAAACGTCACCTCGGCAAATTTTTGCGTGGCGTTGTCGCAGCGAATGATGTCGCTGATCCGCACGAACGGCCCATCCACGTCCCGCTCCCAATCTCCGACTAGCACGCCGCAAATCTCGACCGACGTACTTTCCTTCGCGTGAGCCACAGCGCGTCCATGAGCCGCCGGATGAAAATGAATCCGAAACTCTGTTGCACGACCCGACGGAAACGCCACCTCCGACAATTTCTCTTCGGACAGCAATCGCACATCGGGTGAATTTGATGAAGCCATGTTGAATTTCCTATGGTCATTGAAGCCGGCAACTCTTTCGTTCCCAGCGGACCGGAGTCTGTTGATTTAATTGCCTCTGAGGCAAGTCCGGGGTGAAGGGACCACGAGAAGCCAGTGTCGATTCTGAATCTGGATGAGTGCATCGGTGTACAGGTCTCGCCTGAAGTGCGGCGGTCCTTGCCCGTGGCCGCGTTCAATCGAGTCGTTCAGGCGTTTCAGCCGCGCGAACCGGCACTTGTCATTCTCGACAACGTCGATGACGCGATGCTGTTGAGCCCGATGGTGCTCGATGTCGGCATTGTGGAAGCCACGACCCGGCTATCGCAGTTGCCGCAGAATTCATCCGCAACGCTGGATGCGGCTCCGGCTCGATTCGCCCTGGAATCGGAACGGATGATCCAAGAGCTGCTGGGAGTTACTGGCCGATTCCAAGTCAGCCAATGCCAAGTGGCAGTCTCGCACAATCAAAGATAAAGATACGGTTCAGAACCGTGGTCTCAATCGGTCAAGAAGTTGTGTCTGGGTCGCCCGTCGTTGGCTCCTCAGGTTCATCCCAGTAGATCTTTTTGAGCAATTTGTGGTTCTGGACGAGCGGCTTGTCGAATTTGCACAACTTCATCCCACGCATTTCAAATGGGGTGTCGGCCACCACGGGCATGAAGCGGGCGTCGTCACGCACTTCCTGCTTGACCATCCAGACCGCCGCCTTTTTGGTGAGCGGACGCAGGAATTGGAAAAACCCTACGTGCTTGACGTACAAGATCGACTGCACACGCGTGGTGCGGTCGGTTTCCGGAACGAAATAGATCAGCACAAACATCTCGAAAGGTCGAATCTTGGTTCCGGTGGGATCGGTCCAGGATAGGTGGTAGTGGATTCTCGGCGGGTCGTAATAGGTTCGCCAGTCGTTGTTAAACCGATCGCCTCGGCGGACGTATACCAAATTGACTCGCTGCGGTGCCCGATAGCGGACCTCGCAGTGATCGGGAAAGTTTTTGGTTTCGAACTCCACTTGCGTCGCCTGTTCAGGAGTCCAACCGAGATGATGGTGGATGAACGGAGTGTGCTCGTCCTCGGAGAAGTTATCGAAGGCGACATGCAGCGGAGCGGGAAACAACTCCGAGAAGCCGTCGGCAAATTGAAAATCGGGCGAGTCGGCACCGGGAATGGTCTCTGGCGAAACATGGGGTCCGGCGATCCAGACAAAATCTTGCCGCTCGACCACAGCCAAATGAGGCACTTGGCTGTTGAGATCGACAATCGTGGGACTGCGACCACAACCTGCCCCGTCAAAATTCCAGCCATGATACTGGCAAGCGAGACGACCATCGGGGCCCACCCAACCGGCCGACAATGGGGCGTGCCGGTGAGGGCAACGGTCGGCAAGCCCACAAGCTTTCCCCATGTGATCTCGAAACAGGACGAAGGGCGTCCCGGACACGCACCGGTTTCCGCCGCAATTCTTTGGCTGGCAGCACGGGATGAAAGAAATCGAGTGTTCGGTCCATTTGGGATGATAAAGCTTAGGTGTGAAACGGAGAGCTAACTCGGTCTCGTTGAGCGAGGCTTATATATGACTCATTCCGAATTGGCAAAATCTTTTCTACTTGAGTCCAAACGTCTTGCGAACGTGAAATTCAAAAAACCAGGAGGGAAATAAGGACTTCAAAATCGGAGATAAAAACGACTGCGGGCCGATCCGATAGCGATGCTTTGGATGACGCGTGCGGGCCACTCGGCCAACCAACCGGGCGACGGCTTGCGGCCCGGGTGCCTCTTCAATCTCGCGGCGAATAATCTGCGCATTCCGCTCTCGAACTCGATCGTACTCCGGCAGCACACGTTCGTCCGTCTTGGCCGCAGCCATCAAATTCGTGTGGTATCGGCCCGGTTCGACGAGGGAGACGGAAATTCCAAATTGCGACAATTCCATTCGCAACGATTTACTGAGTCCCTCCAGCGCGAACTTGCTCGCACAGCAGACGCCGTGTCCAGGGACCGAGATCAGTCCGCCGAGAGAACCGATCGTGATAATCTTTCCCGCTCCGCCGCCGTCTGTTCTGCCCCGCATCACCGGGACAACGGCCTGAATCATCCGCAGAACTCCCAGAACATTGACGTCCATCAAATCACGGGCTGACTCCACGGTCGTTTCTTCCACGAACGCAACCAGAAACTGCCCCGCATTATTCACCAAGAGATCAACGCGACCCGCTCGTTCGATCACGGTGGCAACACAGTCCGCAACCGATTGCTGATTCGTGATATCCAGTCGAACAGATTCAATGGAGGCATTGGGCAATTGACCCGAACGGCTGGTTCCAAACACCCGAAAACCCCACGATGACAACTCGCTGGCAATGCACTGGCCGAATCCTGAAGAGGCCCCGGTCACCAACGCAACCGGAGAATTGTGATTTGTACGATCCTTGTGAATCATCTAATGACCCCTTCTTTCCCAGGTCGTCGCGCTGTTGCGCGGATAAGGAAGCTTCGGTATCTACTCCGATTTCCAGCACGGTGTAAATTCAACGGAATTTGGTGATATGAGTTTGCGAATTTGTGTTTCGCCACACGGGCGATTGTTGTGCGAGCTGGTCTCTGAGGAACGTGCGGAATCCACTGCGGCTGCGATCTCGTTGAGTGACGACTCAGTGCGGTTGCTCCGCGAGTCGTTTCAGCGGTCGGCGGCGGCGGGACTATTGCTGCTGGCGGAACCGCGTGTGACGGAAACTCTGCCGGCGGATTTTTTGTTCTGGCGCGATTACGCGCGGCGATTCTTTCAGGCGGTGTGCCAGCTTGATGAAGAGCGGCTGATTGGGTTTGCCGCAGGGAAGGGGGGCGCGTCGCTGCTGCCGCCGGATGATCTGGCGCTGGCGGTGTTGATTGCTGAGGCTCCGCCTATGCGCGGATTGGAGTATCTGACACCCAGCGTACTCAAAGCGTTGTGGGACGAGTTGGCGGAGTTGGTGCGGCGGCTGGGTGCGGATACGGAGGGGGGATTGCCGGCGTTTCTGCGAGCGGTCAATCCGTTTCAGCATCTGCTCGGACGCGTGACGTTTCATTTGGCCGAGAACAAGCGAGACGAGAATCGGCCGTTCGCGTTTCTGGCAACGTACTCGCATCGCATGTCGGCGAAAGCGCAGGTGCAGCACTTGCCGTTGGCTCAGGCGCTCAAGCAGTACGCCGGTGAACGGGATCAGGCGAAGCTGGCGGAGTTGTTGGCTCCCGTGCGAGCGGCGGCGGACGGGAGCAAGGTCGTGAAGGAGTTGCTCGGCTCACGAGCGTTGTTTCAACCGCAGGCATGGCCAATCTCTGAGGCGTATCGGTTTCTGCGTGATGTGCCTGCGATGGAGCAAAGCGGTCTCGTCGTCCGCGTCCCCGATTGGTGGAAGGCTCGCAAGCCGCCTCGGCCACAGGTGCAGGTGCGGATCGGCGATCAGAAGGTGAGCCAAGTCGGCGTGGATGGTTTGCTGGATTTCTCAGTGGATTTGGCGCTCGATGGCGAGACGCTGTCTGCCGCCGAACGAAAGTTGCTGCTTGCCGCGTCTGACGGACTCCTGCTGTTGCGCGGCAAGTGGGTCGAGGTGAATCGCGATCAACTGAACGAGGCACTGTCTCACTGGCAGCAGTTGGAGAATCAGCACGCCGGGGGCATCGACTTCTTGAAAGGGATGCGAATGCTCGCCGGAGCACAGCTTGACGCCGATGCCACGTCCGTTGCGATGACGGCCGATTGGGTCGGGGTCACGGCGGGAGACTGGTTGCGTGAAACACTGGACCAACTCCGCGATCCGAGCGGCGTGGTCGGTTGTTCGCCAGGCGAAGGGTTGAACGCGACGTTGCGGCCGTATCAAGCGGACGGCGTGCGCTGGTTGTGGTTCATGACGCGGTTGGGATTGGGTGCCTGCCTAGCCGACGACATGGGGCTGGGCAAGACGATTCAAGTGATCGACCTGTTGCTGCGGTTGCGTGTCCCGCTACGTAGCCATCTCGCTCCGCGAGATGAGCCGAGCGCACGAACAACGACAAATGAACCCACCGCGTCGAACGCACGCTCGGCTCGTCTCGCGGAGCGAGACGGCTACGTAGGGCGAATGTCTCCCAGTCTGCTCATCGTCCCGGCATCGCTCGTCGGGAATTGGAGGCAGGAACTCGCGCGGTTCGCGCCGCAGCTCAAATGCTTTTTTGCACATCGGTCGGAATGCGAGACCGAGATGCTGGATCGTGTCGCGAAGAAGCCTAAGGACGAACTCAAAGACTTTGACTTGGTCGTGACGACCTACACGCTGGCTCGCAAGGCTGACTGGATCGCGTCGATGAAGTGGACGCTGATCGTGCTGGATGAGGCTCAGGCGATTAAGAATGTTGGGTCGGCTCAGACGAAGGCGGTCAAAAAGCTCGACGGGGCAGGGCGGATCGTGCTGACCGGGACGCCAGTGGAGAATCAACTTGGCGACTTGTGGTCGCTGTTTGACTTCTGTTGTCCGGGACTGCTCGGTTCGGCGAAGCAGTTCAAAGACTTTGTGAAGCGGCTCGACAAGCAGCAGGATGCTCACGCTTACGGTGCGTTGAGGAGGCTCGTGCAGCCGTACATTTTGCGGCGGATGAAGACCGATCCGCTGATTGTCCCCGACCTGCCGGAGAAGACCGAGATGCGGGCCGAGTGCGGCTTGTCCAAGAAGCAAGCGGTGCTGTACGAGCAGTTGGTCGATGACCTCGCGAAGCAATTGGCCAAAGCGAAGAAGGCTCGCGAGGCGGGCGAGTCGAGCGACATGCAGCGGCGCGGACTGGTGCTGTCGATGCTCATGAAGCTGAAGCAGGTCTGCAATCATCCATCACAGTACCTGGCTCAGCCGGAGTTCACGGCGGACGACAGCGGCAAATTTTTGCGGCTCAGTCAAATCTGTCAGCCGATTGCCGAGCGGCAAGAGAAGATGCTGGTCTTCACGCAGTTTCAAACGGTGTGTGAGCCGTTGGCGAAGTATCTGGAATCAGTCTTCGGCCAACCGGGACTCGTGCTGCACGGCGGCGTGCCGGTCGGTAAGCGGAAAGAGTTAGTGCGGCGTTTTCAGGAAGAGGACGGCCTGCCGTTCTTCGTGATCTCGGTGAAGGCGGGCGGCACAGGCCTGAACCTGACGGCGGCGTCGCATGTCGTCCACTTCGACCGCTGGTGGAATCCGGCCGTCGAAAACCAAGCGACCGATCGAGCCTTCCGCATCGGGCAAAAACGGAATGTGCTGGTCCACAAATTCGTCTGCCGAGGGACGCTGGAAGAACGCATCGACCAGATGATCCGCGACAAACAAGAACTGGCCGATCAAGTGCTTGGCGCGAAGAGTGAAGGGGAGACGCTGTTGACTGAAATGAGCGACCGCGAACTTCTGAAATTCGTCGCGCTCGACATCACCCGCGCGGCCGAGGAATAAACCTTGGAGTGCGGTGTCGAGCCGCAGCACTCTAGGGCTTGCCAATCGACATTTTGTTGCTCACTCTTCCGCAGATCTCTCACCCTCGGAACGGAGTCGAACATGAGTTGGGGCAGCTACTACGGATTTCGCCCGTATGTGTCGGTGGCCAAGAAGAAGAACAATGCCGTGAAGCACGCGGCTCAGGTGGCCAAGAAGCAAGGCCGCGAGCCGGCTCCGGTGAAACTCGACGGGCGCAAAATCACGACATCGTTTTGGGGCCAAGCGTGGTGCAAGAACCTCGAAGCCTACAGCGACTACGCTAACCGCTTGCCGCGTGGAGCGACCTATGTTCGCAACGGCTCGGTCGTGGACTTGGTCATCAAGACGCGCAGCATCGAAGCGATCGTTGCTGGCTCGGAAACTTACAAGATCAAGATCGACATCGACGGACTATCGAAACCAACGTGGAAGAAGATCAAGCAGGATTGTTCGGAGTCGATTGATTCGCTGCTTGACCTGTTGGCCGGAAAATTCTCGGACGGAGTGATGAAACGGCTGACTCAACCGAAGGACGGTCTGTTTCCGTCGCCGCGCGAGATCAAAATGACATGCAGTTGCCCCGACTATTCGGACTGCTGCAAGCATCTCGCGGCCGTGATGTACGGGGTCGGAGCACGTCTCGACAAACAGCCGGAGCTGTTGTTCGTGCTGCGCGACGTCGATCATCAAGAACTGGTTTCACAAGCTGTCGCCGAAGGAAATCTCGACAGAGAACTCAGTGGCAATGCCGGTCAAAACACGCTCGCTGGCGAAGATCTCGGCGCGATCTTCGGCATCGAACTGGATTCGGCATCGACGAAGCCTGTGCCGACTCGGACCAAATCCAAGCCGGCCTCAAAACCGAGGTTGAAAAAAACATCGCCAATGAAACCGGTTGTGAAGGCGACGGCAATCAAACAGTCAAAAGTCCGCGCGAAGGCGGTGGCGAAGAAAAAGCCGAAACAGGCCGTAGCGAAGTCGAATACCAAGCCAGTAAACGTCAAACGGTCGTCGCGGAAAAACGCCGGATGAGCGGCATGTTTTGGCGAGCTGGTTCGGGTTCGGCTTCGCCGCTTGAGAATCAAAACGGAACCCACATGCAACTCCGCCAATTCGTTTTCGTCCGTCTCGTCACGTTTGTCGGCTGCTGTTTGCTGGCCGGTAGTTCCCAACCGCAAGCCGACGATCAGCCGGTCGTCATCGCTGCTGCCGTGTCGGGGCACGTTCATCCTTCCATTTGCTGCACGAAAGATGGCACGCTGATCGTGGTCTACAAGGGAGCTAATGTGCTCATGCGAACTCGCTCGACGGACGGCGGGATGACGTGGGGAAATCCGGAGATGATCGCCACGTCGGCGAAACGCCCGGACGTGATTCGCGAGGTAAAGACATTCGAGGTTTACCCCGGCACCGCCGACGTGCTGCCCGATGACCGCGTGCTCGTGACTTGGAACTATATCGCCGACGACAAGGCCAAAGACGGCTACTACGAGCGAGCGTTGCTGTACTCGATCAGCTCGGATCATGGGCGAACTTGGAGCGAGCAAGGTCTGATCGGACCGGTTGAAGGCAAGCATTTGGGCGCGGTTCGGCACAACATGCTGCCGTGGAGCGAAGGCCGATGGCTGTTGCCTCTGCGAGCCGGGCCGCCTCGGCTGTTCGATCCGAAGACCGGCGAGTTGACGGTGTTTCCGCTGACCGGTCCCGACAACAAACAGCACTCGTTCCAGCAAATCGTGCGCACCGCCAAAGGGGCGCTGCTCGCGATGGGACCGGTGATGTTGCGTTCGACCGATGAGGGCCGAACTTGGACGACCGTCGAAAACTTTCGCGCCGTTCCTGATATCGATACCGCCGAAGGCCGTTATCTGACCGTGCTCAAAGACGGTCGGTTGCTTGTGACCTGGGGCGTTGGCACGGCTAACAAAGGGCTGCGATACAACTTCTCGGCCGACGATGGGCTCACTTGGAACAACGACAACACCGCGCTGCTGTTGCCGGAAGTCAATGTCGCGGCCCGCTACTATTCTGCTCGCACCGTGCAGCTCGATGAGCAGCACGTCGGAACAGTGTTCGTCCACGGAGGCGTCTCCTTCTTGAAGGTGAGCTTGGATCGGGTGGCCAAGTAACCCGCTCGCGACCGCATGTCATGATCTAACTTTCCAACGGTCGATGGGAG
>JANMIF010000393.1:0-8750 GCA_031375695.1 Planctomyces sp.
AGCTGCGACACCATTTCCGGCCTTCAAGTAATCGCCGCGCTGTCGAGCGTAATCCGTTGGGCTGATCGCATCGTCTCGAGCCGGAGCGTTTGACTTCGATTCGTCGAAATAGCGCTGCAAATACGACACGCACCAGCCGCAGCCAGTCCCCGCACCGCCACATTCCGAAAGCTGACTGGCGCGGCGCGGCGAATGAATCCGCACGAAATTCTGGATCTTCCGCTTTGTCACATGAAAGCAGTAACAAATCGTGTCGTCGAGTTGCATGGTTCGGGTTCCTTCAATCCGGCATTGCCGGTTCCAACACGATTTGTCCGTCGGCGAAGCGGCGTTGCAGCTTGGCTTGTTTGATGGCGGCATCCAGGATCGACCCGACGTTCGTTTGCTCGAGCAACAGTGAGACCGGTTTCTGAAGTTGTTCGTCATCCACGCGGTCCAGATCCCAGACGATGGCGACACCGGCCATGTCTTCTAAAACGTCGAGCAATTTCACAAACGCGACCGGCTTGGTTTGATCGAAGCGAGCCACCGCTTGATTGAGCCGAGTGGCGATTTCCTCTGCGGTCAATCGGCCGGAAACTTCAGGGATCGGATCATCGGATGGATCGGGCGGCGGCGGCAACTTTCGCTGTACAACGACCGCTGGTTGCGGATTCGGTTTGGAATTGGCTGGCTCGTTGGGTTTCTGATCCGGCTGCTTTTCAGCGTCAGCAATTCGAATTGCGTCTGCTGGTGGCAACGGGTGCGGCACGACTTCCTCAGCCAAGTCTTTGGGTTTTGGTTTTGCTATCGGCGGATTCGGTGATTCCGCGATCTGTTCCGGCAGTTTCGCTGGTGCCGTTGGCCTCGAATCGTTCGGAGAAAGTTCGGTCGTTGAGGTCGAACGTTTGCTGGACGACCGGGTGAACCAGAACAGTCCGACAGCAAACAGAACCGCAGCGCTCCAGCCGAGCAATGCCGGCCGCCGGCTCAATTGATCCCACATCGAAGCTGTCGGACGCAGGTGAATTCCGAACCCCGCATCGGTTCTTGACGATAATTTCATGGCGGATAAACCGGAGATCGGCTTCGCCACAACACCATCCGATCCGTCCGTTTCAATTTGCAAAGCCTGACCGCAGTCGGGGCAGTCAAATGTGCGGCCGACGAACAACGCTCGATTTTCCAATCGAAGCGGCGTTTGGCACTGCGGGCATTGAAACTTGATGACCGGCATTCTGAAATCCCAATCCTAGGACTTACTAACCCGACGCGCAATCCAGGGCGAACTCTTTACACGACGGCGGGCTCAGAATGACTCTTGACGCGCTCGCCCTCGCTTACGCGTCGGGTTAGTCTGCGTCTCCGTCAATCGTAACACTGTAACACAACAATCCCGTCCCGCAGCAGCCGAGAACTCACATGCCGATCCGACTGGTCGATTTGGTCACACACGATATTCGCTTTCCGACGTCTCGCACGTTGGATGGTTCCGATGCGATGAATCCCGATCCTGACTATTCGGCAGCGTATGTTGTGTTGCACACCGATCATCCCAACGGATTGGCGGGGCACGGGATGACCTTCACGATTGGCCGTGGCAACGATCTGTGCGTGCGGGCGATCGAAGCGTTGCGGCCGCTGATCGTCGGACGAACTTTGGAAGAATTCACTGCCGACATGGGGCGTTTCTGGCGGCATGTGACCAGCGACAGCCAACTACGGTGGATCGGCCCGGAGAAGGGGGTAATTCATTTGGCGACGGCGGCGGTCGTCAACGCCGTATGGGATCTTTGGGCCAAGGTCGAAGGCAAACCGCTTTGGCGATTACTGTGCGACATGTCGCCGGAAGAACTCGTGCAGTGCATCGACTTTCGATACATCACCGACGCGCTCACGCCGGGCGAAGCGACTGAGTTGCTCAAGCGGCGCGAAGCCACGAAAGCCGCACGCATCGCCGAGATGCAGCGCGACGGGTATCCGAGTTATACGACTTCGGCCGGCTGGCTCGGTTACGACGACGAAAAACTACGAAGGCTCTGTCGCGAACTGACCTCACGCGGTTGGACGCACTTCAAAATCAAAGTCGGCCGCGATCTGGAGGATGATCGCCGCCGCTGCCGGATCATCCGCGAAGAGATTGGCTGGGACCGTCGCTTGATGATGGATGCCAACCAAGTTTGGGATGTTGGTACCGCGATCGAATGGATGCGGCAGCTCGCCGAGTTCCAACCGTGGTTCATCGAAGAGCCGACCAGTCCCGACGATGTGCTGGGCCATGCGACGATCGCCCGCGCGATTGCCCCGATTCAAGTTGCAACCGGCGAGCACTGCCAAAACCGAGTTCTATTCAAACAATTCTTGCAAGCTGGCGCGATCGGCGTGTGCCAGATTGATAGCTGTCGCATCGGCGGCGTGAATGAAATCCTGTCGGTGCTGCTAATGGCCGAAAAGTTTGGCATTCCGGTTTGCCCACATGCCGGCGGCGTCGGCTTGTGCGAGTACGTGCAACATCTCGCGCTCTTTGACTACATCGCAGTCAGCGGCTCGCTGGAGAACCGACTGTGTGAATATGCCGATCATCTGCACGAGCATTTCGTGAACCCGCTGGTCATACACCACGGCCGTTACATGCCTCCGACCGCCCCCGGCTACAGCATTACCATGAAGTCGGAATCAATCGCAGAGTTCCAATTCCCAAACGGTGCGGCTTGGCATGACAGATGACAGGCGAACTGGCGGGCGTTAGCTCCAGAACAAACGCACATTCGGCAACTACCCGGGGCTAACGCTCGCCGGCTCGCCTGATTTCCGTTGGTTCCGGGTGATATGTGACGCTGCCCAAGTCCGCCAATCGCTGCATGAGTGCGTCGGTCAGCGACTGCAACAACTCGGGCGTTCGTTTTTGATCGCGCCACCGGCTGAGTTCCAACGGCCGCCCATACACGACGCGAATCCGGCTGGGAGTCAAAAATGGACCGACTAGGCTGTCGGATTGTGGAACGCCCTGAATGTAAACCGGGATGATCGGCACGTTGGATCTGAGTGCCAGAAAGGCAACCCCCGGATTCGCCGCGCGCAGACCGTCGCCGGTGTTGATGCCACCTTCAGGAAAGATGCCGACCAAGTCACCTCGTTCCAGCCGCCGCAAGGTTTCGCGAGTTGGAGCTACGTCGCGTCCATCGCGATCGACCGCGATCGACTGCATCGCGCGGCTGATCCAGCCGACCAGTCCCGGCCGTGCGTAATACTCGCGCGCCATCAAATAGCCGATCACGCGAACGCTGCCGGCGCGATCGTCGTGCCGCAAATGATGATTCATCCACGCTAGCATCGGATCAATCGCGGCTCGGTGATTGGACAAAATCAACGCGCCGCCAGAGTCGGGATATGGGCATCGTCCGTTCGCTCGCCAATGACACATCAGCCCGACGAAGAGTCGGTTGATCAAATACAGCAACCAAACTTTCCAACCGTCCCGGCATCGGCGTTTCGATGCCAGCAGCAACGCCACTCCCAATCCGGCGTAAGTCAGCAACGTCAGTTGAGCGAGCCGATCCGCCGTCATGCAATCACCTCGCGCGCCTCCCTGACACAACTATTTCGCTGGCACGGGCAACCCCGCTTCATTCAGGAACAACTTCATGTCTTCCCAGACATCTTTTTTGGCCGCGGGATTTCGCAGCAAGTACGACGGATGATATGTACAAAGCACTTTGGCTCGACCATGTTCAAAGAATTGGCCGCGCAGCTTGCCGATTGTTTCGAGCGTTCCGAGCAAACTCTGAGCTGCCGTTGCACCTAAGCAAATGATGAAGTCTGGATCGACTGTGGCGATTTGGCCATCGAGATACTCACGGCAGTTGGACGCCTCTTCGGGAGCCGGCTTGCGATTGCCGGGGGGGCGACAGCGAAGCACGTTGCAGATGTAAACTTCGTCTCGCTTCAAACCGGCAGCGACAATGATTTTGTCGAGCAACTGTCCCGCTTGGCCGACAAACGGAATACCGCTCGCGTCTTCATCCGCCCCCGGAGCTTCGCCAACAAACAGAAACCTGGCTTCGGGATTGCCAACTCCGAACACGGTGTTCGTTCGCAGCCGAGTAAGTTCTTGACAGCGCGTGCAGGCTGTGACTCGCTGCCGCAATTGATCCAAACGCCACTCGCGATCTGGCCGCGATCCGTTTGAATGTGGACTCGGCCCCAGCGCCACAGCCGCTAAGACGGGCAATGGCACCGAAGCCTTCGTCACGGGTTTAGCCATGTTGGCTCCTGAAGAGACTGGTGAAGCCGACTGTCCCGGCGATCGCGCGTTTGTGCCACTCGTCCGAACCGCCACCGACCCGTCGACCGGCGTGCGAGGCGGACTCGGCGATGCCGAAGTCACCGCCACTGTGGTTTTTTTACGAACGGGCATCGGCAAATGAGTCAGCCCAGCGCGTTTCCAGCTTTCCAACCCCTGCTGCAACACGCGAACCACCGGAACCGATGTGTCCGACATTGAATTACTCCACAACTTCCACCAATTCTACATCAAAAATCAGCACCGAATTCGGCGCGATCCCGGCATCGGGTTGACCGCCCGGACCGTAAGCCAACTTCGACGGGATGACCAGTTGCCATTTGTCTCCTGGTTTCATCTTCTGCAATGCCTCGGTCCAACCGGGGATCACGCGATTGACCGCGAATGGTCTCGGCTGTTCATTCTTCTTCGGCGCTTCGCCGGTGTACGACTCGTCAAACGTTTTTCCATCGACCGTCTTACCGCGGTAATGTGCCCGAACCGTGTCTGAAGCCTTTGGCGAAGCCCCTTTGCCAGAAGCCAAAACTTTGTACTGCAACCCACTCGGTAAAACTTTGACTCCTTCTTTGGTTTTGTTCGTTTCCAATAACTCCTCGCCCGCCTTTTGAGCCTTGGCCGCTTGGGCCTTGGCAAGAGTCTGCTGATGCTTGCCAAACGCCAAGAAGACTTCCTGCATTTCCTTATCGGACAGTGCCAAGTCCTTCTCACCAAGTGCGTCTTCCAGGCCTTTGATGAATTCGCTCGTAACCAATTCAATGTTCTGAACTCGCATCCCTTTTCCGACCTGAGCCCCAATCGAATAGCTCACTTTTTTCATCATCTCCTTGGGGTCAATCGCTTTCTTGGCGAACGGGTTGTCCGCGGCCCCGACGTCTAAATCGACGGTGTCCGAGTCGGCTTTTTTCTTCGCCTTCGGTGCGTCTTTGGGCTTCGCGGACTTGTCTTCATCTTGAGCAACCGCCAGTCCCACGACGACCAAGCAGCACACTGTCGGAATCCACCATCGCATGATCATGCCTTTTCTGTTTCTGTTTAAGTTGACTGAAATCGGGCGGGGAGTTTAGGCGGATGTTCAAACTCAGACCACCCAAATTCATTAACTCGAAGCACTTCGCAAGAGCGAGGGCGATACGAATCACTAAACCGAAGCGTGACTGAGAGTAAACGCTTCACGAAACATGAATTCAGAGTCCCGTGGAGCTCGCGCTCCCTCACGCTTCGGGTTAGTGGCTCTGTCGCGTCACCAGCCAAGTGACATATTCGTCTCGATCGCCTTTTGAGCTTCATGCAGGTCGGAGCCGGTATCAAGCATGAAGAGTCGGATGGCGTGAACTTTGTCGCCATGCGCACGAGCCAAGCAGTCGCGTGCGACGTCGCACGGTTCGGCGTTGCCGGCGATCCCTAGTAGTCGCTTAGAAATGACCCAAATGTCGCGCGGTCGTTTGGTTAGACGCACGACGTCTTCGCCGGGATAATGTTCCTTCGCGATTTGTGCCGCTTGCTCTTGCGAGTCGGCCCAACCAATCATGATGTGCGCGTTCGTTTCGATTTCATACAAGGCCATGACTTAACTCCTTTGTGATAGACGATTGGTGAAAGCCGGCGGTGCGGAAGATTGCTCCGTTCGGGGCGGAGTATAGTTCTCGTACCGATAATGCCAAACCATCCGTGGCCATCAACCGGGCGGATGTTCCAATTCGGGACGCAATTGATTCAGGGCGGCCAAAAGGATTGGAAATGTCTTTTCGGCGGCGGCGAAGTGGCTCGCGGCGCACTCGGTTTCCAACTGTTGAGCCGTCTCGGCGGCGGTGGCTCCGAACTGGCGGAGCGAGCCTTTGAGCGTGTGGGCTAAGCGTCCCGCGACGGCGGTGTCGCGTTGTTGAATCGCGCTCTGCAGGTCGCTGAGCCACTTGGGCAGCGATTCGAGAAAGACCGTGATTAGTTCTTTCAACAGCGTTTTGTCATTCGCCGCGCTTTTCAAGGCGGCGATCCAGTCGATGAGTTGCACGGTCGAAGCCGCAGCCGTCGCGTTCGGCTGCGGCGCATAAGCTTCCAAAGTTTTGTACAAATCCTCGGCCTGGATCGGTTTCGGCAAATAGGCGTCCATCCCGGCGGCGAGACACGCCTCGCGATCACCTTTCATGGCGTGCGCGGTCATGGCGATGATCGGCAAATGGCGTGATGTCCCTTGCTCGCGGCGACGGATTTCCGCCGTCGTCTCGAAGCCTCCCAGACGCGGCATCTGAATGTCCATCAGCACGGCATCGAACGAACCTTGATCGAAAGCTTCCAGTGCTTCGACGCCGTTGCTGGTGATGATGGCAATGTGCCCGCGTCGTTCGAGCAACCGCACGGCCAATCGTTGATTGACGACATTGTCCTCGGCCAGCAACACGCGCATCGGCGTTCCATGCGTCGCCACGGAATGAGTCACCGAGGCCGACGCGGACGTTGCGACATGATTTTGATCCAGGATTTGCACGATCTTGTCGAACAAATCCGACTGCGTGACCGGCTTGATCAGGTACGCGGCGATACCCAGTTTACGGCAGCGCGCGATGTCCCCCAATTGCCCGCCAGACGTCAGCATCATTAGCGTGGAACTCAGCAGTTCCGGTCGATTGCGAATCTGCTCGGCCAACGCAAACCCATCCACGTCGGGCATGTGGCCATCAAGAAGGACCAAAGAATATGGCTCGCCGCTGGCCACCGATTCGGTCAACTCACGCACGGCGTCGGTTGCGCCGGACACCGCGGTCGGTCGCATCCGCCAGTTCGTCAGCATCTCTTCCAGAATGCGGCGGTTCGTTTGATTGTCGTCTACAATCAGAACTCGCATGTTCTCCACGCTGACGGGAAGCTGCCGCCGATCGTCGGACTGGCAAGTTGCGAGTCCGAACCGCGCGGTGAAATAAAACGCACTGCCTCGTCCCGGCTCGCTTTCGACCCAGACCTGACCGTGCATCAGTCGCACCAACTTCCGTGAGATCGCCAAACCCAGGCCGGTGCCGCCGTAACGCCGTGTGGTCGAACCGTCGGCTTGTTCGAACTCGTTGAAGATACGCTCCAGTTTGTCGTGAGCAATTCCGATTCCGGTGTCGCGCACGGTGAATCGGAGTTCGATCTCGTTCGGAACCGGCTCGCCTGAAACGTTCGCAACAGCGACTTCGACCACTACTTCCCCGCGCTCGGTGAATTTGATCGCGTTCCCGACGAGATTGACGATCACTTGCCGCAGTCGGCCGGGGTCACCTTTCAGACCGTCCGGTACTTCGGGAGCAATGTGCGCCGCCAACTCCAGCCCCTTGCTGTCAGCCCGTTGAGCCAACGTGTGCAGTGTTTCGCCCAGCGAATCCCGGAGCAGAAACTCTTGCGGGTCGAGTTCCAGTTTGCCCGCCTCAATCTTCGAAAAGTCAAGAATGTCGTTGATGATGTGCAGCAACTGCTCGGACGATGACTGGACCATTTCCAGGTATTCGCGCTGTTCCGGCGATAGGTCCGTGTCGAGAGCCAGATCGGTCATGCCCAGGATGCCGTTCATCGGCGTGCGGATTTCGTGCGACATGTTGGCCAGGAATTCACTCTTCGCCTGATTGGCCTGATCCGCCGCGTCTTTGGCGCGGCGCAGTTCCTCGCGGCCTTCGACCAGGTCGGTCATGTCGTGCGAAATTCCAAATGTTCCAACCACGCGGCCTTGCGAATTTCGCAACGGCATTTTGGCGGTCCTGACCCAACTCTGCGATCCGTCCGGCCAAGTCGCATGTTCTTCCAAACTCAGCGCTGGTTGGCCCGTCCGCAAAATCTCCAACTCATCCCGCAACGCGTGACGAGCATATTCCTCCGGGAAGAAATTAAAGTCGCTTCGGCCGATCGCCTCGTCAGGAGTCTTCAGCCCCAACTTTCTCGCGAGCGCCGAATTCACTCGCAAAAACTGACCCTGTTCGTCCTTGAAGTAAATGAAGACCGATTCGGTGAGGTTCAACATCAGCTCTTGGATCACGCAGCGCTCGCGTTCCAGAGCGGCTTCGGTTCGCTTCTGTTCGGTGAGATCTCGCAAGATGCAGGTGAACCGCGTGTGCTCGCCCCAACGAACCGAGCCAACGGACAACCAAATCGGGAATCGCGTCTTGTCCGATCGTCGCCCTTGAACCTCGCACGCCAACGACTTGCTGCTGACATACACGTCGAATGAATTCCGAATGCCAGAGTGACTGCTGTCGTCTTGCGTCGCTTTGCGAAACACGAAATCGCGTAATCGCCGATCATCATCGTTGATCAGTTCCAAAACATCGTGCTGAGTCACCATCGTAAACGTTTTGCCAAACATCATCTCGGCCGCATCATTGAAGTCTTCAATCCGAAGGTGTTCGTCAAAGGTGATGATGCCGTCCGCTGCATTGCTGACGATGGAACGAGTCCGTGCCTCCGCCTTCCGCAACTGTTGCGACGTTTGATGCACCCGGCGGAT
>JANMIF010000420.1:0-19323 GCA_031375695.1 Planctomyces sp.
TCGCCGCAACCGCATCAACCCACGCGTCATCAAACGCAAGATGAGCAACTGGTTGAAAAAACGGGACAAACACCGCAATTCCCCGCAGCCAACCAAGACTTTTCGAAAGGCGATCGTCATGCTCGATTGAACGGTATTGGAGCTAGCCCGGATCATTCATCGAACCGATTTGTGATCTGCCGGAACACGCTACCTTTCGGTTTTTCAGCAACTGGGGCTAGCGCCGCGCGGCTAATGAATAATCTGGGTTACGTGCTGCCGATTTCCATTCCCAGCATGATCGAACTCAGCCCGCTGCCGATGCCGAGCAGAGCGACTCGCTCGCCAGGTTGAACGTGCCCGCGCTCGCTGCCGATCGCTAGAGCGGTCGGCAAGGCGACCGCGCCGGTGTTGCCCAGGAATTCGACTGTCGGGAAATCCAACTCGGGCAACAAACCCAGTCGGTCCAACAGCAGCTTGCGATGAGCTTTGCCCACTTGGTGCGTGAAAACTTTTTGGACGTCGCACGATTGCCAGCCAAGTTCCGTCAAGAAGCGATCCCACGTCGCGCCGGCGAGATCGATTCCAGCGTGCAACAATGCTTGGGAATCGGTCTGCATTCGCGGCCGTCCGTCTTGAGTCACCATCTCTACTCCGCCAGCACACAAGCTGTGATGACTGGTGTCCGTCAAACAAACTCCGCCCAGCAACCGATGTCCGTGACGGCTCAAGTCACGATGACAAAGCACGATCGCTGCCGATCCCGAGCCGATCGTCAACGAAGCAAAATCGAGCTTGATGCTTTGCCGAGTCACGTCGGGATTCGTCAGCAGCGAGTCGATTGTTCCTTCGACGAGATCGCGACCGTCTTCGGTCCCGACCACGATGCCGGCTCGCACTTGACCGAGTTCGATCATGTTAGCCAAAACGATCACGCCGTTAAGTAAACCGAGGCAGGCATTGCTGACGTCCAGAATTGCGGCCGTTCGCGGCAACTCGGCCGCATGATGCACGCTGCTGGCAGTCGCCGGTTCCAATTGATCACGGCAGACCGAGCCATGCACCAACAGCCCGATGTCGTCACGGCTCAAGCCGGACGCCGCCAGGGCTTTGTTGGCGGTGATCGCACTGATCTGACCAGGCTTCACGCCGCGATGGAAAAAACGCCGTTCGCGGATGCCGGTCATCAACTCCAAACGGCCAAACGGCAGGCCCAGCCGTTCATAAACCGAAGCCAGCCGCCGCTCGATGTCGTCGGACGTGACCACATGAGGCGGCAGTTCGTAAGCCAAGCTCTCAACGCAAACGTGCTGGTATCGCATGAATCACGAGTGAACCAAAACTTGCGCGCGATTAATGTGCTCCGTCAATTCGTTCACGCGGCGGCAATCGGAACTCCGTTCTTGCAGTGATTCGGACGTCGGCAGATCGTTAATGTCCAGCATCATCGAACTGCGGACGAAGCGAAGACCCTGCAACACGAGGTCGCGTTGTTCTTTGGTCAACTCCACGGAAAACATTTCATTCATTCCAGCTAGCCCTGATAACGAGAGGCCCGCATTCCCGGAATGCTCGCGAGCAATGTCGGTGGCTGCGGTGGCTCCGACGCGACGCATGATACAACTCGATTTCCGGGTTCTCAACCGGCTGGTTCATCGTCCAAAGAAATCGTGCGACTTGCCAGGACCGGTGGAATCCGCCGGAATTCCCGGCGTTTTCCGGGAAACCGGCCGGACTCGTGGCATAGCCCGCTTGCCGTGTTTCGTTGCCCTCCGAGGCCCGTTCGGCAGTCTTTGCCTAATCCTCAGGTAACTTTTCCGAAAAATCCCACTGTGCCGACTACACTGCGATCCGTACGACCAACTCGAAAAACGGATGGGCTTCATAATGCAAGCGCGGCGCGGCTGGTTCGTTTTCATCGTGGCTTTGGCGTTGAGCTTCACTTCTTGGCGAGACATCACCGCCGAAATGTCGCTACCGAATGTGTTGCTGATTCTGTGCGACGATCTCGGCTACGGCGATGTGAAATGTCTGAATCCCGATGGCAAGATCGCTACGCCGAACATGGATCGGCTGGCTCGCGCGGGAATGATCTTCACCGACGCGCACACCAGTTCGGCGGTTTGCTCACCCACGCGATATGGCTTGATGACCGGGCGGTATAACTGGCGGACGAAGCTGCAAAGTCATGTGCTCGGCGGGCTAAGCCCGCGGCTGATCGAGCCGGAGCGGATGACGATCGCGTCGATGCTTAAGCAACTGGGCTATCACACGGCGTGCGTCGGTAAGTGGCATCTCGGCATGAATTGGGTGAAGTTGCCGGGGAAGGAAGTCACGGAGTTGGCCATCGAACCGCGTGAGCAAGTTTTCAATGTGGATTACTCGCAACCGATTAAGAACGGGCCGAACAGCGTCGGGTTCGACGAGTACTTCGGGATCAGCGCGTCGCT
This sequence comes from Planctomyces sp., assembly GCA_031375695.1. Classification (GTDB taxonomy): domain Bacteria; phylum Planctomycetota; class Planctomycetia; order Planctomycetales; family Planctomycetaceae; genus SXKJ01. The sequence continues at coordinate 2,430 of JANMIF010000420.1, forward strand.
CGACATGGTGCCGTACACATACATCGAGAACGATCGTGTCGCTGCGTTGCCGACTGAGGACCGGGAATTCGAACTGATGCTCGGCCGAGGCAAGCAGGTGACGCGGCTTGGCCCGGCGGCTGCCGGCTTTGACGTTGCTAACGTGTTGCCCGATCTCACGAAGAAGGCGATCGAGATCATCGATCGCCGCGCGGCCGACGCGAAGCAACAGCAAAAGCCGTTTTTTTTGTACTTGCCGTTCGCGTCGCCGCACACGCCGATTCACCCATCGCCCGAATGGCGCGGCAAGAGCGGGCTGAATGCGTATGCCGATTTCGTCATGCAGCAGGATTTCGCGATTGGCCAACTGCTCGACACGCTCGACCGCAACGGACTGACCGACAACACGCTCGTCATTTTCACCAGCGACAACGGTTGCTCTCCGCAAGCGAAGTTCGACGAACTGCTCGCGAAGGGGCACAGTCCAGGTCATGTTTTTCGCGGTCACAAAGCGGACATCTACGAAGGGGGGCATCGTGTCCCGTTTCTCGTCCGCTGGCCCGGCCGAGTGAAACCCGGTTCGACGACGGATCAAGTTGTTTGCCTGATCGACGTCATGTCCACGGTGGCCGAGATTGTCGGAGCGAAACTGCCGGACAACGCGGCCGAAGACAGCATCAGTTTTCTGCCGATCTTGATTGGCCAAGCGGGAAGATCCGCGCGAACGACACTCGTCAGTCATTCGATCAACGGTTCGTTCGCGATTCGCGAGGAATCATGGAAGTTGTGCCTCTGCCGAGGCTCGGGCGGTTGGAGTTCACCGCGTCCTGGAATGAACGACGCCAACTTGCCACCGAATCAACTCTTCGATTTGAAGGCTGACATCGGTGAGAAGACGAACCTGCAAGACACGCATCCGGAAACGGTCGAGCGGCTTACAAAGCTGCTTGAAAAATACGTTGCCGACGGTCGCAGCACGCCGGGCGAACCGCAGAGCAACGCGGTCGCCGTGAAGATTCGAAAGTGACGTTTACCTAGCTCAGTTGCTCTGCAACTGAGATGCTGCGCGTGATGCGAGACCGAAATGCGAGTCGCGGAAGCGACTCGCTTACGTATTACGGCCGCAGGCGATTCGCCAAATCATGCACCGCGCCGATGATCCGTTCTTCGACGCTGGGCTTCCATGGGCCGGGGAGCGATGTGTAATTCATCGCGCCGCCTCCTTCGTAGCCACCTTCCTTGAGGACTCTCAACGACGGGATGTAGGCCATCACATCGTTGCTGTAGCCGGCGACCCAAACCGGGCCGGGGCCGAGTTCACGTTTCAACCGCAATGCGTAGTCGATGACCACTTCGCCGCCGAGTGTCACGAGCGTCAGGTCTCCGCCGAATTGCAGCACCTGCACCGGATACGGATACGTTGAGCGGACCTTTCCGTCTTTCTCCAACTCGGCCAACAATTTGTCAGCGCGGCGTTGTTCGTAGATGTTCTTCGATTCTCGCTTGGCCAGCAGTTCGTCTTTCGTCACGTCGACAAATTCCAGTTCAACGTCTTGCCGCACCATTTTGAGTGGTCCGCGAATCGGAGTCGGCTGCGGCAAGAGTGCGGCTTCGACGGCGTTGGCCAGCGATTTTCCGTGTGACTGCGCCCATTCGATTTGCCCGCGCGGATACGGGTTTTGGTCGCCGCCACAACCCATGACGAACAGCGCCGTGACGTCGGGATGAGCCGCCTCGATCACCCGCTGAGCGTACCCGGAATAATCCGCGTTGAGCTGTTGAACGCCCGTCGTCGTGTTGTGACAAGCATAGCCGAACGCCACCCCGCGCAGCTTACCGTCCAGCGATTCAACTCGCAGCACGGGGACGTCGTGATCGACCGGGCCGTCGGGATACGGGCTGTTCTGAAAGCCGTCTTTCGTCGGCAATCGACGATTCATCGCAAAGCCGCATCGCGCGTGGCTGTAGCTCAGCTTGGCTGGCTGCAAGTCTTCGACCGCCGCACCGATCGCGGCGATCAACTTGTTTCGCAGTTCCACGAAATAGCCTTCGACCCGCTCGCGCTGCAACGGTTCGAGGCGATACATGATCGACATTTCGAGATCGTCTTTGACGACCGGCCCGCAGTGCGTGTGCGAGCAATTGATCAACAGTCCGGCTGGCGGAATCTTGTATTTCGCTTCGACCTCCTTCGCGACATGATCCCACAACACCCTCGGCACGCCGATCAAGTCAGTCGTCACGATCGCGGCTCGCAAACCGGTGCGGTCCTCGATCACGAGCGCTTTCGCTTGTAGATCGGTGATCACGCCGTCGGACGGTTTCGTTCGGCCAGCATAACCCGCCATCCAGATTGGCTGTTGGCTGGGCGTGATCACGGCGGCAGCGACACCCACCTTCCAATCGGGCGTCTCGTCAGCACGAATCGCGTTGCACAATCAAGTGATAGCGAAGATCGCAACCAAAGAACGTGTCATTAGAACATCTCCTGAAGTTGAGTGCTTACGTCTTCGAACTGTGTTCTCACATGTCGACCAATCGCAGGACGCGAACACGGATTTCATGGATGATGCAGATGAGCACGGATCAGCCAATGAACTCCAATTCGACTGGCTTCGGAATAATGCGGGCTTCGTAAGCTCGACGTAGCAGCGTGGCCACGGCTTCTCGGCCGCGCGGGCCGAAGTCGAGAGTCCAGTCGTTGACGTACATGCCAACAAACTTGTCTGCCTGGCTGCGATCGAGGTCTCGCCCGTACTGCAACGCGTGAGCCAGTGCTTCGGCTCGATGATCGAGCCCGTATTGAATGCTTTGCTTGAGCAACACGGTGACTTCTTCCATGCCACGCTGGCTGAGGTCTTTGCGGATCGCATTGCCTCCCAGCGGCAGAGGCAACCCGGTGTCGTCGTGCCACCACCGGCCGAGATCGACCACCAAATGCAGCCCCTGTTTTTGAAAGGTCAACTGCCCCTCGTGGATGATCAACCCGGCATCAGCCTGGCCCGCTTCTACGATGTTCAGAATCTCGTCGAACGGATGCACTTCAAACGTGAATGTGTCGCCAAGGCACAACTTCAAGGCCAGAAACGCAGTCGTCAGCGTTCCGGGGACTGCGATCTTTTTGCCTCGCAAATCGCCCAGTCCCATCGGCTGGCGAGCCACGACCATCGGGCCGTAGTTGTCCCCTATGCTCGCCCCGCAAGCACATAATGCGTACTTGTCGGTGACGTAGGCATACCCGTGCAGACTGACGGCGGTCAGTTCCAACTCACCGCGCTGAGCACGGTGATTGAGCGTTTCGATGTCCTGCAAGGTATGCGTGAACCGGTAATTACCCGTCGGAATTTTGTCGTTCGCCAGGGCATGAAACATGAAGGCGTCGTCAGGATCGGGACTGTGCCCGACGTTGATCGTGATTGGCATGAGTTCGTGACTTTGAGTATGTGGGTTGTTGCGAAGTGCGACATCCGAAAGCTAGAGGCCCCAACCGAGGCTCGCAAGCTTCGGCGATCTCAATAACCGCGAACCAACGCAATCCTTCACTCTGTTCCGCACCGAACTGAAAGCCGGTAGCGATTTTCAGTTCCTCTTCTGATTCTTCCGGGAAACTGAAATCGGCCTTAGGCCAGAATTACCAGCGTTCCACCGGCCCGGCGGGAGTCGGAATGTGCATGGCCGGGAGTTCGCCCGTGCGATTTCCGTCAATCGGACCGTCTTCGGCCAGCCGCGCGAAATACGCGGTCAGTTCGTCAGGCGATCTCAGCAATTGAAAATCGTGCCGCAAGCGAGCGCGGACGCGCATCGCTTTCAAATACCAATGAGCCATTTTGCGAAAGCTGATCAACGCCGATTCGGCTCCGACTCGTTCGGCCAGATACTGAAACTGCCGCTGCATCAACGCCAGCCGATCGTCAAATGTCCCGGCCGGGCCGAAGGAGCCGGTCGTTTCCCATTCGACAAGCTGCCGGAAAATCCATGGATTGGCGAGTGCTCCGCGTCCGATCGACACACCATGACATCCGGTTTCACGCAACATCGACTCGGCATCGGCCACGGTTCGAACATCGCCGTTGCCGATCACAGGAATTCGCTTCACGGCATTGACTACTTCTCGGATGCCGCTGCGATCGACGGTTCCCGAAAAACCTTGAGCTCGCGTTCGTCCATGAATTGCGACTGCGGCGACTCCCACTTGCTCGAACTCGCGAGCAAACCACGGGGCCGTGATCTGCGTCGCATCCCAGCCGAGTCGCATCTTGACCGTGACCGGAATCCGCACTGCTTCGACAACGCTTCGGACCAGCGAGATCGTTTCCTCCGGCCGGCACATCATTCCCGCTCCCGATCCGTCCGACACGATCCGCCGCACCGGACAGCCCATGTTGATGTCGATGGAATCGACACCGCGCACTTCCAGCATTTTTGCTGCCTCACGCATCGTGCCGACATCGCTGCCGAAAATCTGCACGGCAAACGGCGATTCGATCGGCGAGGACTCGATCAACTCCAAAGTCTTCGCACTGCCATACAACAACGCGCGCGAGTTGACGAGATCGGTCGTCGTCAGCCCCACGCCACCGATTTCATGCACGATTCGCCGAAACGGCATGTTCGTGAACCCAGCCAACGGCGACAGCAAATACCGCGATCGCAACTGTAGCGAGCCGTAAAAAAACGGCGGCGGGAAATTCAATGGCCGTTGAAGCTGATCATACACAGCGTGATTTCCAGTCATTCGAGACCGTTAGCTGTGGCCAACCCGAAGCAGGTTGATCACTGTGTCACGAATTCTGGCAAAGCAAGTGGCGTTCAGATGGCCCGCGTGATCAACGATCAGCCCCGCATCGGCGGTAAACAGCTTGCCAGGACGAGCGAAACTGGAAATGCGCAAGGCACCGTTTTCAAAGTCTTGGTCGTCGAATCGAATCGCGAGTGGGTCGCCGTAGGGTTGGCTCGTGACTTGGCAAAGAACGAAATCACCACGTCCAGAGTCGGCCAAACAAATCGCCGGGCGAACCTTCGATTGCGAAAGGTCCGAGAACGGAAAGGGAACGTAGACTACGTCCCCCGCTGCAGGTGCGCCCATGCCGCATCCTCCTCCGTTCGGTTCCAGTCAACGGCGAGACTCGCTTCACTCAGCAACGCCGATTCGCTGGGCCAAGCAATCGGCTCTTCCTGCAGAATCATGACGAGAGCCCGGCGGCGCGACGGCACATGAATCTCTTCCAGCAGGCGAACTCTTCCCGTTTCGTCGATCACAGCTTCGATCGTCTGAATCATGTTGGCCTCCGGGCGAGAGTGTATTCCTGTTGCTCCAAACGTCGCTACTCCGCTTTTGGACGGCGAGTCATGTAAATCCAGTTCGCCACCCAAAAGAACAGGGCGAGACCAGAGACCACGGCTCCGCGCGAAACGGACGTCGGCTGAAAGGTCCATATGACAGTGTGTTCGCCCCCGGGCACATCGACTCCGCGATACATCCCGTCGATCCGCAACGCCGAAGTTTTCTGGTCGTCAACAAAAACTTCCCAGCCAGGATACAGCAAATCGGTCAGGATCACTTGGCCACCGTCGAGCGAACTGACTTGCAGCCGGACTTGATTGGCTCGGTAATCGGTCACCTTGACCATCCCCTTCGTTTGCGGATCGGCAAAGCTCGCGCGGCCGCGAGAGCCAACGAGTTCGTACAAATACAACGGCTCTTCCGGCGAACGTGCCCAAGCCAGGTGCAGCAATTGATCGACGCCGCGCCAGACCGGACGCACCGGCCAATGCGGTCCTTTGAGCGGTTCAAATCGCAGCCAATGAGTCACTCCGGCCCGGCGCATCCAATCGACTTGCACCGCCACCTGCTGCTCGTCACGCGGGTCTTCGGCGATCGGCATTTTCAGTTTCGGGTCGAAGTACTCACTCGGGCCGATCCCCAGATACTGTGGAGTCATCGCGAAACCGGTCAGTGTCGGCAAGTTCTGCCCCGGCGCAAGCGTTCGCGTCGGTTGAGAAGAATTTCGCAAGATGCGGCAGACTTCACTTTCATTCCGATGGTTCACCGGCGGATACCACAACGGAAACGCATTCGTCACCCAACGGCTGACCAGCCACAGATCCCAGGTTGTCATACTCAACACCACCGCAATCGTGATTCCGCGCAGCGGCACCGATCGCAGCGAACCGGCGACTCGATCAAAGACCGCTCCGGCGATCAACGCAAAGCCGAGAGTCGTGATGATCCCGTAGCGTCCCGGTCCCGCAAAGAAACTGAAACCGGGAACATGCCGCAACACCGGCAAGTACCAGCCCGTCGCGAAGAACACGCCAATCAAACTCAAGCCAAGCCAAACGACTTGGGTGGCACGCCCTGAGGCTTTGCGAATGGCGTGGGATTCGGCAATGCCCGCTGCATCCACGCCGTTCGATGACTCAGGGCGTGCCATCACTGCTGGCCGATTCCGCCAAATCGTCAATCCTGCCAGCAACACCAGCCACGGCATCAGGCCGAAATACAAATGTGCCTCGACTTTGTTTGTCCCCGATTTGATCGACAACGCTTTCAAACCTTGTAATGCCTTCTCCGTGTCCACATCCGGCGTGTACCACATCCACGGCAAGAAGACTTGCGACAAGTACAGCGGCGGAAGGTGTCCGTATCCCGGATCGTGAGCCGCTCCGACTTCAATCCGCTGGCTGAGTTGCTTCAGCTCCCACGTCGGCCACAACTGCACGGCGGCAATTGCGAAGCCGAACGCGATGCTGCCGATCAGCCAACCACACACGCGGCCTCGCGTGGCGCGAATTGAATCAGCCAAGTCACAGGTTGCGTACCACAGTCTCGCCGGGACATACACGGTCAGCGTCAGCAGCGCGATGAAAGCCAGATTGAAATGTCCCGCCAGCAGATGCAGGCCCAAGCCGAGACTCAGCCACAGCAGCCAGCGCCGCGAACCGTCCTGCAAGTACGACTCGGCACACCACAGCAGCCACACAAACCAGAACCCGCCGATGATCGCCCATTCGAGACAGGCTCGCGGCGGGAACCAGCCGTAGGTGAAGATCAGCGCAGCAAACAATGCCCCGATCATCCCCAGCCACAATCGCCGAGCGAACGCATACGCCACGACAAACGTCCCGACGTAATGCAGCAGGTGGCTGATGCTGTACGCCGTGTTGACGTCGAACATCCAATACAGTCCGACATTGACCGGATAAAACGCTCCGGTCTGACTCTCCGCCACCAACGGATACCCGTGCCCAGCCAGCGAGTTCCACAAAGGAAACTCTCCAGCGTGCAACCGATCGGCGTACCACACTTTCTGCGGCATGTAATAGGTGTAAGTGTCCCCGCCGATGAACCCGCCGCCGCCCCACAACTTCAGCCAAAACACCACCGAAAGCAATATCGCCGTGATCAGCGGAACAAGAGCGGCGAACAATCGCATGAATTAAGAACCTTCGTTATTCCCGCGTCACGGTTTCGTCCAAGTTTAGCAGGACGCGAGCCACGATTGTCCAGGCGGCGGCATCGGCGGCGGTCTGGCCTTCCCGCAACGCGGGCGGATGAGACGGATCTTCGGCGGCGAGAAGCCAGGGATCGACGTCATCTGACGAGAACTTTTTCCGTTGCTGATTGAACAACTTCAGCAGTGTGTTTCGTTCGATGTCGTTTGGCGGGCGCGACACGCAGCGGCGGAAGGCGAATGTCAGGCGAGCGGCATCATCACCGCCACCGTCTCGAATCGTCAGCATTGCCAGCGTGCGAGCACATTCGAGGAAGACGACTTCATTCAATGTCGTCAGGGCTTGCAGGGGCGTGTTGCTGCGCGGTCGTTTAACACTCGATGAGTCGGCGTTCGGGGTATCGAAGTTTGTCAGCATCGGATACGGCGTGCTGCGGCGGCGAAACGTGTACAGCCCGCGGCGATATCGGTCAGGGCCGGTTTCTTCGGTCCAAGTGAACGGACCGTAACTCGCGGGCGGCTGATACAAGAATGCGGGCGACGGCGAAAAGATCGCTGGCCCGCCAAGCCGCTCGTTCAACAGGCCGCTCGCCGCCAGAGCAATGTCGCGGACGATTTCGCCTTCAACCCGCTGCCGAGGAAATCGCGCGAGCAGCCGGTTGAATTGATCGTGCTCGTACAGTTCCGGCGTGACTCGGCTGCTTTGCCGATACGTCGCACTGAGCGTGATCAGTCGATGCAGGTGCTTGAAGCTCCAGTCGCGATCCATGAATTCGACTGCCAGCCAATCGAGCAATTCGGGATGACTCGGCCGCTCCGATTGCGTCCCAAAATCTTCGCTGGTGCTGACAATCCCAGTCCCGAAGTACGCTTGCCACACGCGATTGACGATGACTCGCGCGGTCGTCGGGCTGTGCCGATCAGTCAGCCAGCGTGCGAACGTGAGTCGACTGTTCGCAGCTCCGCCGTTCGTAATTCCGCCCTTATGCGGTGCGTTCAACTCCGGTTTTTGATCCACGCGTGAACCGCCTGAAGGCGGAACTACGAACGACAAGAATTCCGGCACTCTTGGTGTCACCGATCGGGTCGGCTTCAAGAAGTCACCGCGGGCCAACATCCGCGTGTCGCGCGGTTTCTCGCGATTCATCAGCACGAGTTGCGTCGAACCGGCGGGCCAGCGCTTCCAAACAGCCTCGATCCGGTCGTTGAGCGGCTTCAGTTCGGCAACCGTTGTTCGCCAAAACGAAAACATTGCCACGACCTCAGCCGGCGATCGTTGCTCGCGAGGTTTCGCCAAAACTGTGCGGACTCGTAACGGCATCGGATCGGCCACCGGCTGCGCTGTCGTTGTCACCGACAGGCGGAAGCGGCCAAGGTTGTTGTTCATGTGATCATCGCTATTCCAGCCGCCGTGCATTTGTTTGAGGTTGATCTTCAGCACAGTCCCCCCTTCGTAGCTGACCGGTTTGTCGAATACGAACACTGCGTTGCGCGGTTGATTGCGTCGTCCTGGTCCGGCGTCGATTCCCCATGCGGTCTCGTCCTTACCGTCGATCGCGAACGCCACCGGCCCGGTGACTCGGCGTTTGTCCGACTTGTCGAAGAAGTTCGCTTCTAGCACTCGTTCGTCATTCGAATAGTCGGCTGATGCCGCAATAAGCTTGACTGGTTGCTTCGGCGCGGCAGGCGATCCGGCGTTGTCCGCTTCCACGCTGATGTCAGTCAGCGCACAGGTTCCCATGAACGACCGTCCCGGCCCGCCGCATGGCAAATTCGGATCGTTGAGCAGTTCCAGCCGAATCGCCGTGATGTTTTTCAAGTCGAGAGGCTGCGATTGAAACACGGCGGAAAACTTCGTTGGAGCATAGCCGGCCACGAGAATCGAGCCGTCACCCTGGTCGAAGTACCGTTGCCCGTTGTCGCCAATGTGCGTCAGTTGCAGCGGAGTCCAGATTTCAGATTTCAGATCTGAAATCTGAGATGCCTCCCATTCCGCCAGCCGGTTCTGCCAATCGGGCATCGCTTGCCGAGCTTCGTCCTCGATATCCGACATCTCGCGACGCAAATCGGCGATCTGCATTCGTTCGGATTCGGAATACACAACCGCTTGGGCTTCATGATCGTTATTCAAAAACGCGAACAAACGAAAATAGTCCTCTTGAGTCAGCGGATCGTACTTGTGATTGTGGCACTGAGCACACTGAATCGTCAGGCCGAGCATCCCCTTGCCGACGGCTTCCATGCGGTCGAACATCGCGTCCATGCGGAACTGTTCCGGGTCAACGCCTCCCTCTTCGTTCAACATCGAATTCCGCAAAAATCCGGTCGCCACGATCTGATCCTGAGTCGCATTCGGCAGCAGGTCACCGGCAATTTGCTCGGTCACAAACTGGTCATAGCCAAGATCGCGATTCAGCGCATTGACGACCCAATCGCGAAAGAACCACGTCTGCCGCGACTTGTCCTTTTCAAAGCCGTCCGAGTCCGCATACCGCGCCGCATCGAGCCAATGCCTCCCCCAACGCTCGCCGTAATGCGGCGATGCCAGCAGTCGGTCCACTTGTTTCTCAAATGCATCCGGTGAGACATCGGCGGCAAACGCATCGACATCATCAACCGTCGGCGGCAAGCCTATCAAATCGAGACTGACTCGCCGCAGCCAAGTGACATGATCCGTCTCCGGCGACAACGACAATCCGTCACGGTGCAGCCGGGCATGAATGAAGTTGTCGATTGGAGTTCGAGTGATTGGGGTAACGGACGTCGGCTTTCGGCCATCGGCCATCGGTCGGAGACTCGGGATCGTTGGCCGCACCGGCGTTTTGAACGCCCAGTGATCCGCGACACGCAACTTCAATGCGACCGATGCCGACTCTGGCCACTCGGCCCCTTGATCAATCCACGCTCGCAGGATCGAGACCTCGCTCGCCGACAATCGCTCCCCTTTAGGCGGCATCTTGATGTCCGAGTCGATTCCCGCGACATATCGAATCAGCGGACTCTCGCCGCTCTTGCCTGGCACGATCGCGCGGCCGAGATCACCGCCGCGCAAGGCCGATTCCCGATGATCCAGTCGATACGTTGATTCCTGTTTTTTCCCACCATGACAGTCTTCGCACTTCGCTCGGAAAATTGGCTGCACATCGCGAACGAAGTCGATTCGGCGAGCCGTTTGATTGGCCACCGGCTTGTCGTCGGCCGCATGCGACGGATCGAAACGGACCAGCATCGCGGCAGTCAAAGTTACCAAGCCCAATCGAATGACGTTGTGAATTCTTTGAGACAGCCAAGTCATGAGGGTTCTCTCCAAACGTTTCGTCCGAAAACGACGCGAAGCCAGTGTTAAACTAGCCACACTCGCGAAGGGCGTCCATCGAATGCCACCCCGTCGATTAGATTGTGCTGATTCACAACTTTGCCTGCGCCGATCGCTGCGCGTGGCAAAGTCTGACGATTGTACCAATCGTAGTTTGCTGACGGTTTTGCTGATTGATTTGGTCGTTTCGATGAGACGTGCCATGCTGAATGAACCACGGGTTCCGGGTCGATTGATAAATCAGGTCAACTTTGGTTGAACTGGTCCGTCGCTAACCGATCAGCCGTCACGACGCCACCCGAATGAGGTCTTGGTTCACGCTCACGAACCTCGTCCGTCTGGCGGCACAAGCGGTTGGAAGGAGAGTCGCGTCGGCTGCGGAGGCTGTCATGTTTTTCTCGCGAGTTCTGCTGGCCGGAGCGTTACTGACGCTGTCCGGCTGTCGCGTACCGCGAGCGGATACGAACCTTCTCTCTCAACGACCGAGTTTCCGTACCGCGCCCGCCGCGCGCGAAGCGATCGGCGATGATCGGCGGCACGAGCTGTCTGACTCGCTGCAGCTCGCTTCGCTCGACGAACCGGATGACGAATCGTCACCGAATTGGTTCATGGACGACGACGATCCATTCGCGGGTCGTGAGGAATTGCCGCTCGGTGATTTTGTGGCCGCAGTGCAAGCTCGAAATCCATCGTTGCAAGCGGCTCAAGCGGCGTGGCAGGCGGCGGCGAACAAATGTCCGCAGGCGATCGCGCTCGACGATCCGATGTTTCAGTCGATGCTCGCCCCGCGCTCGCTGGCCTCTTCGTCCAACGTGGCCGGATCGTATTACGTCGGTGTCGCGCAGAAACTTCCGTGGGCGGGCAAACGCGCCCTCCGTGGCGATCAGGCTAATTGGGAAGCCTCCGCCTCCGGGTTCGATGCCGGTGAAGTTCAATTGAAAATCACCGAAGCGGCCCGCCTCGCGTACTTCGACTATTACCTCAATCAGCGTGAGCGGGAATTGAACGCCGCCAGTCGTGAGGCTCTGCGCGGGTTTCGAGACATCGCCCGTGCGAAGTACGAGGCCAATCAGGTGACTCAGCAAGATGTCCTGCAAGCCGAAGTCGAACTGGCTCAGCAAGACCAGCGTCGCATTGAGTTGAGCCAAGAGCGAATCATCGCCGTCGCGCGGATCAACACGCTGCTGCATCGCCGTCCCGATCATCGGTTGCCCATACCGCCGAATCAATTGCCGGTCGTTGTGGGACTGCCGCCGGTCGAGAGTTTGCGCGAGTGGGCGGTCGAACATCGCCCGGAGTTGCAAGCCCTCGCCGCCCGTACGCAGGCTGAACAATCCGCCGTCGCGCTCGCCTGCAAAGAGTTCTATCCCGACGTTGAGTTGATGGGCCGCTACGATCGGTTTTGGTTCGACTCCGAACAACGAGCACAAGTCGGACTGAATGCCAACGTCCCGCTGAATCGCTCGAAGCGTCATGCCGCCGTGCAAGAGGCGTTATGGCGCGTCCACAAAATGCAGGCCGACTACGATCAAGCGGCGGACACGGTGCGCGGCGATGTGCAAGCGGCGTATGCACGCGTGCGCGGCGGCCAACGCCAGGTCGAACTCTTCGAGACGAAAATTCTTCCCGCCGCCGAGGAAAATCGTCGCGCGGCGCAATCCGGTTATGAAGCGGGCACGGTCGATTTTCTGCGGCTCATCGAAGCGCAGCGGCAAGTCCTCGACCTGCGTGAGAAACACCAGATGGCGATTGCCGACTTTCATCGTCGCACGGCGGAATTGGAACGTGCGGTCGGCGGCGACGTTCTGTCGCGCGACAGGGTTGAGACGGCTCCCGCATCCGAAACGACACCGAAGCCGGTAAACGATCGGTGACATCTACGATAACCGCCCCACGCGTTTGCGCTCGCTGGCGTAAAAGGCCGGATGTTCGTCACGGCCTTGACAACTTTCCCTGATCGGGCGCAACCTGTCCTCGAACGCAGGATTCAAAGACGAGACCAGCTGGTCCGTATTGGCCAAAGTGATTCTATGAACTCTGTCCGCCAAGTCCTCTGGAAGTCGCTGATTGTCGGGATGATTCCGTTTATCCTCGGCGCGGGCTTGCCTCAGAGGGAATGCCGGTGTGCGGCGGCCAAGGGACAACGCTGGAGCGAGTGTTGTTTCCGCACTCGTGAAGAAACGCCTGCTGGCAACTCGTTGGTCAAGCCCTGCTGCCGACGCCACTGGGCGACCGACCGTAAGGAGTCGAGTGCCTCGCACGACTGTCCGACTTGTCCGCAGTTCAGAAATCCGAAGAGCGGAAGCTGCTGCCAACTGACGCTGACCAAAGCCCCAACGCTTTGTCAACGAGTCAATGTCTCGGATTCCGAGAGGACGAATTGCTGGCTGCCTTTGATCGCGATTGATCGGCAAGTTACTGCGTTGCCGCGAACTGCATGCGAGGACATTTCCTCGCATGCCGACGTTGGGAGACCGCTCGACAGAGTGATTGTCTTTGAGCGATTGATGATTTAATTCGCTGGCGTGGGCGGCGTCTGTTGACTCCGCCGCAGTGGGATCGAATCGGCTCTGGTTGAGTTGGCGATGATTCGCTGCGGTGTCGATTGGCAGGATCCGTGAAGACCATGTGGCGAGCAGCCGGGTCGGGCTGGCGGGTTAGCGTCTAAAGATTGTGCTAGCTCGTGTCGCGACTGCTCGCCGTGCGGTCGGATGAAGAGGGGGGGATAGTTGCCATGAACGATTTCAAACTCGAACAGCCGTCAATCGACGAAGGGGGCTTGCGTGCTCCGACGCATCTCACGAGTTGGCGGAAGGCGTGGTGGTGGTTCGATTTCATCATCCTCGTGAAGCTGGCTCGGCTGCGATTTGTGGCCGTGTTGGTGGCGATCGGAGCCGGAATCACGCAGTGGGACACGCTGGTCGCGCATTATGAGAAGTGGACTCGGCCAGTGGGCGATGCGGTGCATGTGGCGGGCGGATTCGAATGGTTCTGCCCGATGCACCCATCGGTCGTGCGCGACAATAACAAAGACAAATGCCCGGTCTGTTTCATGCCGCTGTCGAAACGGAAAAAGGGTGAAGCGAGCGACGAGGTATTGCCGGCTGGCGTGGTCAGCCGCGTGCAGTTGTCGCCGTATCGCGTGGTGCTCGCAGGGGTCAACTTGTGGTCGGTCGATTACGTGCCGCTGACGAAGCAGATCGCGGCGGTCGGGTACGTGGACTTCAACGAGCGCGGCTTTAAGAACGTCTCCGCGCGTGTGAAGGGCCGCATCGACAGTCTGATCTCGTCCGAGACTGGAAAGCTGGTACACGAGGGCGATGAACTGGCTTCGATCTACAGTCCCGAACTCAATGTCACAGTGCAGACCCTCGTCGATGCTCAGAAGCGAAATAGCGCTGAGTTGTCGAGAAGTTCGCAACAGCGGCTGCGGTTGCTGGGGATCAGTGACGACCAGATCGAACACATCTTAAAAACAGGCGAGGCCAACTCACACTTGCGAATTCGCTCACCGATTTCCGGGCACATCGTCAAGAAATACGTCCGCGAAGGGCAGTACGTCGATGAAGGGATGCCGCTGTACGACATTGCCGACCTATCGACCGTCTGGATTCAGGCGCAAGTTTATGAGCACGACTTCCGGTTTCTCCCCGCCGAGCATCATGGCGACGTGAGCGCCGACCGGCTGCCCGTCACGGCGATCACGCCAGCGTTCCCAGATGAACCGTTCCACGGGTTTCTGTCGTTCATTTACCCGCACGTCGATCAAGAAACTCGCACGGTCACAGTCCGTTTCGAGATTCCGAATCCCGGCCACAAACTGCGTCCCGGCACGACGGCGGAGGTCGTCATCGACGTGCCCCCGTCGCGAGTGCCGGCCATCGCGCGAGCTGCGGCATCAGATCGGCGAACGGCGGGCGTTAGCCTGCTGGCTAATGCTGACACAGCCGATGAATCAACACCGCAATCGACAAGAGAGCCAACGCTCACCGATCGCCAGGAACGGCTGGAGCGCGGCGAAGTGTTGGCCGTTCCCGAAGGCTCGATCATCGACACCGGGCGGCAGAAGATCGTCTATCGACAAGTGTTGGCGGGCGAGTTCGAGGGGGTGCTCGTTCAACTTGGTCCGCGCATGACGGGACCAAATGACGTGACCTTCTTTCCGGTATTGAGCGGTCTCGAGTTCGGCGAGGTCATCGTCACCAGCGGTTCTTTCTTGGTCGATGCCGAGACGCGGCTGAATCCCGCCGCTGGCTCCATCTACATCGGCGGCAGCAGCAGCGGCGGTTCGACTCCATCGAAAACCGTGAGGCCTTCCACACCAGAAGACACCGACGCAAAGATCGACCTCGCGCTCGCTAAGCTCAGCCCGGCAGACCGCAAGCTGGCGACATCGCAAAAGTTTTGCCCGATCTTGCCGGAGAGCCGTCTCGGTTCAATGGGCGTACCGATCAAGGTGATGGTTAACGATCAGCCGGTTTTCGTTTGCTGCAATGGCTGCACGAAGAGCGCGGCAAAGAATGCCGACGTAACGCTCAAGAAGGTTGAGGAACTCCGCGCGAGCGACCACAAATCGCGGACGAGGACGACCCCGAAGTAAGTGTCCGAATGACGGCCGACTCGCGTGAGTCAGGTGCTGTGTCCGAAATGTTGATCTCAAATCTCAAATCCGAAGGAGTGCATGATGCGTTTTGAATTGCTGTGTGTTGTGTTGTTGTCATTGGGCTGGTCCTTTGCCATCGGTTGCAGTGAGGCCCCCGCGCCGATTCCGACCACTCCGTCGCCAGCCGGGCCGACTGCCGCGGCTACGGACGAGGCGAAGTTTTCCGCGGCGATCGCGAAGCTGCCTGAGGAAGATCAGGCGGCGGCGACAGCTCAAAAATTCTGCGTCGTCGAAGACAAGAGCCGCCTCGGCTCGATGGGCATGCCACACAAGATCATGGTCGAAGGCCAACCAGTCTTCCTGTGCTGCGCCGGCTGCGAAGAAGAAGCCCTAAAAGATCCCCAAGCGACGCTAGTGAAGGTCGAGAAGCTGAAGACGACATCGAAGTAATCATGGGTCAGGGGTCGGGCGTTCAAATTTCAAGATTGCCAAGGCAATTTTGAAATTTGAACTCCCGGCCCCGAATTTAACGACCCAAAATCAACCTTCACGGAAATCACAATGATCGAAAAGCTGATCGAAGCCTCGATTCGCAATCGGTTCCTGGTGTTGATCCTGACGGTCGCGTTGTCGATCGGCGGGCTGTATGCCGTGTTCGATACGCCCATCGACGCGATCCCGGACTTGAGCGAGAACCAAGTCATCGTCTTCACCGATTGGATGGGCCGCAGCCCGCGCGAGGTTGAGGATCAGGTGACGTATCCGCTGTCGCGCAAGCTGCAAGGGCTGGCGGGGGTGAAGGCCGTGCGGTCGTCGAGTGAGTTCAACTTCTCGATGATCACGATCATCTTTCACGACAACATCGACTTCTATTTCGCTCGACAGCGTGTGACCGAGAAGCTCGGCCAAGCCGGAGGCTACTTGCCGGCGGGAGTCGTGCCGTATCTCGCTCCCGATGCGACGGCGCTGGGGCAAATCTTCTGGTACACGGTTGAGGTCGATCCAAAAAGGGGTGAGGGACTAGGGGCGAGGGGCGAGACTAAAGACAAGTCGGACAATGCAGCCTCTCTCGCCCCTCACCCCTCACCCCTCACCCCTTCAAACACCGATCCTTCCAAGCTGTGGGCGCTCAACAAGTTCTACATCGCACCGCAATTGACCGCGGCGGCGGGAGTCGCGGATGTCGCGATCGTCGGTGGGCAACCGCTTGAATATCAGATCGACGTGCAGCCCGATTCGTTGCGAGCCTATGGCATCACGCTCGGCGAACTGTATGCGGCGGTCGCGCGAAGCAACGTCCCGGCCGGCGGCGGCGTCATTCAAAAGAACAACGCCGAGTACATCGTGCGCGGCGTCGGTTGGATCAAAGGTCAGGCCGACATCGAATCCACCGTCATCAAAGAAGTGAACGGCACTCCGATCTATGTGAGCAACGTTGCTCGCGTGCTGTTGGGGACACAGTTCCGCCGCAGCGTGTACGAGAAGGACGGCAACGAAGTCACCGGCGGAGTCGTGCTCATGCGGCACGGTCAGAACCCTTTG
>JANMIF010000408.1:0-7520 GCA_031375695.1 Planctomyces sp.
GGTGTCTCGGCTGCTGCGTCGACTGCGCGAAGCGGTGGCAGCCAAGGTTCCGTGGGATCAAGCCCTGCGGCCGATGTTGCTGCATCACCACCGCGATTCGATTCGCCTGCGGCTCGAACGTGTTTTCGGACGAGTCACGGCGGGGATGAATCTGTGGCTGGCGTTGCACGACTCTGGATTGCTGACGCGGCGCGACGTCAGCCTTCTGGATATGGCCGAACGAGCGAACAACCTGACGTGGACACTGACCGTACTGGCCGACGCCAAAGAAAGAAGTCTGGCTCATCGCTGGCGGCTGATCGTCACGGTGCTAACGCCGATCGGGATCATCTTTGGAGGCTTGTTCGTGTTCTTCATCTGCGTCGGATTCTTCATGCCGCTGGTGAAGTTGTTGAATGATCTGAGTTGAGCAATATGAGATTGGTGTTTCTGCGTTTCGACGCGGAGTGGTTTGGGTTCGAGCAAAGAATTGTGAAGCGAGAAATATATGGTGGCTTTACTCCTTCGGAGTAACCGCATCGGACCGTTCTTACATCGAATGGAAATTCGTCGAGTTAACTGGAAACGATGCAGTCCATGAAAGCAGCGATCACAACTTGGAAATCGGCAACGCGAGTTTGTTCATCGCGATCAGGCTTCACGTTGCTGGAGCTGTTTGTTGCGACGGTCTTGTTCGGAGCGGTGTTGGCGACGTTTTTGCCGCTAATGAAATCGGTCGCTCAGATGCAGCGAGCGACCGATCGGCAAAAGATCGCGCTCCGTGAAGCCAATAACGTGCTGGAAGAAATTGCTCCCCGACCGTGGTCGGAACTGACGGCGGAAGCGTTGAGCGAGATCAAATTGCCCGATTCCGTGAAATCGAATCTTCCAGATGCGACGTTGAAAATCAGTGTCAACGAACAATCGGAACCGGTCGTGGCGAAGCGAGTCGCGGTGCAGTTGAGCTGGTTGCCACAACCTGGTCGGCCAACGGAATCTGTGCGGCTGGCGGCCTGGTTCACGGAGCAGGAGGTGCGGCCATGAAACATCGCCATCGCGTAGCCACGCTCGCAAAGAGCGTGGGACGATTCGCCGAAAGCCCACGCTCTAGCGAGCGTGGCTACGATCCACCGCGTTCGAGGCACGGCTGGACGCTGATTCAAATGATGGTTGCGATTTCGGTGCTGAGCGTGCTCTCGATGGCGGCGATCACGATGGTCATCGCGACCATGCAGACGGAAGCACGAGCCGCCACCGTGTGGGTCAACGACCGGCAGTTTGCTCGGCTGAGCAACGATTGGCGGAAAGATGCTCACGCCGCGCGATTTGCTGAAGTCACCAGACAAAATGACCAGCCGATTTTGATCTTCAAGGCGAACCTTTCGGCCACACGAATGGTCAGCTACGTCGTGCAGCCGAATCAAGTGCTGCGCCGAGAAACTGATGGCGACAAACTGCTTCGTTTGGAAACGTATCGGCTCCCCGACTGGCAGTTGACGTTCGCTTTTCCGGGATCGAACTCTGCAGAATCGAGCGGCGAAAGCTTGACATTGAAATCCGGCGACGTGCTGCAAGCGACTTGTCGGCGTCCCTATTCGACGCGCGTGAGGTCGAACATCACACAGCCGCGACGTGACGATCACATCGTGGCGGTCATCGGGCGCGATTTACGGTTCGAGAAGAGTGCGACAACGGAGGCGAATCGTGATGCGAAGTAATTTGTGTACTCATCGTGAGCCTCATTCTCGCGGCCGATCGGGGTTGGCGTTGATCGTGATGCTGGTGGCGCTCGGCGTCGTGTCGGCGATTTGTGTGAATTTGTTGAAGATGTCGGTGATCGAACGCCATCAAGCGCGGCGCGAGGCTCTAGCGGCGCAAGCTAATTGGTTGGCCGAGTCGGGTGTCGAGTTGGCGGCGGCGCTGCTCAAGAAAGATGAAAACAGCCAGGGGACGACCTGGAACATTCCCGCCAAACAGTTGGATGGCCAACATGCCGCTGTTGTGTCGGTGGCGATTGCTACGGTCGAGAACAGTCCGAAGCGACGCCAAGTGATTGTCACTGCCAAGTTCCCAACCAAAAGTGTTCAGTCGATCCAGCCTCGGCTGGTTCGGTTTGTCGATTTGTGAACGCATCATGTTCTGTGTTTCTCTACGCTCTTCGCTCCTCTGCGGTGCAATGCCTTACTTTCACTGCAGAGAAGCGAAGAGCGCAGAGGTGGCGAATTCAAAACCTGGTCTGAGGCAATGCCTCAAGGAATCCTGCCATGCCCGCAATGTTTATTAAGCCTCATTCGTCCCGCCGTCGCGGCTTCACGTTGATCGAATTATTGGTCGTGATCGCCATCATCGCGGTCCTGATTTCGTTGCTGCTGCCGGCGGTGCAACAAGCTCGCGAGGCGGCTCGGC
Source organism: Planctomyces sp. (assembly GCA_031375695.1). Lineage (GTDB taxonomy): Bacteria > Planctomycetota > Planctomycetia > Planctomycetales > Planctomycetaceae > SXKJ01. Next base: position 2,386 of record JANMIF010000408.1, read on the forward strand.
GTGCCCAGTGCAAAAACAATCTGGCGCAGATCGGGCTGGCGTTGCACAACTACGAAATGGCTCACAACGTGTTGCCGCCTGGCAGCGTGAATCCAATTGGCCCGATCCGCTCCGAGCCATCGGGCTATCACATGAGTTGGATCGCTCAGACGTTGCCATTCATTGAACAGTCAACGATGTTCAAACTGATCGACTTCTCGGTCGGAGCCTACGACGTGAAGAACGAAAAGGTCCGTAAGATGATGGTACCCACGCTGGGCTGTCCGAGTGACTTTAATTTAGCCGATGGCCAAGAGGCCGCCGCTTCTAGCTATGCCGGCGTCGATCACGATGTCGAAGCGGCGATCGACCACGACAATCATGGGGTGTTCGTGCTGAACATGGCGGTGCCGCTCGATTCCGTCACCGACGGTTCTTCAAGTACGTTGTTCGTCGGTGAGAAAGCGTTGACCAAAACGGAACTCGGCTGGATTTCCGGCACGCGAGCCACACTCCGCAACGGCGGCAGCCGCATCAATCACAATCTGCACGGCCTGCGAATTCAATTTCCGATCGAGAACAACAATCCCGCGCAGCCCCCGCCCGGCCCGGAACATGTTGGCGGCTTCTCTAGCCATCACACCGGCGGCGCTCACTTCGCCATTGGCGACGGATCCGCCCGTTTCATCAACGAAAACATCAACGAAAATGTCTTCCGCCGCCTCACCAACCGCTCCGATGGCGACCCAGTCGGCGAATTCTGAACACATTGGCAAGCGTGGTGATGGAATCAATCTGTGGTTTACGCCGAAGGCGTTGAACAACAAAGCTCAAGCGCAACAGGAGTTCGTAAGGCGGCCGTTTGAGTATCGAATCGCAGCCGATGAGAGGCAGGCTCGCCCAAAAGCAAAAGCCCTCCGGGTTGACGAACAACCCGGAGGGCCTCGAAGGAGAGCGGAGCGAAACGGCGGAGTTGTGTGAAGTTCCGCCGCAACGCCTGGCTCGGAGTCACGCTGTCAGATTAGACGCCATCCAGCAGGGCGAGCAGTGCGGCCGAGAGGACGAAGGATTCGTTGTGAATGTCGGTCGCATCGAGGGTCACGCTGTCGGTCCCTTGACCAGTCGCATATGTGTCGGCACCGGCCTGGCCATTGATGACATCTTCACCGTCTTGGCCGAGCAGCGTGTCGTTGCCCGCGCCGCCAAGCAGCGTGTCGTCGCCGTCGCCGCCGGTGATCACGTCGTTGCCGGCGCTGCCGTTGATGTTGTCGTTCCCGTCTCCGGCCGAGATGCCGTCATTGCCGTTGCCACCAGTCAGGACATCGTTGCCGTCGCCACCTACGATCTCGTCGTCGCCGTCGCCAGCGTCGATCGTGTCGTTGCCGTCTGATCCCTTGAGCTTGTCTTTCCCCAGTCCGCCGAGGATCGAGTCGTTGCCAAAACCCCCGTTGGCCGTGTCATTGCCATCGCCAGCATCGATCGTGTCGTTGCCGGTTTCGGAGTACGTCGTCAAACCGACGGTCTGAGTTCCAATCAAGTCGTTCTCGGTTCCGCCCACGATGCTGTCGTCACCCGCTTCGCCGGCGAGTGTGTCGTTGCCCGCTTGGCCTTGCAGCGTGTCGGCCTCAGTACCGCCCAGCACTAGGTCGTTTCCGGCTCCACCGAGGAGGTTGTCCGCTCCCCCTTGGCCGCTGACCGTGTCGTTGCCATCTCCGCCGTTCAGAGTGTCCGCATCCGCGCCACCCACGAGGCTGTCGTTACCCAGCAGGCCCGACAGATTGTCGTTGCCGTCGCCTCCGTCGAGCGTTTCGGCACTATTGGTTCCGGTCAACGTGTCATTGCCCGCGCCGCCTCGCATCAGCAAGCGGACGGAACCGAGCGTCGCGCCCGTGCCGTTGATCACGTCGTTGCCGATATCGCCATCAACGATCAGCACGACGGGAGCGACCCCCGTCAGATTCGAGATCGTGACGGTGTCGTTCCCTGACTTCGTGTTGATCGTGACTTGAAGAATCGTGTTTGACGAAGTGAACGTGCCTAAGCCGGTCGTGACTTGCAGCATGTTCGTTGCCGATTTATTGATCGTGACCGTGTCCGCCGTGCTGCTAAGGTTGACGTTGACGCTGTCGCCGCCGGTCGAGCCGGTCAGCGAATCCACGCCACTCGTGTTCGCGTCCCAATTCAGAATGTCGGAACCCGCGCCCCCATCGAGCGTGTCGCTGCCCCCCTGGCCATCAAGCGTATCGTCGCCGGCACCTCCCGCCATCGAGTCGTTTTCCGAGCCACCCAACATCGAATCGTTGCCCGATCCGCCGGTCATCGTGTCCAAGCCAGCGTTGCCGTTGAAGAGATCGTGCTCGGGGCTGGTGACGATCACATCATCTGTTGCCCCGGTGCCATTCAGAATCGTCACCGTGTTGGTGAGGATGTCATTGCCGTCACCACCGTTTAACGTCGTTTGCTTGATGGTTAGGTTTGTCACATTCACTTCGACCAACTGACCGAACGCCGCAGTTAGAAAGTCATTGCCCGTGCCGCCGTCCAGCAAGTCACCATGCGTGTTCACTTCCAGCGGGTCGGGATCGGTGAAGGTTCCGCCACCGGAGACCAACGTGTCATTCCCTCCCTGTCCTAACAGCACGTCGTTGTCGGCATTGTTCACTCCTTCGTTGTCGGAGTTGGCCAGGTTCGCATCATTCTGATCGTTCAGCAGGTCATTGCCGGCCCCGCCAAGGATCGTGTCGCTCCCCGCGTCGCCCAGTAGGCGATCGTTATCGGCCGAACCGTTGAGGCTGTCGTTTCCCGCGCCCCCTTCCACCGTGTCGTTGCCTTCCGCGCCGTCAATCGTGTCGTCGCCCGTACCGCCGAGGATCGAGTCATCGCCCGTTTGGCCGTCGATCGAATCGTTCCCAGCACCGCCGTCGATGAAGTCCTGTTCGCTGCCACCCAGGATGGTGTCATTCCCGTCGTCGCCTCGCAGAATGTCGTTCTTCAGCGGGTTGAGTTGTTGATAATCGGGAATTCCGTCGGTTCCGGCCGTGCCATTGGCCAACTTCATGTCGGTCGTGGTGATCGCGTTGTTGCTGTTCGACATCCCGTTGATGAAGTCGCTGCCGTCGCCGCCGCTGACCGAGTCGGCCCCGTCGCCACCGTCGATGCGGTCTTCATCCGCGCCGCCGGAAATTGTGTCGCTGCCGTCGCCGCCATTGATCGAGTCTTCGCCGCCGCCGCCGACCAGCGAGTCACTACCGCTGCCGCCGCTGATCGTGTCGTCCAGTGTGGTGGCGTGCAACGTGTCGGTCGCGGTGTCGTTTGCGCCATTGCCCCCCGTGATCGTATCGTTGCCATCACCTCCGTTCAGCACGTCGGCTGCGGAGCCACCGGTGATGTTGTCGTTCCCGTCACCGCCACTGAGCGTCATTCGGATATTCGCTACGGCCGCATTAATGACGTCGTTCCCGTCACCAGCCGCCACATCAATCACCATCGACGCGCTGAAGCCATTCGCCGTAGTCACGCCGTTCAGATCAATGCTGTTGTCGGAGTCGCTGCCCGTGATAGTCAGGTTCGCGATGCTGCTGGCCGGAATATTCAAGGGGAAATTGGGCAGGTCCGCGCCGGACGGGCTTTGAATCCGGACATTGCCGCCAGCCACGTTCACGGTCACCGTAATCGCGTCGTTCGCATCCGAGGAAATCGTAATGTCGTTCTGTGCCGGATTAAGCGCATTCGCGAACACGAGTGCGTTCACGGTGAGGAGGGTTCGCGGCTCCAGCGGCTGTACTTCAGCCCTCGAAGTTGTCGCGCGACGGCGTCGCTGAGAATTTGCCATTCGCCGGGACAAATCATGGAGCCAAGACGAAACTCGCACGGCAGCACTCCTTTTTCTGGAATCAGTGATCTTGAGACCGTGATCGCACACGACGGGCATCGGTGCAAACACGGCTGTTGAAATCGGCCGCTTCAGCGATTCATCTGACAGTTTGCTGCCTGTCCAATTCAATTCTCCAAGAAGCGCGGCTCAACACGTTGGACGAACGAATTGCCGCTATCGCAGCGGTCGCGCGCGTTGTTCGGCACAGTCCGCCCACAACAGACGTTCGGCCAGCACCGGTCGTGCGCATCGTGCCTGATCAACGAGTTGTCACTGAGCATTCGTCCGATGAACCGACATCGTCGTCACCGCCGAACAAAGATGTGTAACGGTTCTACATTCTGAACCGGCAGGCACTCCAAAGCGTGGAATGCAAGCTATGCCAAGCGTGACAGCGGGACCGATTTGTCCGCAGTCTCACGGCCCCACGACTTCGCGGCTGTCGTGATAGCCTAGCCGGCAGGCTTTCGCATGAATCGATTGACCGTCGGTCAGCGGGATCGGAGCGACATACAGCCGCCACGCCGGATCGTCATCCGTGCGGAACACCAGCGACGCGCCCTCCGTAGCACAGGATAGTCGCAATGTGGCAGGCTCGGAATTCGTTGGCTTCTGCCAAAGCAGTTCTGGAGTGACGGTCGTCTGCATTTGAAATCGTGGTCGCATTTGTTCGGCCAACAGCGGTTCCGGCGTCAGGCCCATGTCGCCGATCTCGTCTTGCCAACATTCGAGTGCGGCTCGCATTCGGCGCAAAGTTTCGGCATGTTCGGGACGCTCAGCGAGATTCACGACTTCGTGTGGATCGGCGTCCGTGTCGTACAGCTCTTCGATTGGCTTCGTTTCCGAAAAGAAGATCGCGCTGGGACCAGACAGCAAGCCAGCCGCGTGCTGCCGCCGCCATTCGCGCAGCGTCGGCATCTGATTCATATACGCGATGTTCTGAGCATACGTTCGTCGCGGAGCGAAGTTACGGAGGTATTTGAACCGCCGGTCGCGCGCGGAGCGAATCAAGTCATACGTTTCGTCCATGCGGTCGCGATGTCCGAACAGATACTCGCGCGGTGTGCTCGTAGCAGAACTCGTGAGAGTTCTGGAATCGACGTCAGAAGTCTCACGACTTCTGCTGCCTTCCGTTCGTGAAATCACTGGCGGCAAGACTTGGCCATGCAGATGCGATGGCAGTTCAACTCTTGCCAGTCGCAGCATCGTCGGCGCGAAATCGAGAAAACAGACGAGATCGTCGCACGTTGAATTCGGCGGAAATTGGCCGGGCCAGCGGATC
>JANMIF010000421.1:0-10529 GCA_031375695.1 Planctomyces sp.
CGTGGATAATGCGGGGTAGGTTGCCGATACGACGTCACCGCAGCAGAGACTTCGGCCGCTGGTGTCCGTTTACCTTAATTGCGTCATTGTCTCAGCTCACAAGTCTGCTGAGAACGTGTTTCGCAGCGACCGCCACGCGCGGCTCCACAAGGGAAGCGTTCCGCAGGCGATCTGGGCTTGGCCGGGCGAATAGAAGCTGGCCGCAGCGGCGGATTCGCGGAGCCGAGCGCGGACTTCGTACAGCACTTCGATTGGGATCGGTCCGCTTGGACTGGGTTGAGCTGCAATCGCGTGCGAGGCGATTAGTTCGCGCGGCGCGGAGGCCGTGCGGATCGCGGCGAGTTCCACGACTTCGGCTTTCAGTGTGTTCGCAGGATCGGAACTTAACTGCAACCGCACGGCTTGGCCGACTCGCAGAAACTCGATTGCCTGTTGATCGACATACAACAACACGTCGAGTTTCGTCGGATCACCGATCACGCAGACCAGCGTTTGTTCGGCCAGCGTCGCGCCATGATTGCTGGCATCGAGCGGTGTCCCCTGCCAAGCGGTCAGTGTCGGGCCAGACGGGCGAGTTCGTGGCTGATTCGGCGGCGGCAGCACTGTGCCGGCCACGGGGCTGACGATTCGCAAGCGTTGCAGATCGTCGTCCAATTGTTTCAGTCGTTGTTGAGCACTCGCGAGGGCATCGCGAGTGGCCGGAATCTGTTGGCTGGCGAGATCCCGATTCGCACGCTGGGTCTCCAGGTTTTTCAAACGGATCGTGAGCTTGGCGACTTCCGCCGATTGACGTTCGCGCCGTAATTGCAAATCGGGATTCGACAATTCGAGCAACAGGTCGCCGACCGCCACCTTTTGACCCGGTGCGGCCGCTCGTTCAATTCTTCCGCCGGCGGAAACGAACATCGGTACGCCGTCCGCCGGATGCAGCACGCACGGAGCGCGGACCGAATGTGGCCACGGAACCAACATCACAGCGGCGATCAATAACATCAAACAACCGCCGCCGATCAAACTTCTCCCGCGTCGCAACAATCCGTGAGTCCAGCGCATTCGACAGCGCGTCGCGAGATTCAGAATCGGCATGACTACCGCCGATCCGACGACCAGAATCGACAATGTTCTCGCCACAACACCCAAGCCGAGCGGCTCGAACATTCCGCTCAGAAACCACACGATCCCAATCAACACTAGCCAGCGATACACGCTCGACGCGACGCCGTAAGCGAATAGACACCACCACTCTGGCGAATGCCATTGCGGTTCGTCATCGCTGACGCCCAGCACCAGCCGCTCGCCCAATGTCAGCACCGCGTGCTGTCCCTGAGCCGCGAGGTTCGGCCGATTCCACAAATCGGACAGCACATAATAACCGTCGTATCGCAGCAGAGGATTCCCGTTGAACAACAACGTGTTGACCGAGCAAACTAGCATCGCATTCAAAAAGACCGAATTCAGCCAACCGGGAACGCTCCACCACCACAGCCAGGTCGCGATCGCCGCCAACGACAGTTCCACAAAGATGCCAGCCGCCGAAATCGCGATCCGCGGCCAACGCCGAGACAACATCCAAGCATCCGTCACGTCGCCATAAAACAACGGCATGAACAACAACACTTGCACGCCCAGCTCGTGGCATTCACCGCCGAAACGTCGGCAGGTCAGCACATGTCCCAGTTCATGCAGCAGCTTGATCAACACGAACACCACGACCAGCGGCAACCAATTCGCCACACCGAGCATTGCCTGAGAATCCGGCAACCGCTGAATCAATGTCTCCCAGCGTAACAACACCAACAACCCGGCGGTTGCAATCAAGCCGCATCCTGCCGTCACGCTGATGGGATGAAACAGCCAGCTTGTCCACGCCTCGGTCCGTCGCAATAGCGGTTCCGGATCAATGCCGCGCCACCGAAACGCCAATAACCCGCCGAGTCTTTGCAGCCAACGTCGTGCTGGCTGCGATTCCAGCCGCCGAAATATCTGCCGACTCTGCCCCGGCTGCGACAACGTCACCAATCCGGCTTGAGCCAGCGACGACAAAAACGTCAGCAGATTCTCCGCGCTCCACGGCTCACGCGGAAACCGACGCCCCAACTCGGTCAACAGTTCGCGGACGGTGATGCGCCCGTCCAGACAATTCCACACGGCGTATTCCGCGGACCGCATGCGAAAGTAAGCCAGCGACAACGGATCCTTCAACGTCCATGCGGCCTCGCCCTCCGACTCCACCGCACACGCGACAACATCGCGTCGACGGCACCAAGGGATCAACGTGTTGTGAGGTGTCGCTGCGGTCATGGTTTGTTAATTGATCGTGTACTGGAAACGATTCGATGCGGTTGAAAGCTCCAATCACTTCGCTCGTTTCCCCACTTCAATCGTCATCTCTGCCGCCAAGCCGGGGCGCAGCACAAACTCCGGGTTATCGACTTCGGCCCAGACGCGAACTTGATGATTGACGGGGTCCACTTCCGGGCTGACAAAGGTCACTTTGCCCACGACATCGACAGTTTCACCATCTGTCTCGGAGACACGAACTTTCACCGTCGCGCCGCGCAGATCGCCGCGCACTCGGCGGCTGTCCACAAAGCCTTCGACGCGCAGGCGGTCCAGCCTCATGATTCGTAGCACTCGCTGACCCGGTTCGACCCATTCGCCCCGCTGCCGGAACATCTCGACTACGACACCGTCCAGCGGCGAGCGAATGTGCCGTCGCCGCAGTTGCAACTGCGATTGTTCGACCGCTCGCGTTTTGAGATCGCGCGTCAGCGCATCGACTTCTTTTTGCTCTTTGGCTTGTTCAACTCCGATCATCAGCCGATCAATCGCTTGATCGTGTTCGCTGATCGTGGCGTCTTCGATTTTCTTTTGGAGTTCGCTTAATTCGCGATCGAACTCCGCCTTCTCGATCTCCAGATCGCCCCGTTCGACGATCAGTCGCAGCCTGTCCAGCTCCTGTTGCGACACGCTGGCCGCGAACGTTTTCCGCGATTGCACCGCCCGCTCGAAGTCCGCTTTCGACGCATCGCGGGACTTCGTGGCATGACGCACCGCCACATCGTTCCCCGCCTTGCGAACCGCGATCCGCAGGCTCAACTCCGCTTGATTGCGATCCTGCTCCGCCTCGCGCAGCAGAGCCTCGGCTGTTCGCACCGGCAACGTGTTTTTCACTTGTCGTTCGGTGATCGCTAGTTCGAGCTCTGCACGAGACACCGCCACCTTGGCATCATCGTCATCCAAGTGCCCGATGATTTGCCCCAACTTCACTTGATCGCCGGCACGCACCGACAACTCCGCCAGCACACCCGCGTCGCGAGCCGGCACCTCCGCCTCGTCGAGAACGCGAACGAGCGCCGATTGCACCGGAATCGACTCGGCCGCATCGGACAAAAAGCCGTCATTCGACATCGCCAACAACACCGCTAATCCGATGAGACATTTCATAGTGTCTTTTGCCTTTACTCCGAGGGAGTCGACGGAGGGGTCGGGTGTACGAATTTGAGATTTTGCCGATCTCGACGTGCCCATTTCCCAAGTTCGCAACGGCAAAAACTGAAATTCGTACACCCGACCCCGCGTTCCAAATCAAAACCATACATGCCGCTCGACAAACTCAATTAACTCACGAAACCAAACGTAACCCAGCGACTTTTGGCCACACTGAATCTTCGCTAACACGCTCGATCCTGGTCGCAGTTCGGGCAACTTCAAGTCGGCCAACGCCACCGTCGCCGGCGTGCTCAGTTCTCCGGCGTGATCCAATTCGGTCGTCAGATTGACCGCACTCAGCCGCGCGGCATACGACTCACGCGGTGACATGCGAAATATAAATCGAACCGGCAATTCGTTCGCAACCGCTTGCCGAGCATTCAGCACATGCCGAACGCTGCGATCGGGAATTCGCAACTCCAGTTCCCACGGCCCGGATGTGTCGGCGACTTGCAGCAGCAGCTCGCCCTGCCGCACCGGTCGCGAATCCAGCGATTGCACCAAGTCCCAACGAATCACTCGCCCGGCCAACGGCGATTTCACCGTCTGCTCGGACTGTCGCGTCGTCAGAATCTCCACCTGCCGATTCAAACTGGTGAGTGCTTGTTTAAGTTCTTCCTCATCCGCCGTGAGCTGTGCCGATGAGCTGTTGTTCGACCCGCGATTCACGCGCGCCGCGCGGACGGAATCCAGCCGCGCGGTTGTCGTCGCGATTTCGCCTCGAATCCGTTGCTCTTCCAGGTCCAGCTCGGCATTCCGCATCACCAGCAGGACGTCACTTTTCGAAACCGCCGCGCCGTTGCTGACCACGACCTGCGTGATGACTCCGTCGGCCGGAGCGAAAATGTTCCGTCGCCTCTCGGGCTGCACTTGACCGGGGGCTTCGATCTCGAAATCCGTTGGAACCAAGATCAACGCCAGAGCGACCGCAACGACACCGCTCGCAATCAACAGTCCGCGACGCGAAGCCGCGCGACGCCAACTCGCTCGCAAACGCCCCAACCAACTCATTTCTTCCACTCGTGCGGCATTGCGGAACGCCACAAACGCGTGTCGCGTGAGTTCGTGAATCTCCGCGTCATCGTCGCGCGACGGCTGTTCTGTGAATTGCTCCAGCAAGATGGCGCCGACCGCCGCATCCCACGATCCGATGCTCGGTCCAATCGGCTCGACCCGCACTCGCTTCGCTCCCGTTTCGGCCAGCAAGCGGTCGATGACTTCGCTTCCTCGCTCGCGCGTCGGGTTCGGGTCACTATCCGTCGCGGCTGCCGTACTCCACGGAACCTGACTTTTTTTGGCGCGAAGTTGAGCCACACAGGTTTCGATCTCGCGACAATCGTTGGCTCGCGGATTCAACTCGGTGACAGCCGTTGCCGAGGCCAAGCGAAACGGCTGCAGATCACCTGTCGCCAACAACACGCACAAACGATCGACACGCACGGCAGCCGCGCCGTCGTGAGCCAAGATCGCCGCGATCCGTTCGCGATCCAGCGACGAATGCAGCTCACGACACACCGCCGCAACTCGCTCGCGATCTTGCAACTCGGACATCAATCGAGCCAACTGCCGGCCGCGATGAAACTCGGCGACGATTGCTGCCACGGCGGCCACAAACTCACCCACGTTTTCGCCGCGCTGAGCCGATGGCGGCAGACGCACATCCAACGCCAAGCGGAACGACGACGCCAGGATGACCGACGACGCGCACCGAGCAAACTCCGTTGAGTTCGGCAGCCGACCACTCACCTGCGGCGGGACCAACACGGTCCGCTCATCATCCAAATTCTGAATCAACTCCAGCCCGCGCGTGGCCCATTCGGACTGCTGCTCGGCACGGGTATCGAAAACGAGTCCGATTTGCTGCGGACGACAAAGCCACACAGCCACTCCGTCGGCATTCACAATCGAAGCCAATTCCCCCAACACGTCCTGATGAAATTCCGCCACCCCCATGTCGCTGCGAGCCAACCGCTCGGCGTGTTCCAACAACGAGTCCATGCGAGTCAATAAGGACTCGGAGCGAATGACACTGTCAGCGGTTGTGGTAACGCTCATGAATTGTGATTTGCGGAAGTTGCCAAATGGGACAAGTGCGAAATAGGGGAGCGGCTAATGAAAACTCACCCGTAAGATGGGCAATCTTGTCTGTCAGTAATTAACAACGGACAGAATTGTTTGTCCTTCGATTGCTCAGCCAAATTCTTTCATTCGCCTTATGAAGTGGATCCCGCCCATTGGTCCAGTTCATCATCAGCCAAATTTCGGAGTAGTATATCTGCCAATCGACACTCGACCCATCGCGGCTTTGCCGAGGATTTACGTTTCTAAATTCCGACTTTCGCAGTCTTCGTGGTTTGCCAAGTCACCGGGAATAGGCGATGCAGCCCACTTACCGCACTCCGCGCAGATCGCCCGGAATCGGTGCATTACGTGACTGATGAGCCGGAAAGGTTTTTCTTTTCGGCATGACCCGCAGAATCGGAAAATTTTCTGCCTTCGGACAAGTCGCTTGCCGATGAACAAGAACACGGGTTCTTCGTTGAGCCTGAGGATCAAATGCGCCGAGCTACTTTGGCTCGACTCGTGATACTGCCGCGATCGGGAATCGACACGGATGTCGCCAAAAAAACTCTTCAACTTGCGTCAATGGATCGCAGACCACAATCTGCGTCGGCGAGCCGCCACCAGCCTGCTGGCGACAGCGGTCAGTGTGAGCCTGTGGGGGTGCGCGACGTCTCCCACGTCTTTAAAAACGACGGCCGGGAATAACACCGAGGAGATCGACTGCATCAGCTCTCATGTCGATAACCCGCAGCCAGAAATCTATCCGGCCGCTTATTCCGCCGCCCCGATCACTTCGAAAACACTTCGCGACGGACAAGACATAACTTATCGCGACGTTGCGCTCAGCGAGATCATGCAGATTGCGATGGAACATTCGGAGGTTCTGCGCGAACTGGGCGGAACGATGCTCCGCACGCCCGAAGGCATAAAGACGCGTTACGCCACTGGATTGCAAGAGACCGATCCGCGATTCGGCATGGCGGCCGCGCTAAGTGCCTTCGATACTCAGTTCCGCGGTGCAGCGAACTTCAACCGGAACGACCGCATTGTCAACAACAAGTTCCAAGCTAGCGGCGTGAATATCTTCGCCCAAGATGCTCACGATTATCGCATGGAATTGTCCAAGCGTGCGGCCACCGGTGCGTTGATGACGTTTCGCTCAACGGCCGATATGGACAGCAACAACGCTCCTGGAAATACCTTTGCCAGTGCCTGGAACTCCGCCATCGAAGGGGAAATCCGTCAGCCGTTACTGGCCGGCGGCGGCGTGCAGTTTAACCGGATCGCCGGGCCAAATTCCGTACCGGGAATTTACAACGGCATTCTGATCGCGCGAGTCAACACGGACATCAATCAGCTCGACTTCGAAATCGCGCTGCGCGATCTCGTCAGCAACGTGGTCAACGGCTATTGGGATTTGTACTTCGCTTACCGAGAACTCAACGCCCGCACTCATGCCATGAATGATGCGCTCGAATCCTGGCGGAAGATCAAGGCTCAGGTCGAAGCCGAAGGGGCTCCCGCCGCGCGAGAAGCCCTCGCTCGTGAGCAGTATTATCGCTTTAAGAGCGAAGTGGATGACTCTCTCGCCGGCCGCTTGGTCCAGGGGACGCAAACTCGAAACGGCAGCACCGGTGGAACGTTGCGAGCCACCGGCGGTGTACAAGTTTGCGAACGTCGATTGCGATTGTTGATTGGCCTGCCCATCAGCGATGGAAACTTACTGCGGCCCAATCAGGATCCGTCCGAAGCTGAAGTCCTGTACGACTGGGAGACGATCATGCATGAATCGTTGACCCGTCGTCCCGAACTTCGACGTCAACAAATGCGAGTGCGCCGCCGCGAAATGGAATTGCTCGCCGCTCAGAATTATCTCAATCCCCAGTTGGATGCCATCGGCCGCTATCGGTTCCGAGGCTTCGGCGACAACTTCATCGACAAGGGAAATCAAGGTGGTGCCCGGCCGGCGTCCTCTGTCGGCAACTTGGCCAACGGCTCGTATCAGGAGTGGCTGCTGGGCGTCGAGATGTCGATGCCAATCGGCTTCCGCCAAGGTCATGCCGCCGTGGCGAACGCCGAGTTGCAGTTGTCTCACGAGCGGGCGATTCATCGCGAACAAGAACGCGAGGTCGTCCACGATTTGAGCAATGCGATCGCCGACGCCGTGCGAGCCTACGAAGCCTGTCAAAACAATCTCAATCGCATGCTGGCTGCAAAAGAAGTTCTCAATTCGCTTGAAGCCGAAGAGAAGAGCGGCCTGCCAATCGACATCGACCGCGTCTTGGATGCCCAACGTCGAGCCGTTGAAGCCGAGATTCGCTACGTTCAATGCTTGGCCGAATACGCCGTCGCTCAGAAAAATATCCAACTCGAAAAAGGTTCGCTGCTGACCACCAACGACCTCGTCCTGATCGACGGGGTTGGCACCGAAACGGAGACGGAGACCGCTCCGCCGCCAATCACCAAGCCCTCGAAGCCCTCATCGCCGGTTGAGCCGGAAGTGCCCGCCCTCGTCCCACCCGCCGAGCAAGCCGCTGACAACGAATCGACCATCCTCCGCATGAGTCACGACGAGGGCGATGAAGACGAGTTCCCACGCCGCGAGGAACCGAGCGATGACTCTGACAACGAGCCGTCCACGTCGAGTGATGTCTTGGATCAGTTAGTCGACGGCCCACTGGATAAACTCCGCTAACTTGAACGAGCGACGATTCGAGCCGAGAACCGATTTGTCATCGACTTGCCGATCACAGCGACGATCTTCTCTTCCGTCGCCGCGTACCACTGGTCCGTCAAAAGTCCCCGTCAATCAACCCTTTTGAGCGGGTTCCGTGACATCTCCAGTGAGGTGCTTACCATGTCGCGGGGAAAGAATCTCATGAACCAATTCCGCCTGATGACCTCGGTCTTGTTGGCATTCACGGTTTGGACTTCCTGCCAAGCGGTCGCGGCCGAGCTTTCGCAACCGGACGCGGTCGCTCACCCGGACGTCTTCTTGTGGACCGACGTCTGTAACGTGTGGGTACTGCGCGACGGCGACTCGGCGCTGTTGATCGACTTGGGGGACGGCAGCGTACTCGAACAGTTGCCGAAGATCGGCGTGAAGCATGTCGAATGGGTGTTGTTCACGCATCATCATCGCGAGCAGTGTCAGGGTGCGCCGCGCTTGGCGGGTTCGGAAACGAAGATCGGAGCACCGGCCGCCGAACGAGCGTTGTTCGAGAAGCCGACCGACTTTCGAAAGATGCAAGTCCGCTTGCAAGACCCCTTCACGATTCACGGCGCGAGCTATGTCCGTCCGCCGATCCAGCCGATCGCGATCGATCGTGCGTTCGAAAAGATGGACACGTTTCAATGGCACGGTCACGAGTTCTGGTGCATCGACACGAAAGGGAACAGTCCCGGAGCGATGTCGTATCTGCTGCGCACGAAGTCCGGCTGGCTGGCCTTCAGCGGCGACGTGATGCTCGACGGAGCGAAGCTGCACACTTGGTTTGATTCGGAATGGGACTACGGTTTCGCGGCGGGCGTGTGGGCGCTGGCGAACTCAGCCGGGCAAGTGGCCGGCTACGATCCCGAATGGCTGTTACCGTCACACGGCCCGGCGATTCGTCGGCCAGCCAAACAGTTGAGCGAGTTTCAAGACAAGCTGCGGCGCTTCGAGAAGCTGTTGATCCGTGGTTATCCGGTTTCGACTTTCTCTGGGGCAGCGCAGGATCGGCTGTCGCGACCGACGAAGGTGCCGCACGTCTGGCAAGTCTCGCCGCACGTTTACAAGTTTCGCGGGCCGGACTATTACCCGAACTTCTATCTCATCATTGCCGACAGCGGTCGCGGACTGGCGATTGACTGCGGACTCATTAAGCCCGAAGTGCTCGATCAAGCGATCGTGGGCATGCGCGAGCACCTGGGCCTCAAGGGAATCGACGCGGTCATCCCAACGCACATGCACGGCGATCATTTCTTGCAGGCTCCGCACCTGCGTGAGCGATGGGGCACCGAGGTCTGGGCACTTGACCGCATGGCCAACGTGTGTGAACACCCCGAATGGTTCGACTACGCCGCGCCGATTCAGTCCTATGGCAAAGGGATCGACGGCGTGCGGCTAAATCGGCTGTTCAAAGACGGCGAGAAGCTGAGCTGGGAAGGATTCGATTTAACCGTCGATTGGATGCCGGGCCAAACCGAGTTCGCGCTATGCGTTCAGGGCATGATCGACGGCAAACGAATCGCCTTCACCGGCGACAACCTCTTCGGTGATCCAAGCGATCCGGCGCAAACCGGCCACGAAGCGATGGTCGCGCACAACAGTGCGATCCTCGAAGAGGGCTACATCGTCGGCTCCGAGTATCTCGCTCGGATCAAACCTGACCTGCTGCTCGGCGGGCATTCGTATGTGATGCCCGAACCGGCCGCGTTCATCGAGCGCTATCGCCGCTGGTCGTATGACATGCGAGATGCCTTCCGCGACTTGATCCGCGAAGACGACTATCGTTACGGCTTCGACCCGTTCTGGGTCCGCGCTCAACCGTATCGCTCGACGGTTCGTGCCGCTGAGTCCATCGAACTGACGCTGCACCTCCGCAATTTTTTGCTCCGCGAACAAACTCAGCGGATCGAGATTCACGCTCCGCCCGGCCTCGTCGTCGAACCGGCAACGATCGAACTCCGCCTCCCCGCCGAGTCTCGTCAGCAAGCTCGTTTTCGAGTTCGTGCCGCCCCCGACACCCGCCCCGGCGTCCAACTCATCGCCTTCGACATCACCCGCGACGGCCGCCGCTGCGGCGAACTTTTTGACGCCATCGTCGAAATCCAAAAGCCTGTCCCCTAAGCGCAATACCGTTCAATCGAGCATGACGATCGCCTTTCGAAAAGTCTTGGTTGGCTGCGGGGAATTGCGGTGTTTGTCCCGTTTTTTCAACCAGTTGCTCATCTTGCGTTTGATGACGCGTGGGTTGATGCGGTTGCGGCGA
>JANMIF010000422.1:0-2858 GCA_031375695.1 Planctomyces sp.
TTCCGATTCGGCCACAAAGACATCACTCGCTCACCACGGCGAGTGCCCAACTGAGTCTCGTCGAACACGCCCTTTGCCCGCTCGATTCGGCCGAGTCGCTCCGGCCGAATTTCACCTTCGAGACGTCGTACTTCTTCACCGACCGCAGCCGAAACCGGAAACAGGCCACGGTTCGGATCGGCGGATTGGATGGCCTCTCGGCTCACGATGAACTCTATTTGTGGGGACTGCTCGCACTCGCCCTATCGCAACCGGAACCGTGTGCTGAGTTCATGGCCACGCCGTATTTCTGCCTGCGACGGCTGGGGCTTGTTGACGAGACCAAGAAAGGTGGTCGTGAATTTGAGCTGTTCCGAGCCGCGCTCAAACGTCTCGCCGGTATTCGCTATCAGAGTGACTTCTTCTATGACCCAATTCGGGGCGAGCATCGAGCCGTCTCGTTCGGATTCTTGAGCTACAGTCTGCCGCTCGGCGACGATTCCAACCGCGCGTGGCGATTTGCTTGGGATTCGATTTTCTTCGAGCTGGCTCGTGCGACCGGCGGTGCTTTGCAATTCGACTTGTCGAGGTATCTGCAACTCAGCCCTGCCGCCCGGCGATTGTATCTGTTCCTCAAGAAGTTGTTTTGGCGAGCGGACCAGACGCCACAGCTCGATCTACGACACATTGCCGTGAACGTGCTCGGCTTTTGTCCTACGCTGGAAACGACACGACTCCGTCAGAAGATGGCTCATTGCATTGAGCAACTCGTGAGTGCCGACATCGTTCGGCTCCCGCAGGACGTGGCCGATCCATCCCGTCTGTTCCAGAAGCAATCGAAGGGGCGGTACGTCTTCCGCCTTGTGCGTGGTCCGCAGTTCGATTCTCAGGGCAACGAACGCCGTGCTGAACCAGCCGACTCGCCTCTGTATGAGCCGCTCACGTCGATCGGGTTGGATGATCGAACCATTGCTCGCGTCATGAGCCACTACTCACCACGGCAGATCGAACAGTGGGCCGACATCACGCTTGCTGCGATGGAACGCAATCGCGCGGGCTTCTTCAAACGCAGCCCACAGGCGTACTTCATCGACAATCTCAAGGCTGCTAAGAATTCTCGCCGCACTCCGCCGGATTGGTGGCACGAACTTCGTAAACAGGAACTTGCGAAAGAGCGCGAGCAAGAGCGTCAGAAGGCCAGACCCGTGAACGTGAGGTTTGGATACCTACGTTTTTGGGGTTTATCGGATTGCTGAAAAACGAAATCGTACTGAGTCTGACGGTTGGAATTTGAATCTCAGTCTTTAGTGACGAAAGGCGACAAGGATGTTGCTGCACTCGAAGTTTCAGGCATTTATTGAACAAAGCCCGGTGAGCGTCATGATGCGAGGTCTCGTCGACCGGCTGTTTCATCCGGAACGGCTCAACCAGGTTTTCGCGAAGCATGCCGTGCGAGGCTACACGCGGGACTTGCCATTTCACACGGTGGCGGAAGTGCTCTCCGAGGTCGTTTTCACCATTCGACCGACGGTCGGCGCGGCGTTGCAAGATCGGGAGGGAACGTTGCCGGTCAGCCGGAAGGCGTTTTACAACAAGCTCAACCACATCGAACCGGTCGTCGGCGCGGCGTTGGTCCGGGAGTCCGCTCAACAACTGGATCCCATCATCCGGGCCATGAAGGTTCGGCGACAGCGATTGCTCAAGAAATATCGCACGCGCGTCCTGGATGGCAATCACTTCGCGGCCACCGAGCATCGCCTGGAAGTTTTGCGTTTCGACACGGCGGCTCCGTTGCCCGGCCAGGCGCTGGTGGTGTTTGACGCCGATCAGCGATTGGTGATCGAGGAGTTCCCCTGCGAGGACGCCCATGCTCAGGAGCGTTCGCTGCTGCACTTGGTTCTGCCCACGATTCAGCCGGACGAACTCTGGCTGGCCGATCGCAACTTCTGCGTGCGCTCCTTCTTGTTTGGCATCTGGCGGCGCAAAGCCAAGTTCATCATTCGACATCACGCGAATCTGCCGTATCAAGTCGTCGGGAAGAAGGTTTCCAAAGGCCGCACCGCGACCGGCAAAGTCTTCGAGCAACCGGTCGAAATCCTCGATCCTGACAGCGGCCAGACCATGCGGTTGCGGCTGATCACGCTGGTTCTCGACCAGCCGACACGTGACAAAGAGACGCACATTCGGTTGCTCACCAACCTGACCGCCCGCCAGGCGGACGCCTGCAAAGTGGCCGAGCTGTATCGCCAACGCTGGACCATCGAGTCGATGTTCCAAGAACTGACCCAGCATCTGTGCTGTGAGATTCGCACGCTGGCGTATCCGAAGGCGGCGTTATTCGCGTTCAGCCTGGCGCTGACGGCGTGGAATCTCCTCTCGACCATCACGGCTTCGTTGGGCGCGGTGCATGGTGAGGAGCAGGTCAACCAGAACCTCTCGGGGTACTACCTGTCGTTGGAGATTTCCCAAGTCACGCGAGGGATGATGATCGCGATTCCGGAGAAACATTGGCGCGTGTTTCGACATCTCGAACCGACCGCCCTCGCGGAGTTGCTGAACGAGTTAGCGAGTTATGTGAACCTCAAGAAATACCAATCACACCCGCGCGGTCCCAAGAAGCCGAAGCCCCAACGCCGCTACTCAGGGAACGGAAAGCATGTCGCCACAGCGAGGATCCTCTGTCAATGACAACAACAAAACAACACATTCACAGGGCTGGGGCAAAAGGGGTATCCACGCCGGGTGCCATCAAAGTCTCACCGAATCTGCCAGAGTCCGAAAAGTTTTCCGTGTTGGTCCACGAGTTCGCCCACGAGCTGATTCACCAACGAACTGGCCGCCTGAAGGACTCGACTCCACAAGTTCGGGAGACGGAGGCC
>JANMIF010000481.1:0-8780 GCA_031375695.1 Planctomyces sp.
ACCACCGGCAATTGAGAATCGTCCATGTCTGTTTCCTCCATGAAACTGGAATTGGTTTGAACCCCCAACCCAGCTTCACGGAAACAGACATTTTTCCAACCCCAATCTCATCACCAACTGCTACCCAAGATGAACCAGGCCGGAAACGTCATCACGTACCTCGACATCAGCTGCCTACGGCTTCGGAATCTAGGGCTTCACGGGGATCAGCCCGGCGATCTTATGACCGATACGAACCCGACGCTGATGGACCTCCAATGGTGGTCCACAAGGTAAAGTAAAGGGGTGTAAAGTCGAAAATATCTCAGTGCTGGAACAAGAACTCTTTCGAGTTCAGGATCGCCCATCCCACGTCTTCAAGAGCCAAACGCCGATCCGATTGGGCGGCAATGTGGCGTTTGGCGGCGGCGAGTTCGGCTTCGGTCGGCTTGCGACTGAGAGCCGATAGGTACAAGGTCGTGATGACTTCGTCGTCCGGTTTGTTCTCTTTCGCAAAGATAGCGATGCGGCCAGTGTCGGCTCGGAGTTTTCCGTGAACCGTGGGACCGTTAATCATTTGCAAAGCTTGCGACAAGTTCGATTCGTTTGAACGTTCGCATTGGCAAGCCATTTCTCGCTGCGGCTGCCCGAAGATCTTCAGGAAGTAGTGATCGGTTGGCGGATCGGCGAGCGAGACGGCTCGCGTTCCGGGGGGCAGGCCGGCAAACGTTTCCGGGACGTTCGTCACTTGGCAGATCGCGTCGAGCAATTGCTCAGCCGAGAGCAGCCGCGTGTTCGAGTGCGAGTTGTAAATCTCGTCGTCCTTATTGAACGGGTTCTTGCGGCTGCTGAGCTGATACGTGCGGCTCTTCAGGATCGTCTTGACGACGAACTTCGTGCTGAAATTGTTCTTCACGAATTGCGATGCGAGTTCATCGAGCAGCTTCGCATTTGACGGTGGATTGGAGTCGCGGAAGTCATCAACCGGCTCGACGATGCCGCGACCAAGGAGATGGCCCCAAATACGGTTTACGGCCGCTCGAGCAAAGAACGGGTTGTCTGGAGTGGTAAGCCAGTTGGCAAAGACTGCTCGGCGATCTTGATCGGGGACGTCATCGACATCTCCCTTAAGCAGCAAATGCACTTTCATTTGCTTGCCGGTGCGGGGCTGGTTGATTTCACCGGTCGGCATGGGGTAGACGATTTCCTCTTCGGCGGTGTCCCCCTTTTGGCGAGCGATCCGCGTGAAGGCGGCGGCGATGCCGTAGTAGTTGTCTTGCGACCAACGTTCAAACGGATGGTTGTGACACTTCGCACACTGAATTCGAATGCCAAGGAACAACTGCGCGGTTGTTTCGACGGCATCGTTGGGGTCGCGGCTGGCTCGCCAATAGTTCGCGGCGGGGTTCTCAAACACGCTGCCGCTGGCCGTCAACAACTCGCGAGCAAACTGGTCGAACGGCTTATCGGTACGGATTGTGTCATAGACCCAGCGGCGGAATTTGTGCGTGCCCGTGCCCGTGAGCTTTTTACTGTTCGACCGCAAGATGTCAGTCCATTTCAGAGTCCAGAAGTCCGCGAAGTCATCGCTCTCGACAAGCGTTTCGATCAACAAAGCACGCTTATCGGGGGCGGGATTGGCGAGGTACGCGGTCGATTCCTCAATCGTCGGCAAGCGACCGGTCACGTCGAGGTACACGCGGCGGAGAAATTCTTCATCGGTGCAAAGATCGGACGGCAATATCTGAAGCTGCTGCAACTTCTCGAAGATTAGGTTGTCCACAAAGTTGTTCGGCTGCGGGTTGTTCCAGGCAAAGCCGGGGATATCTTCGAGGAACGTGATGTAGCTGGTCGTCATCTTGTCGAGGATGCGGGCGAGCACGGCGGTTTCGCCGCGGCCGGTCTTCGAGACAAGTCCGCTGTCGTTGATCGATGCAACCTGCTCGTTGGACGAACTGAAAACCGTGAGCGCGGTGACGTCACGAACGCTGCCGTCCGAGTACGTCCCCATGATCACTAGTTGCTGCTGATTGCCGGAGGGCTTGAAGACTCGTTTGTTCGGAAAGGCTTCGATCTTGACGAGGTCCGGCACAGTATCGGCATCGAGCCGCAGTCCTTCGCCGATCCAGCCGTGAAACACACGATGCACCGGATCGCCTTTCTTGATTCGCCGCCCGCCGCCGTGAGCGACTTCCATAAGCGGCTTCTTAACGAGCAAGCTCTCGTCTGGCTGAACCGGATTGATGCGGCGCTGCATGAACTCGGAACGCAACGTCAGCGTATCAACCGTCGGATCGAACGCTCGCAGCGACAACCGGAAACCTCCCTTGCCGGAGGGTGATCCGTGACACGCTCCCATGTTGCAGCCGGCTTTAGTCAGAGCGGCTAGCATTTCATTCTTAAAGCTGACAGGCGAAGGCATCGCCATTTCTTTGACCGTCACATCGGCCGTGGCCTTGAGATTGCCAACCGTCACCGTGATCTGAGCTGTCCCGTCCGCGACCGGCTTGGCCAGCGTCCCCTCGATCTTCACGATGGCCGGATTCGACGAAGCAAACTGTGCCCCGGAGGCGGTCAGATCGCGAATGTCATCCGCGCTGAACGTGCCGCTGACCACAAGCTGCTGCTGAGCCCGAGCACCACGCAATTCAAACTTGCCTGGATCAAGCGAAACGGCGGTCGGATCGGCGGCGTTCGCCAGTGCTCCGAGCGAAACGATAATACCAGCAAACAATGCGAGGATCGAATTGAAACTCATGTCAGCACCCTCAGGTTTAGGTTCAGATTGACCTCAAAGCATAGTCATGAAGAGCGTTGAATCCCATGACTTTAATAGTTCATTTTTCATTCCACAGTCAGTGCGATGTTCGGTGATGTCGCCGTAAGTTTTGCGGCACCATTCATGGCGTCGGCCTTGATGTTGATATTGTTGACGGCCCCTTGAGCCGCATCGGCGGCGACGGTGAGGACGATTTCGGCTTCGGCGGCCCCTTCGGCGACCGTCGCCGGGGCGGCAGTCACGCCTTTCGGGAGGTTCTGCGCCGTCAAGGTGATCGGACCTTTGAAGGCGGGGTTGCGGTCAATCGTGACTTTGCCTTTCAGCGTCGCGCCGCGAGCGATTTTGTCGGCGTCCAATTTGGCAACTGCCTCAAACGCCGAACGCAGTCGCAGTGTGATTCCAGGCGTCGGCTGAGTCGTGTTGACGTTGTTCTGATTGATCTGGCCAGTTAGCACGACGGTGAATTCGCCGAGCGGGGCCTGAGCATTCGCGGTGAAGACGATGTCGATTTCGTTCGTCGCTTTGACGATCGGCTTCACAGCGGCGGTGATCCCGGCGGGCAAGCCGGCTGGAGCAGCGGGGGTGACCGCGATCACAACTTGCTCATCGAACTTGTCTTGGCGTTCGACTTTGATTTTTACGGTGGCTGAGAGATCTTTGCCGAAGACCACTTCCGCTGGTTCGATCGTGAGGCTGATCGGCATCTTCGGCGAAACGCCGACCGCAAACGAATCGGTCAGATTCTGCGGCGGCCACGGAAGTCCCGCGAACGCGGTTGTCAGCGCGGGCGACATGCTGACGTCCGACGAGTAATTCGCTTCGCCGATCTTCGCTGTCCCAACAATTTTCGCGAGCTGAATCTTTCCCGGAGCCACATCGGCGGCAGCTCGCAACGTCAGGACCACTGTGTCTCGACCGGGACCGATGAATGTCGGGTGACTGGTGACGCCCGCCGGCAGATCAACCGCCGCGACACTGATTGTCCCGGCATAGCCTTTTCGGATTGAGTTCACGGTGATCATCGTCGTGCCGCCCGCGACAACATTCATCGTGTCGGCCGATGCGGAAAGCGTGAAGCCGGTCTGCACGGGAGTCGCGACAACTCGATAGCCGTAAGCCGGGCCTCCCTGCCGATACAGGTCTTGCACCGCCAGCGTGAAGTCGCCGTCTTCCGGGAATGTAAAATCGAATGTCGGGTCAATCGCGCCGAGGATGTCTTCTTTCGCCGCGACTTGCGCCCCAGCCGCATTGAGCAGCCGCATCATTAGCGCCACCGGAGAACCGGCTCGTCGCGCGATGCCGGTGAAGGTCAGCGCCTGGCCTTTCTTCGCGGTGAACACGAAATGATCGGTGTCGCCGAGCTTGTCGCATCGCCCGTTGATCCCTTGAGCCAGATCGACTCGATTGGCCATCGCACGGTCGTCATTCGGTTCGGTTTCCAAAAACTCATCGCGGTCGCTGACGGCGATCTGAGCAAAGTTGCTGCTCGCACCGTTCGCTCGTTTCGCACCGATACTAGCCCAAGCAAACGTTGCATTGGCCGGGAAGTTCACCGCCGCCGGTTGCACACCGTCGAGGTTTAGTCCCGCGAAGTTGACATTCGCCGCCACTCCCTTCTTGACTGCTAGCGGATACGGAACCGTCACGCACGGAAAGTCGCCGATCCGCAGCCGAAAGAAATGATTACCACTTCCCTGAAAGCGGATGTCACGAAGTTCGAGCATGTATTCGCCCGCGTCTTTGAACTGATAGCACAATCGCGAATCGGATCGCAGCCCCGGCACGTCGTCACTGTAAGCCAATTCTCGCCCCTTGGCATCGAGTAATCGAATCATCGGATCGAGCGCCGACCCGATCCTCCGCGCGAGCACATCAAACGAAACCAACTGCCCGGCAGTGACCGTGAATTTGAAGTAATGTTGAGCCAGCGACCCGACCTGGCCATCCACCGCGACCGGCAGCGTCAGGGCTTGTGCTCCGGCGGGAATTCCGTTGCCTGCGGCCTGTCCCACCGACGTTAAATCATCGACCACTACTAGCCGCATCGGCGATGTCCCGCCCGCGTTGGCAATTCGGACTCCGTAAATTCCGACTGGCACATCGCTGGGCACAGTGACTTTGTAAACGCATTCCGCCGCGTTCATGCCGTTATTCGCGACTTCCGGAGCCAAGACCGATTGCGCTGTGAAACTCGTCCAAAGTTGCGTCGGGCCAGCAAGATTGGCTCCTTGAATCTTCAGATCGTTGACCTGTCCCGGCTTCACGGCCAGCGGCGTTGTCAACGAAATGGTTGGTGGCTGAGCCATGCCTCGGCGTTCTGTGCCAAAACAAATGCCGAGCATCAGCAACACCAACATCGCGTTCCGCACTCTACAGCACACGAAAGTCAGAGACACGTACGAAACACTTGCAGTCAATCGAGCAGGTTTCAACAGACACCTCGCCAAGTTAGGTGGGAGTCTCCGGGGCGACGTCCTGTCATCGGAGATCAGAGGCGGGGGATTCGATTCCAGCCACGAATCGAATTTCATTGACGACCGGAGACTATACGAAGCGACTCCCCGATGGTCAAAGCGAAAGAGGATTCTGCCCGACGAGGTTCTGTCGGTTGATCCGATTGTTTGGAATCTGTAGCCCAGGCCGTTCGCTTGAGTTAGTCTGCCAGCCCATAGTCTCAGTGACGCAGTTGGACCATCAAAACTACGGTGACACCCATGCCCATTCAAAAATCGACGGTCGAAGAAATCCGGCAGTACTTCGATAGCGACGTCGAAACGTTTGCCAACCTCGAATCCGGGCAAGTCGCCACGGTCGATGCCGTGTTGGCCTTGAATCTTGTGGCCGAGGTGGCCGCCGCCACGACCCCGCGAGCCACCAGCCTTTTGGATGTCGGCTGCGGCGCGGGCAACTACACCTTGAAGTTGCTGCAACGCTTACCTGGCTTGAATGTCACGCTGGTCGATCTCAGCCAACGGATGTTGGATCGCGCGGTCGCGCGAGTTCAGCCTCAAACAACTGGCTCCGTCACCGCCATCCAAGGCGACATTCGCGAACTCGATTTCGGACCGAAGCAGTTCGACATCATTCTCGCCTCAGCGGTGTTGCATCATCTGCGCACCGACGCGGAATGGCGGTCGGTCTTTCAAAAATTCCACGACATCTTGCATCCTGGCGGCTCAATTTGGATTTTCGATCTCGTCGAAAGCGACATCCCGGAAGTCCAAAACATCCAGTGGCGGCAATACGGCGAATATCTGGACTCGACCCAGGGTGAGGAATATCGACAGACCATGTTCGAGCACATCATCGCCGAAGACACGCCGCGATCCGTTCCGTTTCAGTTGGATCTGCTCCGCTCGGTTGGCTTCCGCAATGTCGAAATCCTGCACAAACATTCGTGCTACGCCGCGTTCGGCGCGGTGAAATGTTAAGTAACCCGAAGGGTGAGCGCTCCACGAACAGATGAATCCCGTCTTGCGAACCGTGTGGAGCGTTCGCCTTCGCTCACGTTTCGAGTTACTTAGTGCCAACCTTCAAGCGAGCAACGGTTGCACGACGTTTCCATGCACGTCGGTTAGGCGATAATCGCGGCCTTGGAATTTGAAGATTAGCCGGGTGTGTTCGACTCCCAGGCAGTGCAACAGCGTGGCGTGCAGGTCGTGAATCGGAACCGGATCGCGGGCGATGTTGTAGCTAAAGTCGTCGGTCTCGCCGTAAGTCAGACCCGGCTTGATCCCGCCGCCAGCCAGCCAAATTGTGAAGCAGCGTGGGTGATGATCGCGGCCGAAGTCATTCGGCCGCAACTTGCCTTGCGAGTAAATCGTGCGACCGAACTCGCCTCCCCAGATAACCAGCGTGTCATCTAACAGGCCGCGACGCTTCAAGTCCTTGATTAAAGCGGCGCACGGTTGATCGACGTCCTGGCATTGCAGCCGCAGGTTGCTCGGCACGTTGTAATGATGGTCCCAACCACGGTGATAAAGCTGTATGAACCGCACGTCTCGCTCGGCCAAGCGCCGAGCCAATAAACAGTTCGCAGCGAACGAACCGGGAGTTGTCGCATCGGGACCGTACAGCTCGAATGTCTCGCGAGTTTCGCCGCTCAAGTCCGAGAGTTCTGGCACGGACGATTGCATCCGAAACGCCATTTCGTACTGCGCGATGCGCGTGGCGATTTCTGGATCGCGAGCGATCGCAGCTTGTTGTCGATTCAATTCAGCCAAAGTGTCGAGCATGCGGCGGCGGTCGGTGCTCGTAACACCAGACGGGTTGTTCAAATACAAAACCGGATCGGTACCAGATCGAAACTGCACCCCTTGATGATTCGACGGCAAGAATCCGGAACCCCACAACCGGGCGAACAACGGATCGGCCGGTGACACCGCGCTGCCTCGCGACAACATCACAACAAACGTCGGCAGATCGCGGTTTTCGCTGCCGAGTCCGTAGCTCAGCCAGCTTCCAAAACTTGGTCGTCCGGGAAGTTGATGCCCCGTTTGCATGAAAGTCACAGCCGGATCGTGATTGATCTGTTCGGTCTGCATCGAGCGGATGATACGCAGATCATCGGCGACCTGGCCCAACTCTGGCAGCAACTCACTGAGCCGAGCACCGCATTCGCCGTGGCTGACAAACTTAAACGGCGAGCTGACCACAGGAAACGACTTCTGACTCGAAGTCATGCCGGTTAATCGCTGCTGACCGCGAATCGAAGCCGGCAGCTCTTTGCCATGTCGTTCGTGGAGCAACGGCTTTTCGTCGAGCAAATCCATTTGCGACGGGCCGCCGTGCATAAACAAAAAGATGACCCGCTTGGCCCGCGCCGGCTGTTGTGAAGCCGTGACATCGGCCAACGTCGGTTCACCCAACAGCGAACCGAGCGCGGTCGAGCCGAGCCACGACCCCGTGGAAATCGCCTCCCTGCGTGACGCCGACCAACTTTTTAGCGAACTGTCGGACATGTTGGCACGGCCTGAAAAGTGATTAGTCCAATCGTTGTCTTCCCAAATTCGTCGGGATCTGACTCGCACTGAATCGAGCGTCCCAACGAATTTAGCACGCGTGATGACCGACGTGGAACTCTCAAATCTGAGCCGTCAACGACTCGCGACGCTGCTCCCGTTTGCTCACCGGATACGACGCCACGCGTCGTATTCGCTGCGAGACACCGCCAACACCTCGCACTCAAACGTGATCGACCAGGTCGCGCGATGATCCTCAAAGAAGGAATACTTCATCGCGGCTCCTTCGCGAAGAAGACCGTCGCTTTTTTTTAAGATCTCACGTTCCATTCGCAGCCGATCGACCTCGGCCCGCAGCTTGCGATTCTCTGCCTCAAGTCCGGTCTGCTTTCCAGTCCCGGCGAACGCCGAGCCAACGTCCGCCGCGAATTCGTCCTGCCACCTCCGCCGCAGACATTCGCCCACGTCCAGGCTCTTCGCCACCTCCCCAATACCCCGCCCCGGCTGCCTCGACAACCGAACGGCTTCTCTCTTGAACTCTCGGGTAAACTTCCGTCGCTCACGCATCGTTCTCGCTCCTCGTCTTGCACTCTATACGCTGGTCTACACGCCCGCAAAACGGGGGGGCCACTCGGCAGCCTGAATTCCGGCCGAGCCGCAGCACGGATCTTAGACTCGCCCATTGTACGGCGCGAGCCTCTCGACCAGCACGTGGCTCCGCTCATCGGCGTGGTTCGGCTTCCCACAAGTGGCGGACGAAGAAGTCTTGTCGGCGACGTGCGGCATAGGGGGACTCGCCGATGCCGTGGCCGCCGCCGGGGACGATCAGGAAATCGAAATCCTTGTCGGCTTTGATGATCGCGTTGACGACTTGCAGAGTCGAGGCGGGATCGACGTTGCGGTCCAGTTCGCCGACGGTTAGCAGCAGCTTGCCTTGCAGCTTGTGAGCGTTCGTGACGTTTGATTGCTCGGCGTAATGCGGACCGATCGGCCAGCCCATCCAGAGTTCGTTCCACCAGATCTTGTCCATGCGATTGTCGTGACAGCCGCAGTCGGCCACC
>JANMIF010000500.1:0-3722 GCA_031375695.1 Planctomyces sp.
GCTGACTCCGAACGTCTCCGCACCAGAACCGCGACGCCGGCGACGATCGTCCGACATCAACTCCGTTTCCCATGAGCCTTCCCAAGACAGCGCGCCCCAAAATTCCGCCGAGTTGCGACGGTCACGCGGTCCACATCTCAGTAAACCAGAGCTGCGCCGCGTCCCAGAGTTATCCAACAGCGACGAGGTTCCCGCGCACCCCAGCCCGTTCGCGCCCGTCGCCGCCGGCCTCTGAGTACCGCCGCAAGCCGCAACCAATGTGGCACGACGCTCCGAGCCTTTGAATAATTCGAGCCGCGACCGTGACGGCTTGTCGGATTTCTCGTCGTAAGAATTTTCGGTTTTTTTCGCCGCGTGGCGGTTTCGCGCGAATGTTGGCGAGCTTGAGCGGGTTTCCTGAGCGGTCAGTGTCGTGAGCGAGATCGTGTCGGGCAAGGAGGAACTTTCCATGACGTGGGCGATGCCGCCGGTGGCGAGGAATCAGTTGGTGTTGTTTCAGGAGGCGCTCGATGAGGTCATTCCACAGGATCATCTCGTGCGAGTGCTCGATGAGATTTTGCGTTCGCTCGATTGGAGTCAGTTCGAGGCGGAATACCACGGCAGGTTGGGAGCTCGGCCCGTGCATCCGCGAGTGTTGACGTCGGTGATCCTGTACGGACATCTGACGCGAGTTCGTTCCAGTCGGCAGTTGGAAGCGGCGTTATGGTGTCGCGTCGATTTCCGCTGGCTGGCGGAAGGTTGGGAGTTGGATCACTCCACGATCTCGATCTTTCGCCAGCAGTTCGCCGACTTGCTCAAGGGGATCAACACGCAGTTCGGATTGCTGGCGTATCAGATGGGCGTGACCACGCTGACGCAGTTTGGTTTTGACGGGACACGGTTGCGCGCCAGCAGTTCGCGGTCGCGGATCGTGGAGGTGGCCCAGCTCGACGAGATCGAACAGCAGCTTCAGAAAACGTTTGCGGAGTTGGAGCAGCAGGTCGCCGCGGCGGATGCTCAGGACGAGGAACAACTGGGCGATGCGAGCTTGCACCGCGTCGCGAAGAAACTGGCGAAGACGGAGAACCGGCTGAAGGCGGTGCGTCTCGCGCAGGCCGAGATCGCGCGGGTGAAGGCCGCGCAGGAGCCGGTCCCGAAGCGGATTCCGCTGACGGATCCGGAGTCCCGTTTGTCGCCGAACAAAGAGGGCGGGTTCGCTCCGAACTACACGCCGCTGGCCAATGTGGACCTGGAATCGGGATTGATTCTGGATGGCGATGTCCTGCAAAACACGGACGAAGAGCAGCATCTGGTGTCCTCGCTGGAGGCGTTGGAAGGGCGTTTCGCCGCTGCGGGACAAGCGGTCCATGTGGAGTCGCTGGCAGCCGATGGCCTGTTCGTGACGGGTCCGAATCTGGAAGACCTCAGCGAACGGCAGACGACGTTCTATGGCCCGATCACCGCTCAACCGGAGTTCGTGAAACGGGCGGACGGCCGCACGCCGATCGCGCCGGAACAGTGGCCTCAACTGCCGATCGTGGTGGTCCGCAAAGGGACACTGGGTCAACCGGATCAAGTGCAACTCGCCAAGGAAGCGTTCCTGTACGACGCGGCGGAGAACTGCTACTGGTGCCCGCGCGGACAACCGTTGTCGTACACCGGAACCACCTCCGAAGTTCGGAAAGGGACGGCGCGTCGCGTGGAGCGTCAACGCTATCGCGCGGAAGCCTCGGCCTGCGAATCGTGTCCGCTGCGCGCCCAGTGCCTGCAAAGCGAAGAAGGGACTTCACGGACGTTGTCTCGCGACCAATACGACCCGCATCGCGAAGCGTTGCGGCTGCGCATGTTGTCCGAGACCGCATCCGCACAAAGGACGCGCCGGCAATCGGAAGGGGAACGTCCGTTTGCAGTGATCAAGCAACAAATGGGCATACGCCAGTTTCTGCTGCGTGGCCAAGCGAACGTGACCAAGGAATGGCGCTGGATGACCTCGTCCGCGAACACGCAGGTGATGATCCGCTGGTGGCGAGTGCATCGCGACCGCTTACCGAGTCCGCTCTTGAAAATGGTCTGCAGCGCCGCGGCGCGTGCGTCACCTGCCGTGGTCGGCATGTGACGTCAGCGTGCCGACGCGTCGAACGAACGAAGCCCCTAGCAATCGCAGTGCCAGTGACTCCCTTGATCCAAGGGGTAAGGGGCACTGCCGCCAGGGGCCAGGGGGAATTTCAACCGCGAACCGGGTAAAACGTAGAAATTCAACAAGCCGGTGAGGGAGCGGTGACATTCAAAGACATACGACACTCCCTCACGGTCGCGGCTCGAAAAAATCACTGGCGCTCCGCGACGCGCCACGATCGTCGCGGCAAGCCGCATCGCTGCAATCGGTTTGAGCCACGAAATCGGTGTCGCCAGAACGATCGCTCAGGTTTCTCACGGACCTGCGGCACTCCGCGCCGCTTCGCCGATTCCGGTGAATGCCAGGTATCCCGGAGTCCGACTTCTTCTCCGATCCCTCAATTGACAGCGCAAAATCCGCCGGTTAACTCTCCGAATCGGCTTAAAAATCTACCAAAACCCCCAATTTGGCGAGTCACGATACGGATTTTGTTCGCTAGTTAGCACTTGTCGGTCGAATCGGATGACCTGTTGAAAATCCACGAACCTTTCCGTTTACGGTGGGGCTCGTGATGATGCGGTTTCCCGGCAAGGCCATTGTCATCGCCAGTATCAACTTTGTATCTTGCTCCGATCCGCCACACGGTGGAATCGCAGCGGGCCCAACTCTTCTTCCTAGAGGCTGTGATGTTCTTTACTCCCTGGTTGAGCACTCTTTCTCGTCGAATCCGCTTCTCAAAACGCAGCCAAAAACGACTCACTCCGCAACAGCATCAGACGATGCTGCGTGGCCCGGTCGTCTTCAGCACTCATGCCGAAGGGCTGGAGGAACGCTGCGTGATGACGGCACCGGGTTTCGTCTCGGTGACTCCCAATGGCGGCGTGTTCATCACCGATGGGACGACGCTGACCGAGCGACCCAATGAACTGTTGTTTCAGTTCAGTCCGGGGCAAACATTGGAAGCCAGTACCACGCTTTCAGCAGCGCTCAATTCCACGGGATTGAAAACTCTCAATGTGGCGAGTGCGGCCCCCTTTAGTTCACTCCTCGCTGCGATGCCGACTGGGTTTTCAGTGCAACTGGGTAACGAGACGGTGAAGGTCACCGGAGTCTCTGTCGGTCTGAATACCCTCACGCTGGACCCCTTGGGCTCAGGAACAGCGGTTACGCACCCGTCGGGTGACACGGTCACGTTTAATACGTTTAGCGCGATCCAGATCTATGAGGCGGGGCACGATGGTGGTTTCCGTGCGGCCTCGATCGTGACGGACTTTAAGTCCTCCGGCGCTGCCGTGCTGCGCATCAGTTCGACACGGTTGGGGACCGCCGAGAATGGCACGACGCTGACCGTTAAAACGCAGGATCGTGGATCGGGCGCGTTGCCGCTCATATCGAAAACCGCCGGCGTGATTACGTTGACCTTGAACAGTAACACCACGACGCCCACCACGGCGGCGGGTTTGCTAAGTTTCCTGCAAACCGATGCCACAGCGAAGACCTTATTGACCGGTGAACTCCTCTCTGGTGTTGATACTACAAATTTGGCCTTGGGGATGCCCTCGACTCCGACCGGAACCAATTTCACGCTGACTGGAGCAAATGCCGCCGACGGTTTCTCGGATTTCGG
>JANMIF010000528.1:0-9159 GCA_031375695.1 Planctomyces sp.
GAAGACACGCCCAAGAACATCAGCGTTCTGGCCAACGAAACGTTCGAGGCGACGCCGACCGTAACCGCCAAGACAAACGGAACTCACGGCACGGTGGTGATCAACGGGGACAACACGGTGACGTACACCCCGGCCGCCGACTTCAACGGCACGGACAGCTTCACGTACACGGTGACCAGCGGCGGCGTGACTGAGACGGCAACGGTCAACATGACGATCGATGCGGTGGCCGACATCGTCGACGATTCGCTCTCCATCAACGGCAATCCGTCGGTGACCGCGAACGTGATCACCGGCACCAACGGTGCGGCGGGCGACACGTTTGAAGACGCAGGAAGGGCGATCACCAACGTCACTCAAGGCACCACCGGTGTGGTCACATTCAACGCCAACGGCAGCGTCACCTATACGCCCAACCTCGTCCACAACAACACCGACAGCTTCGCTTACACCGTCACCAGCGGCGGCGTCACCGAGACGGCGACGGTGTCGGTCACGATGAACAGCGCACCGGTGATTAACTCCAGCAACACCGCTAGCGTGGCGGAGAACACCCCCTCGTCTGCGGTCGTACTGGATGTGAATGCGACCGACGCTGAAGCTCCGCCGCAAACGTTGACGTACTCCTTGACGGGTACGGACGCAGCGAGATTCAGCATCGTCAGTTCCAACGGACGGATCCGATTCGTCGCCTCGCCCGATGCTGAGAATCCCACGGACGCCGACCGCGACAACGTGTACGAGTTCACGGTGAGGGTGACCGACAACGGCAGTCCCAATTTGCACGCGACGCAGGCGGTGAAGATCACCGTGAGAAACGTCGCCGAAACGGCAAGTACGACGCAGGCAAGTCTCGCCGCCGGAGTGCTGACGATTACCGACATCAGCGGTACCAGTGACGACACGCTGACGATCTCAAAGGATACTCGCGGCAACATCGTGATCTCTGATCCGACGCACGCAATTTCGGTGGCTGGCGGCGTGAATGCGACGAACGATTTCCAAGGTCGCGTGCCAATGGCGTCGGTGACGAAGATCATCGTCAACACCGGAGCCGGCTCGGACCAACTGACGGTGAACTTCGTCAACGGGAATCCGATTGGGTCCGGTGGTCTGAATTACAACGGCGGTGTCGGCGCCAAAGACACACTATTGCTGAGGAACCTCGGGACCCCGTTCAGCTCGGTGACCTATCGGCCGACGACGATCAATGACGGATCCGTCGCCTTGGTTCCCAAGGTCGCCCCGCTGACACCGATCTCACTGGTGTTCTCGCATTTGGGGTGCTTGTTGATGGACGGCACAATGGCTACCGGCCTGGCCTTCAGCCTTCCCACCACCAACGACACAGCTTCATTGACCGACCTGACGGGCGTGCCCGGAGTCGGCAAGGAGCGGTTCAGCGGCAGCAACCTATTGACTCTGGACTTCTCCGTCGGCGGAATCACCGGCTTGACGATGAACGGCAACGGCGGCAACGACAACTTGACAGTGAACAGCCTCGATCCGGCGTTCGCTGCGGGAATCACGCTCAACGGCGGCGAAGGGAATGACATCCTCGACGCGACCGGCTCGAAAAAGACGGTCGGCGCTGTGACGACGGGAGTCAACACGATCCAGAACGGCGGGAACGGCGACGA
Source organism: Planctomyces sp. (assembly GCA_031375695.1). Lineage (GTDB taxonomy): Bacteria > Planctomycetota > Planctomycetia > Planctomycetales > Planctomycetaceae > SXKJ01. The sequence continues at coordinate 1,641 of JANMIF010000528.1, forward strand.
CAAGCTGACCGGCGGCATCGGCAACGACACACTCAACGGCAACGTCGGCAAGGATGTGCTCAAGGGAGCTGCCGGGAACGATCGGCTCTTCGGCGGCAGCGAGAACGACAACCTCGACGGTGGCACCGGCAACGACACTTTGCTTGGCGAAGCGGGTAACGACACGCTGACAGGGGGCGAAGGCAACGACGGCCTCAACGGCGGAGCCAACGACGACAAGCTCGACGGCGGAAACGGCAACGACACGATGGTCGGAGATGACGGTACGGACAGCAGCCTGACCGCCGCTGGCGGCAAAGACACGCTGCTGGGCGGGGCCGGTGCCGACATCTGTCTGGGTGGCGGCGGCGACGACGGCATCGACGGCGGCACCGCACCGGGAACGACGGCCGGTACCAAAGACACCGTTGCCGGACATCAGGGAACGGACACGATCCTCGACCCGATCGCCGAAATCGACGAAGTCTTCACCTTCAACTTCAACACGCTGCTGGTCTGAGTGAACTCGCAAACAAATTTTCCTTCGCGACGTTGAAATCGTCTTGATGGGATGTGAACTTCGGAGCTAGCGTCCCGTGTTATGGTGTTCCGCTTTCGATCGTTGAAAGAATTCGTGCGACGCTACTCGAGTCGGCTGTTGCATGGCCTCAGATTGGCGACTCACCATGAACTGCTTCGCGCTCGCAACCGACAGGCACAAACAGTGCGCTGGTTGGTCGAGAATTCCCTGCAGCGGCGATCGCCCTCGACGCGATTGTACAGTGCCGATTCGCCCGACACCGGCGCGGCGGAGCCGCTGGTATCGATCGTGATGCCGGTTTGGAATCGTAGTCTCGTCGCCTCGGTCGCGATCGAAAGTGTCCTAGCGCAGACATTCGCGAACTGGGAACTTTTGATCGTGGACGACGGTAGCACGGACAGTAGTCGCGAGGTGGTTTCGCGGTTCCTTCACGACCCGCGAATCCGCTTGTTGGCGGAACCTCACATCGGCGTTTCAGCGGCTCGCAATCGCGCGTTCCGCGAGGCTCGAGGTGAATTCGTCGCGTATTTGGATTCCGACAACACCTGGTTTCCACACTTTCTTTCGGATGTCGTTACCGCCTTTCAGGCGAATGCGGACGCGACCTCGGTCTACACCGCGCAACTGGTCACCGACGCCAAAAACGGCGAGTCGTATATTCGCTGCATTTCGTACGAGCGTGAGTCATTTCTTCGGGACGGCGGCATCGATCTGAATGTCTTCGTTCATCGTCGGCACTTAGTTGAGGAACTGGGTGGTTTCGACGAACAGATGACTCGACTGGTCGATTGGGAGTTGATCGGCCGTTACACCGATTCGTCTCGTCCGTTGCAATTGCCGATCCTCGGCGGGACGTATGTCGAATGTGGCCGCGACAGCATCTCGGCGCAGAAGGATCTGCGACACAATCGGCGACTGTTGCGACAACGGCAGCAGAAGCTACTGGCCGCGCGTTCGGCCACCCGTCCGCTGCGTGTCCTGTGGGCCGTCTGGAATTATCCGCAACTCACCGAGACCTACATCCGCTGCGAGCTAGCTGCGATGCGCCGTTGGGGAGTTGAGGTCGCAGTCTGGTCCGAAATCACCGATACGAAGTCACCCTACGATTCCGACGTGCCGGTACACCACGGCTCGCTGGCCGAGACGATCGCAAAAGTCAGCCCCGACGTCGTGCATGTGCATTGGCTCAATAAAGGGAAGGACTATCGCGACGTGATCGCTCGCGCCGGCCTGCCGATGACCGTTCGCGGACACAGTTACGAGTTCGCCACGAAGTCGGTCAAAAAACTCCTGCGCGATCCGGCTGTGCGTTCCGTCTATTTGTTTCCGCACTTCGCCAAGCAAATCAGCGGCAACCTCAAGATTCATCCCATGACCTCGGCGTTCAACGAGGATTGGTATTATCCGTCCGCGAATAAAGACCGCCGCTTGGTGCTTCGCACGGGAGCTGGCAAATCGACCAAAGGACTCGAATCGTTTCTCGAAATCGCCAGCCGTTGTCCCCAGCATCGCTTCGTGTTGGTGCTCGGTCTGCTACCAAATTTGGATGACTACGTCGGCCGACTGCTGGCCGAGAATCGCCGGCTCGGTTCGCCGGTCGAAATCCGGCAAAACCTGTCCAACGAAGAGTCCGCCGCTTTGATGCGTGAAGCTGGCATCTATCTGCACACCTATGGCGATGATGAGCCGTTCGGCATGCCGGTTTCCATCGCGGAGGCTCTTGCCACCGGAGCATTCACTCTGGCCCGTGATCTACCAGGAGCGGCGGAATATCTTGGAACTGTCGGCACGCTGTATCGCACCAACGATGAAGCGGCGCATGCGATTCAACGGACACTGAGTTGGACGGACGATGATTGGATGTCGCAACAAGCTCAGGCGGTTGCCGTTTCACAACAACGCTTCGCGAGCGAGCGCGTGCTGCGGCCGCTGTTGAACGACTGGTTGTCGCTCGCGGAACGAACGGGATTTGTCCCATTTCCTGGAACGCGGGCTGCATAAACATTCTGGTGCCGTGTCACCTCGATTCATCCGGCCGCGACTGGGATTCGTCGCCGTCAAAATAATTCGGAAAATAAGCCGAAGAGAGTCGCTCGATTGTGCCGACTTGAATGCCGCGTGGGGTTGCTTGACAAAGATCGGCACCACCAGTAAAGAACCCGCCGTCCGCTGGGCCGGAGGGGCTTGGCATCTCGTCAACACACGATGTTTTGAGGTTGTTTCCGATGACTCTGGTACTCACCGAAGCGGAGAAATTCCCACGCCGCGGACTGACCGAAGGCTGGTTGTTCCCGACCGCAGACCGTTCCTTGGTCGTTGACCTTCGTGGCGACGACGACGAGGGGGGCGGCAGCGGCGGCGAAGACGGCGGCTTCGGAGAAGAGGAAGAAGCGGGCTTCGGCGACGAGGACGATGACGACCTCGAGGACGATGACGACTTTGAAGACGAGGAGGAGTTCGAGGACGAGGAGTTCGAGGATGAAGAGTTCGAGGACGAACTGGAGGACGATCTAGAAGAAGAAGACGATCTCGACGACGACCTGGATGACGATCTCGACGACGATGACGAGGATGAAGACGACCTCGATGACGAGTGACCGTGGCTTGCTCCGATTCGCTGCGACAATTTGAACTTACTACGATCCGCCTCCCGAAAACGTGAGGCGTTTTTTGTTGGTGTCGCGAGCATGGAATCTACGGGAGGTCATGATGCTGGAAATCGCCAAACAGTTAGAAGAAGCGCGTAGGTCGATTCGGTCACGCTGGCCGAAAACTCCCAAGGCCGGATTGATACTCGGTACGGGCTTGGGTGGTTTGGCCGAACAGATCGAACATAAGACAGTGATCCCTTATGGCGAGATTCCAAATTTTCCGACATCGACGTCGCCGTCTCATGCCGGGCAATTGGTTTGCGGTGAACTGCGAGGTGTTCCCGTCGTGGCAATGGAAGGTCGTTTCCATTTCTACGAAGGCTATTCGATGCAGCAGGTGACGTTTCCGGTGCGTGTGATGAAAGCATTGGGGGCCGACACACTGGTTGTCACGAATGCGGCGGGAGGGATGAATCCGCAATTCGCATTGACCGATATCGTGGTCATCGACGATCAGATCAACTTGATGGGTGACAATCCACTACGCGGCATCAACGATGACAATCTGGGGCCGCGTTTCCCCGACATGTGCGAACCGTACAACCGCCAGCTCAGTTTGCATGCACTGCAAGCGGCACGTGAGTTAGAGATCACCGCACATCGGGGTGTCTTCGTTGCGGTCGCCGGGCCGAACCTGGAGACTCGCGCGGAATATCGGATGCTTCGCGGAATGGGAGCAGATGTTGTGGGAATGAGCACTGTTCCGGAAGTGATTGTTGCCGTTCATGCTGGGCTGAGAGTGCTGGGCTTTTCGATCGTGACCGATCTCTGTTTTCCCGACTCGCTTGAGCCGGTGAACATTCAGAAAATCCTGGCCGTCGCGGCTCAAGGCGGTGAGAAGTTGTCGCGGCTGATTCCGAAAGTGTTTGAACAACTTTGAAGACCAGGATGAATGGTCCCCACAACGTCGCACAGGCGAGCCGCCAGTGTCATGAGTTTTGAAAGGCGCTGCCGTGCGAGCTGTTGTGCAACGTGTGTCGCGGGCTTCGGTCACGGTTGACGGTGAAGTGACTGGTCAGATTGCGCGCGGATTCGTGGTGCTGCTGGGAGTCGCGGAAGGTGACGGACAAGACGATGTCGTTTACATGGCTCAGAGAATTGCCGGGCTGCGAGTGTTCGAGGACTCGGAAGGCAAGATGAATCTGAGTTTGGCTGAGGTTGGCGGCGCGATGCTGGTGGTAAGTCAGTTCACGTTGCTAGGAGATTGTCGCAGAGGTCGCCGGCCCAGCTTTATTCAGGCCGCTCGACCAGAAATCGCCGACGAACTGTACCGCGCGTTTTGCGCCGAGGTGCGAGGGCAGGGGATCGAAGTTCAAACGGGTCGCTTTCAGCAACACATGGACGTGGAACTGGTCAACGATGGCCCGGTGACGCTGTTGGTCGATTCGGCCAAGCAATTCTGACCAGGGAGGATTTACGATGTCGCTGGGGTCGCACGCTTATCATAGGCTGCGGCAGCTTTATCGAATTGTACGGCGGCAGGCGGAGTCGGAACTGTCGCGCCGACGGCGCAAATTAATCCAAAACGACAGGGCGTGAGTGCAGGCCCGAGAAGAACGCGTTGTGCTTGCGATTTCTGTTTTGCTGTCTGCTACGACGGTTGATTTCGAGGCAGACCTCTTGAACTCGGACGACTTGTATTCTCGGACGACGGCAGGCGGTTTGTTGGAGTGCAGCACCGATGGGTCGAATTACACGACGGATCTCGGGGGCGGGCCGACGCTCTGTATCTGCAGCGGAGTTTCGATTGATTCGGACCTAGATACCACGATTTATGTGAACGGACTGACGGACTGACGGGCGGAGCCGGAGGCGATCTCGATTGATGCGGCAGATGTGGCGGCCCATGTTCTAGGAAACATCACGACGAGTAATGCGAATGTTTCAATTGAGGCTCAGTTCATTCAGATCACTTCGGCGTCAATTATCACTGAATCGGGGGTGAATATCGGCGACATCGCGCTGCGGACGTACGAGAACATTTAGTCCAACCCAATAAATGCTTCAGGTGGTTGAACCACGACGGCCCACGGGGGCACGGCAGCTTTTCCGTGATCTGCGTAGACAATAGCTCGATCACGCAAGTGGGCGCTGGCGCGATTGTCACGACCGGGCCAGGAGTCGCTGTTGTGCCGCGAGTTTTTTACAGAATCTTACTGGACAATGGCTTGAGCGACGGGTTGAAGATGCTGTTCAATCCGCTAGGTGAGGTGGCTAAGTCAATCCAGCTATCGCGGTGAACTCATCGAGCGATCAGTGATCGGCGGGCTGTCGAAGGCGGTGAGGCATTATTTGATCATCGCCAGCCCAACGACGATTCGGCTGGCAGTGAGTTTGCTCGACGCGACGAACGGCTCGGCGATTGATTTCGATTCGACGTCCGCGTCCGGAGATTCGCATCGGCTGGTCGATTCCGAATCGCTAAGCGCTTGCAGCGCAAGAGTCCAATTATCTGCTGATGCTCGACAGCAACGACGACGGCGAGCGATATCGACAATGTGTTGATGAGCTCGTTGACAGGGAGTGGTGCTCCCGCAAGCGGGTCGACCTGGAAGTCGGAGCTTTCATTTGCTGGCGATGGGACGATCACTGTGATCAAGGACACGGTGGAAGTGTTCGTGCGCGATGCGACGATCGGCGTCGACCGGCTTGCAACTGTCGGCGTCGAATAACACCAAGTTGTATGACGTCGGCGGGTCGGTCGCGATCTCAACGTCCAATCAAACGTCGCCCGGATCGCTGGTTAGTTTGGGCCGAATCGGTTCGACAACACGACTCGCGCGTTCGTTGATCAATCGTCGGTGAATTTCGACGGGGGCTTGAACATCGGGGCCAGCCAAGTAGGGCCGATGTTCACGATCACGGCGAGCGGATCGGGAGCGGCGGGACAGAGCGGGATGTCCTTGATTCTCGACACACATCCCCAGCGTTTGTTGTTAGACCCAGATCGTCAGTTGTTCCGCTCCGCGAGTCGCTGTGACCGCAAAATCCTGACACGCTTCGGAGTACATTCTGTCGAGACGGCGTTTCTCGTTTCTCACAACCCGCGAAGTGTTGATTGATGGCTCCCGAAACCGACAGTATCATCCGTCCGAACATCGATCTTTGCCTTTACACTGGATTCGCCGCCCATGAGTACCGCGACTGCTGCGGCTGGAGTGCGTTGGACCAAGAAACATTTGCTCGGTTTGGAAGAACTTTCCGCCGACGAAATATCGCTTATTTTGGATCAGGCGGCCGAGTTCAAACGGCTCGCGGCCGAGGGCGAATCCAAGCTCAGCGCCCTCAAAGGAACGGTTGTCGCGAATCTGTTCTTTGAGCCGTCCACTCGTACAAAGACCAGTTTCAGCCTCGCGGCCAAACGGTTGAGCGCCGATACCGTGGACTTCACTGCGTCCAGCAGCAGCCTGTCGAAAGGGGAGACGTTTTTCGATACGGCGCAAAACATCGAAGCGATGGGCGTGGACCAAGTGGTCGTGCGGCACAGCACCTCCGGGTCGCCGCATCTGCTGTCGAAGTTGCTTAAGGCGAGCGTGCTCAACGCGGGTGACGGCACGCACGAACATCCGACTCAAGGACTGCTCGACATCTTCACGATTCGCGAGCATCGCGGGAAACTGGCCGGGCTGACGGTCGCGCTAGTCGGCGACATCCTGCACAGCCGAGTCGCTCGATCGAATATCTGGGGACTGAAAAAACTCGGCGCGCGAGTCATCGTCTGCGGGCCGTCCACGTTGATCCCTGGGCAGGTCGAAAAGCTCGGCGTCGAAGTCTCGAACAACTTGGATGAAATCCTCGGCCAGTGCGACTGCATTAACCTGCTGCGGATTCAATTTGAACGGCAGCGGTCCGCGTTCTTCCCATCAATCCGCGAGTACGCTCACTTTTTCGGTATGAATGGCGACCGTATCCGTCGAGCGAAGTCCGACGTGCTGATCCTCGCTCCTGGCCCGATCAATCGCGGCGTCGAGATCACTCCCGAAGTCGCCGACGGTCCGCATTCCGTGATCCTCGACCAAGTCACCAACGGCTTGGTCATCCGCATGGCCTGCTTGTTCCTGCTGCACAATCGGCGGCAAGAAGAGATGAATAGCGCGTAGAGTGGCACATCGGCCGAGAATTCCGGCCAGCACACATCGAAAAACCTCAAAGGATGTCATGAAATGAAAACACAGATCGTTCAGATTGGCCGCTCGAAGGGAGTCAAGATTCCGAGTGTGTTATTGCGCAAGACCAAGCTGCCGGAGCAAGTTGAAGTGACTGCCGTGGCCGATTCGATTTTGATAAAGCCGCGGCGTCCGGCGACAACACCCAGGAATCCGCGTGCCGGCTGGTCAGCGGCTTTCGC
>JANMIF010000531.1:0-25123 GCA_031375695.1 Planctomyces sp.
CGGTTACTGTGGCTCGCGATACCACTGGCCGAAGCGGTTGGAAATGAATTGGTCAAAGAGGACTTGTTCTTGGCGAATGAAGCCCGTGCCGGTTATGGCTCCGGTCAGAAAGAGGTCGAGCACGGCGCAGACGCTTGCAGCCGTTGTGATTTGGATCGCGCTCCAAATCTCGCCGCCGATCTCTTTTGGGTAAATGCGATACGCCTCGCTCTTTTCGATGAGCTGTCCGCGTCGCCAACCGGTGACCGTACAGAACACGACAACAATGTCTTGAAACGTCACCGGGATCGCGTTTTCAAAAACGTCGCGCAGCAACTCGCGGCGGTCGGCCAGTCGCAGATCGGTGAGCAAGAATCGCATCAATTCATGATGCCCGGGGTAACGGATCGTGCGGTAATTCAGCTCGCGGCATTTTCCCTGGAGCGTTTCACACAGCGTTCCCAGGCCGCCCGATGTGTTGAACGCCTCGTACCGCACGCCGTCCAGCGTAAAATTTTCCAGCCCTTCGAGCGGCAGGACTTCGATTCGCTTCCCATCGACGATCGCTTCACAATGATTGCAGTATTCGTTGATCAGGCCGTCGGTCGACCAGGTCAGGTTGTAGCTCATGGCGTTCGTCGGGAACTGCGGCAACGCTCCGACGCGCATTCGCACGCCATCTAGCTTCTCGAACCACAAAGCGATGTGATTCGCCAAAATGCCAACAAATCCTGGAGCCAGGCCGCATTGCGGTACGAAGACCTGTCCCAATTTGGCTTTTGCCGAGAGTGCTCGCACAGCTACCGTGGTGTCGCGATCTTCGGTCAAGTCGAAATAGCTGATCCCCGTCTCCAGCGCGGCCTGCGCGACCGACGGATTCTGCCGATAACTCAATGCCGATACGACCGCGTCACAACCTGACATCGCCGATCGCAATTGATCTGGCTGGTTGGCGTCGATGACAACGGTCGAAACCGGGATACGTTCTTTGACTCGCGCCAGCCCGGTGGCATCGACATCCCCCAGCCGAACTTCGTAATCGCCACTGTCGATCAGCAACCGCGAAATCATCCGGCCGATGCGGCCGGCTCCGAGAACCAAAATTGTTGATGCCATCGCGTCCGACTCCCTTGTGATCCTGCGGGGACAGGCGCGTATGATACGTCCGCATCGCAGAATTGGCCGAGACCAATTACGTAGCTCAGTTGCTCCGCAACTGAGATTCGCGATGCGTTTGCAACCGACGCAATCGGAGTCCGATGGTTAAACCGAGTTCAACTTCAAACGATCATCGAAATGCGAGTCGCAGGAGCGACTCGCCTACGCATCAAGGACTTCACTATGTCTACGTCTACTACTGCTCCAAAGACTGTTGAAGGAATCGCCGACTTTCATTGGGAGTGCCAGCCGGAAGCGGGCGCGTTGATCGCCGAGTTGTTGCATTCGTTTCGCAACGACTGCCCGGCGATCGAAGCGTTCGCGCGAGCGGCTCTGGAGCGGACCGGGACACGGCTGCTTGATTGGGTCGATCACTTCGAGTTGCCGAACGGCGACGAGATTGCGAAGCGGCTCACGGCGGTTGGGTTTGTCCCGACGTTGACGGGGAAAGTCGCGGTCTTCGCGAATCCGCTGGGCCTGTTTCCGTCTGTTGAACTATACGAACAGAATCGGCGATGCTTGGCGATCAAAGTCGATTCGGTCGTCGAGTTTCTGGCGGCTCAAGGATTGTTAGAGACCGCGCGCATTGAAGGCTCACCCGGCACGTCGATTCGGCGAGCGAAGATCGCGGTGATTGGCGATGTCGAATTTGATGCGATCGAGCGGCACGGCGATCGGTCGCTGGCGGGGATCACGTTGTCGCCGGAACATGCCGTCGCGGCGCAGCGGCATTTCGAGGCGTTTCGGCTGCGACCGAGACCGCTCGACGATGAGCCGGCGGGGTTCGCGGCGGCACTGTCGTTGATTGAAGCGGCGAAGCATGACCTTGGTCAAAATCGGACGTGTCACTTGTTCTTTGAGGGCGAACGCCGCTACTGGCAATCGCGGAATCGTGCGGCTCGCGTGCAGAAGGCGCGGCAGGATGCGCTGGGACTGGGCTGGGCAAATCACGATCATCACACATACCGATCGAGCCGCAGCCATTTTCCTGCGTTGATCGCGGTGTTTGAGCGGTTGGGCTTTCATTGCCGCGAGCGATTTTATGCCGGCCCCGAAGCGGGTTGGGGGGCGCAGGTTTTGGAGCATCCGCAGACGGGGATCGTGATCTTCGCCGATGTCGATATGTCGCCCGAAGAATTGCTCGGCGATTTTTCGCACAATCCGCTGCCGCCGCGAGACGAGTTGGGCACGGTCGGCCTTTGGTGCCGCTTGCACGGCGAAGCATTTCTCAATGCCGGCATGCATCACCTGGAAGCTCAATTCGATTTTGATGCCGCCTGTTCGCAGTTGGCTTGCGAAGGGGTGAAGTCGATGAAGCCGTTCACGAATTTCTCGTTCTTGCGACAGTGCTTTACCGAAGGGGAAGTCTGGCCGGTCTGCTCAAAACAAATCGACTCGCTGTTGGCCGAGGAGTTGATCTCTCGCGATCAAGCGGAACAATTTCGTTCGGTCGGCGCGGTCGGATCGCACTTGGAGATACTCGAACGAAACGACGGCTACAAAGGCTTCAATCAGACTGGTGTCAACGAAATCATCCGCGATACTGATCCGCGGCGATTGGTTCGCGAACTGGTCGGAGTGTGAAGTTAGAATGACGAAGCTCGAATGGTTTTTCAGAAAGGTATCATGATGTCTCGATTTCAATTGTTTGCTGTGTTGTGCTGCTTAACGGTGACGTGTGTGGCGGAAGATCAGCCGAAAACCTCCGACAAACCTAATGAAGTCAATCCGGTGAAGAGGCTGGAGCCAGCCAAGTGCGGATCGGTGAAGCAACTGCATGTATTGGACGACATCTTCTTGGCGGGACAGCCAACGGCCGAGGACTTTCAAGAGTTCAAGAAACGGGGCGTTAAAGCAGTGCTCAATCTGCGACCGAAAGGAGAAATGGATTTCGACGAAGCGGCGGCAATTAAGAAATTGGATCTGAAGTATCACAGCCTGCCGATCGCCTCGCCCGAGGCTTTGACGGACGAGATGTTTGAAAAGGCTCGAAAGCTGCTGAATTCCAAAGAGGAACGGCCGATTCTGGTTCACTGTGCGTCGGCCAATCGAGTCGGAGCGATCTGGCTAGCTCACCGAGTTCTCGACGGCGGTCTGACCTATGACGCGGCACTCGCGGAAGCCAAGCTCGTCGGCCTCAAAGCCCCGGCGCTCGAAGCCAAGGCGAAAGCGTATATCGCAAAACAACCCAAGAAATAAGCTGGCAAACCAGGATCAATCGATTGTTTTAATCACCCCAGAGATGCTAGCAATCAGGGCGATGATGTAACCGATAATGGGCATCCCAAACATCGCGTTACACAGCATCCCCAGCAGCCATGCGGAAGACGCTCCTGCAACCACCCAGGCACCGATGATGTACGTGGTTTTGGCCACCCCTTCGTTCCACACGAAGCTCAACATGCCGGCGACTCCCAAGCCGATGCCCGACGCGATCCAGCCTTGCGAGACCGCAAAGCCACCGCCCAGTAGCAGGATCAATGCGACAATCCAGTTCCCGTTGCTGATGTTTTCACCGAGAACCGATCGTCGCCACCAAAACGCACGGTCGTCGATTTTGACTTTCGCTGGCATGATCGAAACGCCTCATTGAAAATGTGCAGTCAACTAGGCCTTGCCGCCAAGGTTGCGTTTCGGTTTCGTGCTGGTGGCTGCCAGATTATGCACAAGCAGTTGGACTTCGACCTCCACGGTCTTGCCGGCTAGCAGATGGTTTCCATCCACGGTCACGGTGGTCGGCGTCAGTTCCACGATTCGGACTTTGCGTCGACGCCCGGATTTCACACCGACCGTGGTCAGCCGCTTTCCAACTCGCAACACCATTTCCGCGGGAAGACGGTGGCGAGGGATTTCTTGAATCAGGTTCGATCGAAATTCGCCGTAGGCATCTCGTGGCAGAAGCGTCATTTGCTTCCGTTCTCCTTCGACCATTCCGACCACGCCTTTGTTGATGCCAGGCATTACGGCACGGCTCCCCACGATGAACTCAAGCACTTCCTGTCCCAGACGCTGCATGGCGGACTTGTCATCCCGGAAGTGTCCGGAATATTCGACTCGCACATGGTCTCCGACCTTGGCTTTTGGAACTTTAGTGTTCTGTATCATGCGAATTTCCTTTCCCGTTTGCGTCGCGTTTCACAATCCACGGTTACAGTCGATTCATGAACTCATTGAGCGCTTTCTCGGCCGGCCCTTTATCGAGGCCGCATTTTTCCTGAAGCAGACCGACCATCCGCTCGCGTTGTCCACGGATCGTGCTCAGGTCGTCGTCCGTCAGTTCGAGCCACTGCTCTTTGACTTTGCTGCGGCAGTCTCTCCAGTTGCCGGTGATCTCGTTCCAAGTCATCATCGCAACCCCCCGGTCGATTCCACGCCAAAAAAAAACCGACGCGGCGGACCCTTGCGGGGACTCCACCACGTCGGCTTACTCGTCATCGCGCCCACCGGCGAAACCGGCTGGCGCACTAATTTGTCATCCGAAGTTATTGAGGCACATTCTCGTAACAGACCGCAGCCTCAACGGAGAGTACTATACCGTTCACACATCAGAACGGGAAGATGCTTTGGGCGATTTGGTCGAGATTGCTACCATCTCGGACACGAGAACTGGAAATCGTCAGACAATTTAGGAGTCCGCTAGATGAGTCGAGTGAAACGTCGCATGGTTTGGGGCGCGTCCATTGCCGTCGCGTGTTTGATGGGTCTTCGGGTGAGCGATTTGCGAGGGGAAACCCCCGGCGACGCAAAGACTCGATTGACGGAGAGTTTGAACTATCTTGCGTCGGATGAACTTGAAGGTCGCGGCGTCGGGACAAAAGGGTTAGATGTCGCTGCGGAGTTTGTGTCGAAGGGCTTTAAGGACGCGGGTTTGAATGTCACAGTCGCGGGTGGCGATCCGTTTCAAGAATTCTCGATGACAACCGGTGCGAAGCTCGGTTCACCGAATTCTCTGAAGTTGGTTGGGCCGGACGGGAAAGTGATTGAGTTGGTGATCGACAAGGATTTTCAAGTTTGTTCGTTTGGGGCGACTGGCACTTTCAACGGTGAGTTGGTTTTCGGCGGTTACGCGATCGACGGAAAAGATGAAAAGTATCAAGACCTCGAAGGGATTGACGTCAAAGGAAAAGTGGTCGTGGTGATTCGGAAGACACCACGGCAGGGTGAGGCGAACGGGCCGTTTCCGGCGGCTCACGGTGGACAGTCGCGGCACGCAGACCTGCGGGCGAAAATCAGCTACACGTTTGGCAAGGGAGCGTCAGCGATCTTGTTTGTGAACGATGAGGCTTCCGGCAAGAAGGAGATCGAGCAAGCGAAGCAGCGTGCGAAGGATGCAGCGGAGCCGGTCGTTGATGCAGCGGAGGTGTTGCTTGCGGTCGATGCGGCAAACGAAGTGGCGGTAAAGGAAGCTCGCGTGAAGTTGGATGAAGCGGTGAAGAAAGCGAAGCAGGCTCGCGAGGCAGCCGCGAAGGTCGAGACCGATGTGCTGATGAAGTTTGGCTATGCCGGCTACAACCAGAATGCGGCGGGGCCGATCTTTCACATCTCGCAAGTGGCGATTGATCAGGCGTTGAAGCCAGCCTTGAAGAAATCATTGGCGGAGCTGGAGGTGGAAATCGACAAAGATCTCAAGCCGTTGAGTGCGCAGCTGACAGGCTGGAAGGCGGAGGGTCAGGCGAACGTTGAGATCGTGAAGGCCGACGTCAAGAACGTGGTCGGTGTGATCGAAGGGGTCGGGCCGCTGGCAGAGGAAACGGTCGTGGTTGGAGCCCATTACGATCACGTCGGATACGGCGGTCAGAACTCGTTGGCTCCCGGAGTGAAAGAAATTCACAACGGGGCGGACGACAACGGATCGGGGACGGTGACGCTGATCGAACTGGCGCGGCGATTTGCGACTCGACCAGAGAAGCTGAAGCGGCGGTTGGTGTTCATCGCGTTTACAGCGGAAGAGTCGGGATTGATCGGTTCGGAACGGTACTGCAAAGAGCCGCTGTATCCGCTCGACAAGACGATTGCGATGATCAACATGGATATGGTCGGGCGACTGAAGGATGACAAGTTGATCATCTACGGCACCGGCACGTCGCCACATTGGAAGACGCAGCTTGAGCGGCTGAACGACACTCCGAAGTTTGCGTTGTCGCTGAAGCCGGAAGGATTCGGGCCGAGCGATCAATCCTCGTTTTATGCTCGAAAAATTCCGGTACTGCACTTCTTCACCGGCACGCATCCCGAATATCACAAACCGGGCGACGACGCGCATTTGATCAACTTCGACGGCATGATTCGGATTGCCGACATGGTCGAGCAAGTTGTGCTCGAAACCGTGCAGATGGACGAGAGGCCGGTGTACGTCGAAGTCAAAGGGGCCGGTAATCCGAACAGCGAACGAAGTGGCGGCAGTCGTCCATACTTTGGTTCGATTCCCGATCTCGGCAACGACGCGCCGGGTTATGCTTTGAGCGGCGTCTCTGGGGGCAGCCCGGCCGACAAAGGGGGAGTCAAAGCGGGTGACGTAATTGTGGAACTCAGCAAAAACAAAATCACAAACCTCGACGACTTCGATCTCGCACTGCGAAAGTTCAAATCGGGTGAGGAAGTCGAAGTGGTCGTCACCCGCAATGGGGAGCGAGTCACTTTGAAAGTGACGCTCGGTCAGCCAAAGTGATTCGATCGCATGTGGTCCTCGCGTTTATTTTGGCGGCTTTTTTTGAGCTACTCCGTGCTGGCGGTGGTGGCGGCGTTCGCCTTTGTCGTGATCTTTTTGGGGCGGCAGCGCGAGGCGATTGAGGCCGAGGTGTGGCAGCGGCTTCGCGACGAGGCGGTTGTGTTGCAGGCGTTGGCGGAGCCGGTTTGGGATGCCGTCGATGCGCCGGTTGAGGAGCTTCGCGGAACCTGGCAGCCGAAGATCGAAGTCTTGGGGCGGCAGGTCGGAGTGCGGCTGACGTTGATGAAATCGGACGGGACGGTGTTGGCGGATTCGTCAGCGGATGCGCGGCAGTTGGAGAATCATCGGGACCGGCGGGAAGTCGAATTGGCGGCCGAGTCGGCTGACGGAATCGGGTTTTCGCGGCGATTGAGCACTTCGGTGGAAGAGCCGTTTTTGTACTGTGCGGCGCGAGTCGGATCGCGCGAACAGTTGCGTGGATTTGTACGAGTCGCGTTGCCGGCGAAGTCGTTTGAGAAGCGGCTGAGAACTACCGCTCGATTGGTGTGGGCGGCGACCGGGATCGTGCTGATGCTGGCTTTGGGCGCGACGTATCTGGTGGCTCGACGATTAGTCCGGCCGCTGGTCACGTTGACTCACGCGGCGCAAGCAATCGCGGCAGGAGATGTCGCTCAAGAAGTCATCATCCCAAACCGGGATGAAGTCGGGATGTTGGCCTTGGCGTTCAACACAATGAACCGCGAACTGGCTCGGCGGTGGGAGCAGATTCAAACCAGCCGGCTTGAGCGGGACGAAAACAGTGAGCTGATGGAAACGGTGCTTGGTTCGATGATCGAAGGTGTTGTTGTGATCGACGCTCGGCAGCGGATTTTGTACGCGAATGCCGCCGCCGGTCCGTTGCTCGATTTGCCCGCTCCTCAAGTGGTGGGACGATCGTTGTTTGAGGCGGCTCGGCATCCGCGCGTGCAAAAGGTGGTCGAGGAAGTTTTGGCGGGCCGCGTGCCGGAACGAGTCGAATATTCCGTGCCGCGAACCGGTGCGGTCGTGGCCTTGATCGCGTCGCCGTTGCCGAGCGATCCGACTCCCGGCGCGGTGCTGGTACTGCACAACGTCACGGAATTGCGGCGGCTGGAAAACTTGCGGCGCGAGTTTGTCAGCAACGTGTCGCATGAATTGAAGACGCCGCTGACGACGATTCAGGCTTACACGGAAACGTTGCTCGACGGTGCGATCGACGATGCGAACATCAACCGGCAGTTTCTGAGCCGTATCGACGAACAGGCCGAACGGTTGCATCGTTTGATTCTCGACCTGCTGGACTTGGCGCGGATCGAAGCGGCAGAAGAGGCGTATGATCTGGTCCAAGTGCCGGTCGCGGCCACGGTGCTAAAGTGTCTCGACGAACATCAGGCGGTGGCATCGGCCAAGAACGTGACGTTGCGAAGCGAACCGCCGCCGGACGAAGTTGCAGTGTGGGCGGATGACGAAGGTTTATTGACTGTGCTCAACAACCTTGTGGACAACGCGATCAAATACACTCCCAGCGGCGGCCGAGTCACTGTTCGTTGGCGCATCGACTACAAGCGTGTGGTGCTGGAAGTCGAGGATACCGGTATCGGCATTCCGAAGCCGCATCAAGCTCGCGTCTTTGAACGGTTTTATCGGGTCGATAAAGCCCGCTCGCGGGAACTGGGGGGCACGGGGTTGGGTTTGTCGATCGTGAAGCACTGGGCACAGGTCTTCGGCGGGACAGTTGAAGTCTGTAGCGAAGTCGGACGCGGGACGACATTCACGATCCGCATTCCGGTCGCGTCCCTGTAGTTCTTCATTCCAACGACTCGTTTGATCTTCGTTGAGAATCCGCTGGCCGGGCCATACAGTTCGCCGCCAAATCTTCATCAAAAATTCATCCAATTTTCACAATTCACTGGGGCGTGCGCATGTTTGGATTGTTGCCCAAGAATCTCGAATTCTTCGACTGTTTCGAGCGTTCGGCGGAGAATGCATTGCACTGCGTCGAGTTGCTGGCCGACCTCGCCCGAAGTGGCGAGGTCAGTAACTTCGATCGCCTGAGGGCGATCACCGAAGCGGAGCATGTCGGCGACAAGATCACACACGAAACGCTCGAACGGTTGGAGAAGACCTACATCACGCCGATCGACCGCGACGACATCCATCGCTTGATCACGAAAATCGACGATGTGGTTGATGCGGCCGAGGCGGTGGCTCAGCGAATGATGTATTACAAGATCACGTCGATCTCGGAGGCATTTCGGAATCAGTGCAACGTGCTGGTGAAAGCGACTCGATTGATGGGTGCCGCCGTTGCCGGTCTGCGGCACATGAAGGACCGGGGCAGGAAGGCTGGTATCGACATCGACCAACTCATCATCGCCGTTCACACAGCCGAGGAAGAGGCGGACAGCACTCACCACAAGTTCCTCGGCGAGTTGTTTGAGAGCGGACTCGATCCTTTCCAAGTCATCAAATGGAAAGAACTGCACGAACTGGTTGAGCAGGCGATCGACTACTGCGACGACGTGGCCTGCATGATCCGCGGCATCATGCTCAAAAACATGTGACCGCTGCGCCGAATTCCGAAGCCCGAAAGTCAGAAGCGTCGTCCAGGGGCTTTGACGTGGGTTGAGTGGAATTCGGGAAGGGTGTCTGTGGGTTCGAGTTTCGGATTTCGAGTTTCGGGTTTTCCTCCATGACTATGCTCAGTGCCTTGATTGTTCTCGTGATCGTCGTGGCTCTGGCCTTTGATTTCGTCAATGGCTGGAACGATTCGGCGAATGCGATCGCCACGGTCATCGCGACTCGCGTGATGTCTCCCGGCGTTGCCGTGGCCATGGCCGCGATCCTGAATTTGGCTGGGGCGATGATCGGTGTCGAGGTCGCGGACACGATGTCGAAGATCATTCGCGTAGGACCTGAATTCCGCTATGTCACTCAAGAGGCGGCGCTCGTCATCGTGGTTGCCGGCCTGACCAGTGCTGCGCTCTGGGCGGCGCTCATGACCGTTTACGGAATGCCGATTAGTGGTTCACACAGCTTGATCGGCGGCGTGGTCGGGGCCGGAGTGGCTGCTGCGGGAGCCAAGATGCTGGTGGGAGCCACCATCAAGAAGACGCTTTTGGCGATGCTGCTGGCTCCCTTGATGGGGTTTATCGTCGCCTACTTTTTTTATGTGGCCCTGATTTGGTTGACGGTGAAGTGGCGCCCGAGCACCATGAATCGGACGTTCGGCAAGCTGCAAATCCTGTCGGCCTGTTCGATGGCCATCACACATGGAACGAACGACGCTCAAAAGGTCATGGGCATCATCACGTTGGCATTGGTTGCTGGTGGATTTCAAACGCCCGATCCCTCCGGAAAATTCCAGGTGCTGTTGTGGGTGAAAGTCGCATGCGCGTCGGCGATTGGCATTGGTACCGCGGCCGGCGGCTGGGGCGTCATCAAAACGCTCGGACATCACCTGACGAAACTCGGCCCGCCGGAAGGCTTCGCTGCGGAAACCAGCGCGTCATTGGTGCTCACGGCTGCGGCGTGGTTCGGAGTTCCGACATCGAGTACGCACACGATCACCGGCAGCATTTTGGGCTTGGGAGCGACTCGGGGCATGTCCAGCGTGCGCTGGGGGCTGGGCGAAAAAATTATCCTCGCCTGGGTCTTCACTCTGCCAAGCACCATCATGATGGGAGGCGGCCTGTATTGGGCGCTCTCTAAAGTTCTGTTGCGTCCGGTGCTTCCGGTTGAATGACGCTTCGTGTTCGTCCGGTGGGAAGAAGCTTCACCCCACGATTTCCGTTTGATCCTGATGCCCCAATTTGCGGCATTCGTGATCCAAGGGCGACCTTCATCTTTTCTTAACAATCGGCCGCTGTGATCTTCACATTGGCCGGTAGCCTGCTGAGTCAATCGGGACTGTGCGTTTTGAAAACTCAGTAGTCAGTGAGACAAACCTTATGAAAACTTTGAAAGTGTTGTGTGGATTGGCCTTGGTGGCGGTCTGTGGTGTGATCGGCTGCTCTGTACAGGAAAGTTCGTCAAGCGGAGGTGGAGTCTCCCCTGCTGGTGTGGCTGCAAAGTCGGCCGGTCGTGGGAGGTCGGAAGACGGAGATGCAGACCAGAAGCCGGAGGCCTCTGCGGCGGCGACCGAGAAACTCTCGGGCGAGGTTGTGATCGACGGGTCGAGCACCGTGTTCCCGATCACTCAAGCGGTTGCCGAAGAGTACATGAAGTCGCACAAAGACGTGAAAGTCAGCGTCGGGATCGCGGGGACCGGAGGCGGATTCAAGCGGTTTGTTGTGGGTGAAACCGACATTAATGATTCCTCGCGAGCGATCTCACAAAAAGAAATCGACGCCTGCAAAAAGAACGGCATCGAGTACATCGAACTCAAGATCGCGATCGACGGGCTGTCGGTTGTGGTCAATCCGGCCAACGATTGGGTCAAGGGAATGACCGTCGCTCAACTCAAGAAGCTGTGGGCTCCAGGAAGCACGGTTAAGAAGTGGAGCGAGCTTGACCCGACTTGGCCTGATACGGACATCAAGCTTTATGGTCCTGGTCCGGACTCTGGAACGTTTGATTACTTCACGGAAGCGATCGTCGGGAAGGCGAAGGAAAGCCGGCCGGATTACTCGCCCAGCGAAGACGACAACGTGCTCGTCCAGGGAGTCAACGGCGACAAGAATTCGCTGGGTTATTTCGGCTTCGCGTACTACTCCGACAACGCTGACAAAGTGAAGTTGGTGCCGATTTCGAATGGCGACGATGTCAGCCAGGCGGTACTGCCAACCGAAGAGACGATTTTGAACGGCACCTACAAGCCGCTTTCTCGACCGTTGTTCATTCACATCAACAAGAAATCACTTCAGAAGCCTCAGGTCCGCGAGTTCGTGAAGTACTACCTCGCTCAAGGACAAGAGTTTGTCAAAGAAGTCCACTACATTCAGTTGCCAGAGAAGGATCGGCAGGAAGCAACCGCTCGTCTGACCGAGGCTTTGGGCGAAAAGTAGTGACGTTGCCGAAGTCGTCAGGCTTCGGGGTGTCGATATTGAATGTCGTCGAAATCCGAACTCTCACCAGTTCGGCGACTCTTCCAAAATAAGGAGCAGCGCTTGTCGTTCGCAGACGTTGCCGTGTCGCTGAAGGGCCAGACTGTAGCAATGAGCTTGCGGAAACAATTTTCGCTTGTTCAAGCTAAGGAATGGTGCATTAAGGTGGCTTTGATCGCGTGTGCGTCGCTCTCGTTGGTGACAACACTGGCGATCGTTTACACGTTTATCACCGAAGCGTTGGTGGGGATCGCTCCGAACACGGCATTCTTTCAAGACGTATCGCCGGTCGATTTTCTGACCGACACCAAATGGAGTCCGCAGTTTTCCGAGAAGCATTTCGGCATTCTGCCGCTTCTGTGCGGAACGTTGATGATCGCTGGAATCGGCGGATTGATCGGGCTGCCGATCGGCTTGGCAGCGGCGATTTATTTGAGCGAATACGCGAAACCGAAACTCCGCCGGATCGTGAAGCCGCTGCTCGAAGTGTTGGCCGGAATTCCGTCGATCGTTTACGGCTACTTCGCGATCGCGTTCATCACGCCGCACATCTTGCGGCCGATCTTTCAAGGTTTATTTGGAATCGAAGTTGAGTTCTTTAACGCGATGAGCGCCGGTATCGTGGTTGGAGTAATGATCATTCCGACCGTTTGTTCGCTCAGTGAAGATGCGTTGAGGTCGGTTCCGCGCAGCTTGCGCGAAGCGGGTTACGCGCTCGGTTCGACGAAGTTTGACGTGTCATTGAAAGTGGTTGTGCCCGCGGCGTTGTCGGGGATCATCGCGTCATTCTTGCTGGCATTGTCGCGAGCCATCGGCGAGACGATGGCCGTCTGCATCGCCGGAGGCAACAAACCGCAACTTTCGTTCAACCCGCTTGTGAGTATGCAGACGATGACCGCGTACATCGTTAACGCTAGCCTGGGTGACACGCCCGCCGGGACGATCGAATACAAAAGTTTGTACGCGGTCGCTTTCTCTTTGTTCGTTATCACGCTAGCGATGAACATTTTGGCTCAGCGGGTGATGAAACGATTCCGGGAGGTTTACGAATGAACGTCCCGACCGATCGTGTTGATGCGGTGATCGCCCCTCCTGTTCAATCGATGAAGTTACACGAACCGGCGCTGGTGATGCGGCATCGCATCGGCAAGGTGTTTGAGTGGACCTGCTTCTGCTCGACGTGGTTCGGGATTGTCGTGCTGGCTATGCTGTTGGTGAGCGTCACGATTCAAGCCCTGTCTTGGCCAGTGAAGCCGAAGCCCACCGTAACCACATCGTCCGCTACCGCGAAAGCCGACGTTAAGCCGCAGTCGCCGCCACTGAGCACCGCCTTCTTAACCAGCTACGATTCGCGCCGCCCTCGCGAGGCCGGGATCATCGCTGGCTTGTGGGGCAGCTTATGGTTGTTGGTTTTGGTCGGGTTGTTCGCAGTGCCAATCGGAGTTGGCTCGGCCTTATACCTCGAGGAGTATTCCAACGAGGGACGCTGGAAACAGATCATCCAAGTGAACTTGTCGAATCTCGCGGGAGTCCCGTCGATTGTGTATGGCATCCTCGGCCTGACGGCGTTCGTGCGGATGTTTGGCTTTTTCGAGTCAGCAAAAACGGCGGTGATCAATCTCGGCATCACCACCATTGACATCCCTCTGCCATTCGATCGATCGGTCATCGCTGGAGCGTTGACGCTCGCGCTGCTCGTGCTGCCGACGGTGATCGTCGCTGCTCAAGAAGCTTTGCGGGCGGTTCCGGGTTCGATCCGCACGGCGTCGTATGCGCTCGGCGCAACACAATGGCAAACCATTCGCCATCAAGTCATCCCGGCGGCGATGCCCGGCATCATGACCGGCATCATCCTAGCCTTGTCACGAGCAATGGGCGAAGCCGCACCACTGATGCTGATCGGAGCTTTGACCTACGTCCGCTATTGCCCCGGCGACATCGAAACCTTTGGCGATATCTGGCGTGATCCGCACGGTCTGCTCGAAGCCCCGTTCTCGAAGTTCACTGCGCTGCCCTTGCAAATCTACAACTGGATCAACCACCCCAACGCCGACTTTCACCACATTGCTGCCGCTGGCATCGTGGTGTTGCTCGTGATCTTGCTGGTGATGAACACGGCAGCCATTCTGATTCGACACCGATTCCAAAAACGAACCCAGTGGTGACGAGCTTTACTGAAAGTAGACCGGTTTATCAAACCGGCCATCCGGAAGGCTCGGTTTGAAAAACTGAGCGACAAAGACAAGAAACCCAAATATCGCTTCCGCCCGTAGGCTGGACATTATGACCATCTTGCAATCATTCTCCGACCTGATGCAAAAGCGACAGAATCGCGAGACTCCAGAGAGGATTCGCCCGGTGGAAACCGAAGTCACGAAACTCGATGTACGTAATCTCGATTTCTTCTACGGCGAGAAGCAGGCACTGTTTGATGTTTCGATGACGATCGCTGAACGTTCGGTGACCGCCTTCATCGGCCCGTCCGGTTGCGGCAAGAGTACCTTTCTGAGAACTCTCAACCGCATGAACGATATCATTGAGGGGACTCGACTGACCGGAACCGTCCATCTGGAAGGTCAAGAGATTTACGCCCCGGACGTCGATGTCGTCTCGCTGCGCAAACGAGTCGGCATGGTTTTCCAAAAATCGACCCCGTTTCCGAAGTCGATTTTCGAGAACGTCGCCTACGGCCCGAAGGTCGCCGGTTTGCGCAATCAAAAGGGACTTGCCGAGATCGTCGAACAATCGCTCAAGCGAGCCGCGTTGTGGGACGAAGTCAAAGACCGCTTAAACGTCTCGGCCCTGGCTCTGTCCGGCGGTCATCAGCAGGGGTTGTGCATTGCGCGAGCGCTCGCCACTAACCCCGATGTGCTACTGATGGACGAACCCGCTTCGGCACTTGATCCCGCCAGTACGTCACGCATCGAAGACCTGATCTTTGAATTGAAGCAGAATTACACCATCGTCATCGTCACGCACAATATGCAGCAAGCGGCCCGCATCAGCGACGTGACTGCCTTTTTCTTTCAAGGCTATTTGATCGAAAAAGACCGGACGCAAAGACTGTTCACGACCCCGAAAAAGAAACAGACCGAAGACTACATCACCGGAAGATTCGGCTGAGCGTTTTTTGATTTTTAATTGGGTGCCACACCGAGTAATTCTATCTTCAATCGTAAATCGCCAATCAAACATCGAAAAGTCTCATGAGCACGCATCTCACTCGCGACCTGAGCGTTCTACACCGCAACCTGCTGGCGATGTGCACAACGGTCGAGGAATTGGTTCACAAGGCGGTCGACGAACTATCGGAACCGGACATCGATCGTGCTCGTGAATTGGCCAAGCAGGATGACGAGGTGGATCGTTTCGATGTCAGCATTGAAGAAGAGTGCCTCAAAATTCTGGCGCTACATCAGCCGGTCGCGACCGACCTGCGGCGGATCACGACCGTATTCAAGATCAGCGCCGAGTTGGAGCGTGTGGCCGACATCAGTGTTCATATCGCCGAGCGTGCCTGCGGATTGGTCGGTCAACCGGACATTGAAGTCCCGGAAAAGTTACAAGAAATGGCGCATCGCGCCGTCGACATGCTCCACAAAGCGATTGACGCTTACGTCGGGCTGGACAGCCAGCTCGCACGTCAAATCTGTGAATCGGACAACGTCGTCGATGAACTCAATCGCGAGATACTTTTCGAATTGCTGGACACAATGAAAAACAATCCCGAACTCATCGAACCAGCCATCAATTTGTTTTCGGCCACGCGCCACATTGAACGAGTTGCCGACCACGCCACGAATATCGCCGAAGACGTCGTGTATTTGGTCGAAGGCGAAATCATTCGCCATCGCGCTCATTTTCGGTGAGTGGGCGAGAGCTTCATTAAAACTTCATCGACGTTCGACACGTCTCACCGAAAAATGTCACGCAGGCGAGCCAGAGGAGCTTCCCCAGGATGTCGAAACAGAAGATTCTGATCATCGAAGACGAGCCATCGTTGCGAGACGTGATCAGCTACAACTTGGCCAATGAAGGCTTTGAGGTGCTTACGGCTGGAGATGGTGGTGACGGCCTCCGGCGAGCTCAATCGGCACTGCCGGATTTGATCGTACTTGACCTTATGTTACCGGGTTTGGACGGGTTGCAAGTCTGTCGTCAACTTCGCAGCGATTTGAAAACGCAGAACATTCGCATCTTGATGCTGACCGCTAAGAGCGAAGAAGTGGACGAGATCGTCGGGTTCAACATGGGGGCCGACGACTATGTCACCAAGCCATTCAAGATCAAGCCGCTGATCAGCCGGATCAAGGCATTGCTACGGCGGCCAATCGGCGAGCAAAGCTCAAGCGAAGTCATCACCGTCGCGGGGATCGAGGTAGATCGGACACATCACTCGGTCAAGGTGGATGGTACGGAACTGCTGCTCACGCCGACAGAATTCAAAATGCTGTGGACCCTGATGCGCCGGGCGGGGCGTCCCTATTCTCGAAACGAATTACTCGACAACACGCGTGGTGAAGACGCCAATGCCCTGGAGCGAACGATCGACGTTCATGTCCGCGCCTTGCGGCAAAAGCTCGGCGACAAAGGTCGATTCGTAGAAACCGTCCGCGGCGTGGGATATCGCTTCCGGGCAGATGTTTATTGATCTTCACGCGGCAATCGTTAGACGGAATGCGCTAGCGTCCGTCCGGTTCAAACCGGGGCTAGCGCCCGGTGGCTGATGGTCTAAGACCGGTGAGCGTTGGGTCGAGAACACGAAAAAAGCGAGGCTGGAATAAGCCTCGCCATCGAATCTGAACGCGCTGCCGTTCGATCCAAGCACACTGCCGCATGGGCTATCGGTCCTTGCGGTGCCGGATTTTCGCCCGCATGCGTCGCTTGGTGCTGCCGATTTTGCGACGGCCGCGGCCCGTTTTCTTCACTCCCATGACTCAGCACTCCAGTGGTTTGAAAATCAATTGAATCGTTTGTTGGTTGATAGTTCGGGGTGGGGAATTTAACGAACGTAGGAAACAGCATCAACGCCGCCGACTGATCCGAATTGTTGTTTCCAGCGGTTAGTTCGGCCATGATACCGTCCGTTTCCGTCACATGAACCCGATTGGACAATGTTTATGGCCGTGCGAGGCATTCGTGGTGCGACCAGCGTGACCGCCGATGACAAGTCGGAGGTGCTGGCCGCGACACGCGAACTGATGGTGGAATTGCTGAGAGCCAACGAATTGGAAGGCCAATTCGACGAAATTGTCTCGGCGATCTTCACGACCACACGTGACCTGACCTCGGCGTTTCCGGCCGAAGCGGCACGCGGACTCGGTATGAGTTCCGTGCCGTTGCTCTGTGCGTCGGAAATTCCGGTTCCGGACAGCCTGCCGCGCTGTATCCGCGTATTGCTGCACGTTAATACGGAGAAGACTCAGGCCGCGATGACGCATGTGTATTTGCGCGACGCGAAGCGGTTGCGGCCAGACGTGTCGAGCGCTCAATAGCCGTAGACCCAAGGGATAAACTTTCAGCGTGTCATTTTCTTGTGCGGAGATGACAAGCAGGAAGCATCTTTCATGGCTAGGTCGCATCCTGGATATCGTCGCCGTTGTAGTGTTCGTAAAAGAAGCGGCCGATCTCTTCGCTGAGCCGGGTCAAGTATTGCTGTTTGAAGGTTGGATAAGACACTTCCGTCGCGGCTCTCGGAGCCACAGTGGGAAATTTCGAAGTGACCTCTTTCGAATAGATCTTTTCGCCCTCGCCGTCGCCGTCCATTTCGTAAACGCTGACTAATCCTTCGGCCCGGCCACGAAACAAATCTTGGCTGTGTTCTTCCCAAAGATTGAAGCTTTCCAGGTCGATGTAGACGACGTATTTGACTCCCAAAGCTTTGCCAATTTCCGACGGCTCATCCCAGTTGTCCTTGTTTTCGTCGAGCCACGCGCGGACTTGTTCGGGGTTGACCACTTTGATTTTGTGCTGAACGAGCCGATACGTCACATACTTGGCCAGCTCGGCATCAATGGCGGAGAAGTCGTATTTGACTTCTAGCGGGGCGTAACAGACGACGGCGACCGTGACCTCTTTGTCGGTGAACGATTTCTTCGTCATCGCGTCGAAGTCTGGTTCAATCGACGGTGGCCCGCCGACTAAGTAACTGAGGATCAACAATTCCTTGAGGCAGCCAGCCAGCGACAGCGGCACAAGCAGCAACAGACTCAACAAGCTTCGATGCACGGAAAGCTTCATCGTATGGTTTGCCACGAGAGAATTGAGAATTAGGAATTGAGAATTGGTCGCGCTTACATTTCGTCGCTGATGCGATAGTCGTAGAACCGGCTGCCGAGACGGTCCGCCAAATTGTCGATGAATCGTTGTTGGAACGTGCGCGGCGACAGTTGATCGACCGGCACAGGACCGTTGGGCGGATACTGATTCCGGAACGTCCCTGCGAAAACTTGTTGAGCTTGCTTGGAGTCGGCGACTTTCTGGACCTCGAATACCTGTACGTCGCCATTGGCCTGGCCGTGATACAAATTCGGGCTGTTGGCGTCGTGAAAGGAAAAAGATTCCAAGTTGATCACGGTGATGAAGTCGGCGTCGAATTTCTGAGCCAGTTCAGTGGGGTGATCGAAACGCCCGCCGTTGCTGTCGATCCACTGAGCGACTCGATCGGAATTCACCACTTTGACGCCATGCAGTTTCAACCGCTTCGACATCGCTTCGATCAGGTCCATGTCCAATGAAGGCCGTTCGGTCTCGATGGATTGCGGCGTGGTGACGACTACCAGCAATGTCTTGTCCGACTTGGTGAGATCGACACCGGTGCGAGTGCGGAATTCGGACGGAGTTTTTGGATCGCCAAAGATCGCCTTGCCGGCCATGACTCCCAGCGAGCAACCCGCCAATCCGCTGATGATCAAACAGACCGCCAGCCCGTGGCAGTACGCCGCCCAATGGGCCAGCATCCGTGACGAAAAAACGGAGCGAGTCATGTTGATCGCGGATCGGTGGAAGGATTTGGGACGCCGAGAATTTCGGCTTGTCAGGAGGGCAGGGCACTGGAGGGGAATTGGAAGAGGACGGGGTAATATCTCGTTCGGCCAAGTGCCGCAAGAGGAAGTCATTTCACTCGCTCAATAGTCGGCGATCGAACCGTCTTTGAGTTTCGCTCCCGGCCACTTGTAGGTCTGCGGCTTCTGCGATTCGACGATCAGTTTGGCTTCGTCCACTTCCACGCCGAGGCCCGGTCCCGGCGGCAAACTGATGTAGCCGTCGTTGTCGTACTCGAAGGCCATGCGAGTCACTCCCGGCACGTTGAAGCCGGCGTTGGTTGGGTAGAACTCGTGGATCAGGAAGAACGGAATCGACGAGACTACGTGCAGGCTGGCGGCGATCCCCAGGAACGTCGCGGTACAATGTGGCGCGATCGGGACGAAGTACGCTTCGGCGAGCGTCGCGATCTTTTTCATTTGGCTAATGCCGCCCGTATGACAGCAGTCGGGTTGTAGGATGTCGATGCAGCCTTCCTGTAAGTACGGGATCATGCCCCAAATCGTGCGATCGCGTTCGCCGGTCGCCAGCGGGATGTTGATGTGCTGCTTCAGACGTTTGAAGGTTTCGATGTTGCCAGGGACGGCCGGTTCTTCGATGAACAGAACGTCATAAGGCTTGATCGCCGCCGCAAGTTGAATCAGCGTCGCCGGCGGCACGGCGGAGTGCGCGTCGAACATCACGGCTCCGTCGGGACCGACTTTCTCACGAGCGGTCTTGATCGCTTTGACCATGTTGTCGATGTCGGACGGATTGCCGGAATGCTCGTAGATGCCGTGCGGCGGTACCTTCTGAGCTTTCGGCGTGTGATAAACGCGAATGCGATCGCGAGTTGGGCCGCCGAGTAGCCGATAGATCGGCACTTGCCACAACTTGCCAGTGATGTCCCATAAGGCCATGTCGATCGCCGCCAGCGTGTGAACCATCAACGCTCCACCGCGCATGTTGCGATGAGATCGGAAAATCTTCTGCCAGAGAAATTCAACCCGCGTTGGGTTCTCGCCGTCGAGCAGTTCAAACAGCGACTCGGCCAGTGGTTTCGAGACACGCGGATCGACTCCCTTGAGATCGCCCCAGCCGTTGATGCCGTGATTGGTTTCAATCTTCACATACACGATCGGCCCGACCCAGTAGGTCTTCATTGCGGTGATGCGGATCGTCGAAGTGCGGTCACCGACTTGCGTTCCGGGCGTATTCTCGTCGGCGACCGCGTGATTGACGAACGCCACCCCGGCCGCGACCGCACCAAAAGATTGCACGGCGTCGCGGCGACTCAGTTTCGAGGCGAACGAGTTGTCGAGCATCAGGGCGTTCCCGTTTTTCCAAAGGCTTGTACGGCGAGGTCTTTGATCCCTTTTAGGTCGAGCTTGCCGGTGCCGAGGAGCGGAATCGTTTCGACTTCCAAAAAACTGTCGGCGGACGGGGTCCACAAGTTGGGAAAGTCGCGTGTGCCGAGTTCATTGAGCACCTCATTCACAGACTTCGTCAGCGGTTTGTGGAGCACGATCAGTCGTTCGCCCTTTTTGCTGTCGGGGACCGAGGTGACTGCAATACGGATCTCGGCGTCTTCCGAGCCTGGCGTTTCGACGATCCGCGCCAATTCTTCTTCGATGCGGATGTGCGGGACCATTTCGCCGCCGATCTTGGAGAAGCGGCTGAGCCGGCCAGTGATTTTGATGAAGCCTTCGTCGTCGATTTCGGCGATGTCGCCAGTGTTGTACCAAATTTTGTCGCGAATCGCGGTGGCGGTCTTTTCCGGTTGATTCAGATATCCCTGCATCACATTTGGGCCGCCGATGAATAGCAGGCCCGGCTTGTTCGTGCCGAGTTCCACGAAAGTGTCGGGATCGACAATCTTCGCGCAGACGTTCGGAACCGCTCGGCCAACGGTGCCGAGCTTCGTGCCGATCTGCACGACTTGCGAGCGATGATCGGGGACATTTGCTGCGGCCAGCGGCGACAGTTCCGTGCAGCCGAAGCCTTCGGTCGGAGTCACTCCGAACTTCGCCAAAAACTCTTCGGCCAGAGCCAGCGGCAGTTTTTCCGCCCCGACAATTGCCAAGTCCAACGTGGCGAATTGCTCTTTGTCGATTCGCTTCAAATACGTTTTCAGAAACGTTGGGGTGGCGGCGATGATTGTCACACGATGTTTTTGCGACAGTTCGCCCACGGTGCGGGCGTCTAGCGGATTGAAGTGGTACACCGCCGAGCATTCGACATTCAGCGGCAGCCACATCATCAGCGTGTAGCCAAAGCTGTGAAAGAACGGCAGTACCCCCATGATGCAGTCGGTTCGTTTGATCTGAAACAACTGATCGGCCGAGCTGATGTTTGACCCGATGTTGTGATGCGACAGCATCACCCCTTTCGGTTCACCGGTTGAGCCGGAAGTGAAAATAATCGTCATCAGCTCGGTTGGCTTGATCCGCGTCAGGCCCAGCCAGCGTTCCAACACCCAAATCGGAATCACATGCGCGGCGAACGCGGCTGAAAGTTTGTCGCGCGTGGTGCTGCGGTCCTTCACGTCTTCGAGAAAGATCGTTTCGCAGTTTAGGTCGATCGGCTTTTTCTCCAGAAACTTGCGGCTGGTGATGACATGCCGCAACCCAGCTTGCTCGACGCAGTGGCGGATGTCTTTATCCGACAGCGTGTAATTCAGATTCACGGCAACTCGGCCGGAGATTGCCAATGCCGTATTCGCCAACACGCCGCCGACGCTTGGCGGCAACAGAATGCCGACCTGTTTTTCATCCGGTGTCAGCCAGTTGTGTTCCAGCACGTTTTTGACCACGAGCGTACCGATCAGCAGCCGTCCGCCCGTCAATTCTTGGCCGGTGGAGTCGGCAATTTTCTTGATTCGGCGCGACAAACGGCACTTCCGCAGGAACGTCCTTGCGGGGATCGGCTCATCGTCCATTCGCCGAATCGACGCTTCGATCCCCAACTTCTCGACCGCCATCCGCACGTCGTTCACGTTCCCTGGGCTTTTCAAATGCGAGCCGAACACGATCGTCACGGGATATGGCCATTTGCGCGGCCGCTTCCAAAAGACTTTGCCGTCACGATGACTGAAGATGCTTCCCCACAGTTCGTCGAGATACGTCGGGATGACCGGCACGTCAGTCCCGTCCACGATTCGCAGCAGGCCGCGTTGAAACTGCTGCAACTGCCCGGTTCTCGTGAGCTGTCCTTCGGCGAAGATGCAGACCAACTCGCCGTTTTGAACCGCTTGTTTGGCGGTGTTCAACGCCGCGATGATCGCCTTCGGCCCGTCCGACGACTTGATCGGAATCGTGCCGAACAACTTCGACAGCCAACCGATGAACGGCCCGGTCACATAATCTGCCCAAGCAATCATCCGAATCGGCCGCTCGGAATTCAGGATCAGCAAGAATCCATCCAGCCACGACACATGATTCGCGACGAGTAACCCGCCGCCACTGACCGGCAAGTGTTCGCCACCAAATACACGCACCTTGTAGAACACCCGAAACACCAGCCACACCAGACAGCGAATCGTCTCCTTCGGGATCAATCGGAAAATGATCACCACAACGGGAAAGGCGATCACACCTGCCACCAGAAACACTTGGCTTGGAGTCAATCCGAACTTTCGCAGCAACCAATACACTCCCGACGACAGCAAGATGCACGCGAAGACCAGGAAATTACTGGCCGCGATATTCACGCCGACTTGTCGCGGATCGCTGCGATGTTGCAGATACGCTTCGAGCGGCACGTTGAACAATCCCGCAAACAGCCCCAGCGACAACAAAAAGACACAGGTCCAAATCACGGCTCGCCGTGTCCGCCGCTTGAGTTCGGGATTCTTCTGAAATACCCGTTTGACGGCTTCTGGCTGCACGGTCGAGTCGTCCGTGATCGTGATCGGACTTGCGGCTGCGGGTTTTGAATTTGCGGTCGTTTGAACCTCAATCGGGCGTTTCAACTCCTTCAGTTCTTCCGGGCTGATCTTGGGTGCCAGTCCGATCCCAACGAAAAACAGCGCGGTTGCGCTGAGGGCCATACCCGCCGAGCCGACTGTGACAATCCCCAATTCGATCTTGCCCGCCGACCATAGTCCGGCCAAGACACTGCCGAATGCGACACCAAGCACCAGCATCGCCTGCAACGGCGCGACCTCGCTCTCGGTCAGATGCAGCACCGAGGCTCCAAAGGAGAGCACGGTGCTTTGAGCCAAGCTGGCCATGAACCAAAAAAACGCCATGCCCAGCGCCGTCAGAAACAAGGCCCGCTGTTGAAACAACGACCTCAGATTGAAGATCGTTTCCCCCACTGGGTTCGCCTTCAGCCGCCGCTGCGGGTCGGCCGCAGGGATCCACTTGATCAACAGCGTGAAGAAGAATCCGAGAATCGCCAAGCCTATGAGGAACAGCCCCAATTCGTGCAACTGTTCAACGGCTAGGGGATCCTTCAAGGTGACCTTGGAGCGATCGAACAAGAACGCCGCCATCACGACACCCATCGCCGTCCCGACGACAGTCACCATACCCATCAAGGCATTGGCGATCGACAACTTGTCCGGCCGCAGAATTTCCGGCAGCGCACCGAATTTGGCTGGTCCGAACAACGCACACTGACAGCCCGTCAAGGCGATCACGAAGAACAAGAAATTCACATGCTGAAACCAAATGCCGATCAGACCCAGGGCCATGAACAGAATTTCCAACGACTTCAAATACACGATGACGTTGCGTTTGCTGTACCGGTCGGCCAGCCATCCGGCGACCGTCGCGAAGACCAGATACGGGACGGTAAACGCCGCCGTGCCGAGCGAAATAGCCAGATCCTTAGCGGACTCCGGAGTCATGTCGACGCGAGTTGCTGTCAAGAAGATGATGAAGTATCGGAAGACGTTGTCGTTCCACGTTCCCAAGAATTGCGCCATTAAGACGCCGATAAAGCTGCCGCTGAACAACCCACCTTGGTAAGGAGTCAGCTCGGACGAATGTTGCGACGGCACATTGGATTCGGTCATAGTGATGAGGCATCAACTCCCAGGAGTCCAACTCGCCGCGACTCTCCAGAGTCACGCGAGTCAGACGTCATCTCTCAAAGAGCCGGGATGATAGTTGCCACTCACCTCGATTCCGAGCCTCGCCGAAACATGTGGCAGTGCACGACGTTTGAAGCCACTTCCTCACGGAATTGAAGGCGATGGTCTCGTCATCGTGCCGAGGCTTCCCCTGCATCGTCCCGTCTCACTCGTGCCGCAAGAACTGCCCGCCGAGTAGCGGGTGAATCTTGCCTTTAGCCTGTGACTCGTCGGATGGTTTGCCGGGCTCCAACCAAGTCCGATGGGTGTCTCCCCAAGAACACTACGACGACTTCAGCAATTCCTTTGCATGATTTGGCGTCGTGTGACTCGGCGGAGTTTCGGGAGGAATAGGAGGTTGCAGGAACTGAAAGTAGTGTATGACGAGGATCACGCCGGCCTCTTTCTGGCGTTCCGTGCCTTGTCGGCTTTGGCTTTCGCGACGGGCGGAATCCATTCGGCAGGTTCGGGATTGGCGACCTTCAGCGGATGCTTGTCGCCGAATGCGGTCAGGTCTTGTTCGAGACGAGTCATCAGGTCGGCGACCTTCGCGGCGTGTTCGGGTCTGTCGGCGAGGTTGGCGATTTCGTGCGGGTCGGCCTGAAGGTCGAAGAGTTGCGTCTTGTCGATGTGCGGGTAGCGGATCAGCTTCCAGCGATCGTCACGAATCGCTCGTTGCACCGACTTGTAGCCGAACACCAATTGCGTGCGGGCGGCACGAGTTGGGTCTTTCACGGTGGCGGAGAACTCGATCCCTTCGCTGGTGGTTGGGCCGGGGACGTCGCACAACTTGCCGAGTGTCGGCAGGACGTCGAACAGGTAGCACATCGCGCTGGTGCGTTGCCCTTGCGGGATGCCGGGGCCGCTCATGATCAGTGGGACTCGCAGCGAATGCTCGTAGCAGTTCTGCTTGCCGATCAAGCCGTGACTGCCGCGTGCGACTCCGGAATCGGCCGCGAAGACGACGATCGTGTTCTTCGCGTGTGGCGACGCTTCGAGCGCATCAAGCACTCGGCCGATCTCCGCATCGAGGTACGAGACGTAGCGGTAGTACTCGGCGATCATCTCGCGAATCTTCTCCGGCTGCCGAGGCCAGCGGAGCAACGCTTCGTCGCGAATGGTCATCTCGCCGTTGTTCCACGGATGCTGCGGCAG
>JANMIF010000541.1:0-9153 GCA_031375695.1 Planctomyces sp.
CTCGTCGAGGAAGATGTTCGCGGTCAACGCCGCCAGCGAACCGGTGGCACCCTTCGACACATCACGCTCGAGGGTCACGACATCGTTGCCGTCCCCCGCGTGAATAAAAAAGCCGATGCTCAACGACGACGGCGAACCCAACAGGCGGATCGAGTCCGATCCGAATCCCGTATCGAGATAGATTTGTTCGAGACCGTCGTGAGACACGATTTCTGATTCCAACACCGATAGCCCTTCAAAGGTAAACGCCGAATCGGTCACATTGATGAAATCGTTGTTAACAGTTCCGATGACTCGCAGCACATCACTGCCGTCTGCGAGGGGAAAGCCGCTTACGCCGCTATCGTGAATCACGACCTCGCCAGTGAGTGCGCCGAACTCGACGTCGTACTGATCCGAGCCAGACATGCCATCCAGAAACAGCGTTGGCCCAGCGGTCGCTCGAATCACGAAGTGATCGTCGCCAGCTCCGCCGACAATCGTGGTGTGACTGCCATCCACGAGGATCTCGTCATCGCCGTCGCCCGCATCGATGAAATAATCGACTTGGAAAGCATCAGAGCTGGCGTATTCGAGCCGCTGGCCGTTGACCGTGGCCGAGTTCCCCGTCAGCACGATCACATCGTTCAATGCGGTGCCGTGTACGAACACCGAGTTCGTTTTGCCTTTTTCGACCGTTTCGACAATTTGATCGAGCTTGACCACACCGCCCACGCCGCCAATAGCAAAGAGATACTGGTCCGCACCGAGTCCGCCTTCCAGCATGTTGGTGCCTTTGCCGCCATCAAGTTGATCGTCGCCAGCACCGCCAGACAACAGGTCGTCACCGTCGCCGCCAATCAGCGTGTCGTTGAACGAACTGCCGATCAGCGTGTGAAACGCACCGACCAGAACGACGCCGTTGCCCGCCGTGTCCGCCACTTGATGCTGGCCCGCATCCAATGACAGGTTCAAATGAAGCGCGTGCCCCGTGCCGCTGAAGTCGAGCACATCGCTGCCGTCGCCAACGAGCGTGTCCGTGCTGCCGAGCACCTCGATGTACCGATCCGATCCCGCGCCGCCGTCCACGAAATCGTCGCCGTGGTCGCCGACGAGCGTGTCATCGCCATCACCACCCAACAGCCAATCGTTGCCCAGGCCGCCGTCCAGCAGATCATCGCCAGCATTTCCTTCGAGCGTATCTGCACCATCGCGACCACGAATCACGTCATTGTCCGCACCGCCCACGAGACTGTCGTTGCCCGATCCCCCTTCGAGCGTGTCTTCACCACCCAGACCAAACAGCGTCGCCGATCCGCTGAAGAGACTCGCGTCCAACCGATTCGCACCGCTGCCTCCCGACAGTTGAGCACGCTCGATTGAGAACAAGGCGTCGGTACCCAGTCCTGTCAGTCGCGTGTCCGTCAGAACGAAATCCACATCGCCGGTCGCGATGAGCAGATCGTTGCCACTGGAGCCATTAATGAAATCGTCGCCAAAGGTACCCACGATCGAGTCATCGCCTTCACCGCCGAGCAACGCACTTCTACTGTGGCCCCCCAGCAGCGCATCGTTACCTCCGCCGCCTTCCAGTGTCGTGAAGCCACTGAAGCCGCTCGCGTCAAGCACGTTGTTTGACCCGCCGCCAACCAGATGCACGCCTTCAATACTGCTGAGGGAACTGGTCCCCACGCCGACCAACTGCGAATCGGTCAGCGTGAAATCGACATCGCCGGCTCCCACCGCGACATCAACACCGGACCCGCCTTCGAGCAAGTCGTCTCCACCGAACCCAGTCAGTTCATCGTCGCCGCCGTCGCCAAACAATTAGTCGGTGTTGCGGCCACCGCGGAGAACATCGTCGCCCTCGCCGCCATTGAGCGTGACCTTGCCGGTGAAGTTCGTTGCGTCGATGAAATCGTTGTCCGCAGTGCCGACCAGATGCGCCCGTTGCAGGTTGCTCAACTCGTCGCTGCCAACGCTACGCAACTGCGTGTCGGACAGAATGTAGGTGTGGTTGCCGATCTCCAGCAATTCATTCATTCCGCCGCCGCCGTCGAGCACGTCGTTGCCGAGTCCTCCCGAAATCAAGTCGTCGCCCAGTGAGCCGAGAACCGTATCGTTGCCGCCGTCACCGCCAAGGATGTCTGCTCCTTTATCGCCGTCGATGAAGTCGTCGCCGTCGCCGCCGAGAATGATGTTCGCCGCCGAGTTGCCGACGATCACATCGTTGAACGCTGTGCCCAACACTCCTTCGAGAACACCCGTGACTCGCAACGTCGTGCCCAGCGACAGCGTTTGCGGCTCGTCGCTGCTGAGTCGCAGATCAACGACCGCTCCCGCGAACAGCCGCGTCAGATCGAGCGTGTCGATTCCGCTGTCATCCGACAGCACCGATTTACCCGGCCGCAACGCAAACCGATCGTCTCCCGCTCCGCCGCGCAACGTCGAGTCATCGCTGCCGCCGTCGAGGAAATCATTCCCGCCATTCCCTGCCAGCGAATCGTTCCCTTTGCCACCGTCGAGGAAATCATCACCACTACCGCCGAGCAACGTGTCGTCCCCGTCATCGCCCAGCAACAACACCACACCGCTGAAGGCTGAAGCATCGATTCGATTCGCGCTCGGTCCGCCCGTCAGCACGGCTTCTTCGATCGAGGTGAGTCCATCGCCGCCCGCACCATCCAGCGAGAAATCGGTCAGCGTGAAGTTCCCGTCTCCCTGTTCGACGATTCGATCAATGCCCGCTCCGCCGCGAATCGCATCGTCGCCGAACAGGCCGCTGATCGAATCGTTGCCGCCGTCACCGTTGAGTTCATCAAGCAACTGCGTGCCGAGCAGCACATCGTTTCCGTCA
Source organism: Planctomyces sp. (assembly GCA_031375695.1). GTDB lineage: Bacteria > Planctomycetota > Planctomycetia > Planctomycetales > Planctomycetaceae > SXKJ01. The sequence goes on from JANMIF010000541.1 coordinate 2,837, forward strand.
CCGCCACTGAGCGTCACGACGCCGGAGAAGAACCGCGCGTCCAACAGATTGTCCCCATCTCCGCCCGTGAGGTTTGCCGCTTCGATGCCGATCAATCCGTCGGTCACCGTGCCGAAGAACGTGATCGTCCGCAGTTCGGAGTCGGTCAGTTCGTAGTTCGCATTGCCCAGTTCTTCGACCTGATCGACTTCGGCCACGTCCGCACCACCGTCGAGCAAATCCGTCCCGTCGCCACCCGACAACGTGTCGCTCCCGGCGTTCCCGCGCAGGATGTCGTTCCCGTCGCCACCGCGCAGCAAGTCAGCCCCGTCACCGCCGAGCAGACTATCGTTCCCATGTCCGCCGAGGACCGTGTCATTCCCGCCCGCCCCGTTGAGCGTCACCGTCCCCGTGAACCCCAACGCATTCAACAGGTTGTCCGAGACGCCGCCAGTCAGTCGCGCACGCTCGATGTTGCCGAGCGACACGAACGCCGTGCTCAACAAGTTCGAGTCATCCAGCGTGAAGTTCGCATCCGCCGTTTGCACGAGCGTGTCGAATCCATCCGCACCATCAATCGTCGCCACGCCGCTGTAGCCGTCCAACACAAATTCATTGGCATCCGCTCCGCCGAACAAGCTCGCTTGCTCAATACTGCTGAGCAAGCGATTTCCCGCTCCGATCAGCCGCGTGTCACCGAGCGTGAACCGCGCGAGGTTCCCACCTTCGCTGACGGTGTCTGATCCGGCAGTACCGTCCAAAGTGACGCTGCCCGTGAAGTTCGACACATCGAACCGATTGTCACCCGCGCCGCCCATCAATTGAGCCGCCTCAACCGTGCTCTCCAGCAACACGCTCCCGCCCGCCGAACTGGTCAGCGCGTAATCGCTCAGCATGAAGTTCACATTGCCGCTCGCCACAACGACGTCTGTCCCCGAACCGCCATCAAACCGTGAATTGAACCCGCCACCCGCGGCCATAACGAACGACGTCGCCGGCAGTCGCAGAATGTCGTCTCCCGCTCCAGTGGCCACCGTGAAGTACTGCAGTCCCGTCGAATTGAAAGCCGATGCGGCGATCGTCACCGTATCGTTGGGGTTCGTGGTGTCGTTGCTGCCGGTATCGAGCGTGACCGACGCGACTCGAGAGAACTCCACCGCGAGCACCGGGGCTCCGTCGCTCGTGGCCGAAATGAGATTTTGATCCAGCGTCACGTCGTCGGCGCTATTCGGAGTGACGAATCGCAGACTGCGCAGGTTGTCCAAATGCAACCGCTCGATGCCGATGAAGTTTACCGTGCGAGACAAAGTCACGGTTCCGTTGCCCGCCGAGCTGGGGTTGTAGCGTGCCTCTTGCCCCGGAGTCCCGATGATCGTCAGCGAATCGCTGTTGCTGGGTGTCGCTATCCCGAGGACCGTGAATAGGCCTTCGGTGATTAGGCTTCCGATGCCTCCGATGGTTCTGTCCACGGGCACAACCTCGCCCCCGGACAAATCGAGCGTGACACGATCATTTCCACCGTCAGTCTTCACGAAAATGCTCGTGATCTGGCTCATCGGAATGCGAGTCTCGAACGCATCGGTGGGACCAGTGCCGGGAATATCGGTCCCCAGGTCGACACTGAAGATGACGTCTGAACCGTCGCGGCGAATGACGATGTCATCCGAGCTGCCGGCTCCGCCCCCCCGAACTACCACTCGTCCGGAGTTGGAACGCACGGCATAAAACGTTTCATGCTGCTCCGGCAGTGAGATTTCATAGCCATAGACATCTTGCAAGATGAGAGCGTCAACATTGGAAATCTGCTCGCGAACTCCGCTGCCGTAGAACGGATTCATCAGATCCACTGAGCCATTGATCCCGCCCGACGAATTCACGGCAACGACGTTGTTCGACATATCGAACCGAGCATCCGCCGCCAGATGCACCGGCGGCGATTCGTTCAATCCGCCGTTGCTTGTGGTGAACAATGCCGACACGCTCGGCGAGCGGAACTGCCACAGAAAACAGGTCTCACTGTTGCTGCTATCCACGTCCACGACAGTCGTGCTGGTCAGATAGGGACTGTGATGCAACAGGGTATCTAATCCGAAAATCCCTGCGTCTTGGGCGAAGCCCATCAAGTGTCCGAGTTCGTGCAACACCAACGAGTACATGTCGGGTTTATTTGCCGCGCTTCCGTCCGCCTTCCCTGCAAACGCATTGATGATGTCGCTCGTGAATTCGGAAGACTCTTGAGGCGTCGGATCGATAAAATAACCACGGTCCTGAAATGCCGCTCCATCCGATCCATCATCCAAGCTGATGCTCCCGGAATGGGGAGTGCCCGACGAATTGCTTCCGGAACCCGCCGCTGCACTGAAGTTGCGCGTACGCGATTCAGCGTTGATACTGACGTCAAAAGTGTACTCCGTGCCTCCCGGATTGAACGACACGATGGTCCGTTCCCAACTGTCGATCGCCGCGTCCACAACGTTGCGAGCCGCTTCGGCAAAGGTTCCGAACACCGCGAACCCGTCGCTGCCTCGGTTGCTCCAATTGATCGTCGATAACAGCGCGCGTTCTTCCAGCGTTTCGGCTGCCGGCCGCGTGCTCGACCGCCGACGCTCACGACGAACGGTAGGCGTTCGCAATTTCCGCGTCAGCAGATGACGCCAACTCGTCCGACCAAACCAACTGCGTGTTTTGAAGAGTTCCAGCATGATGCGTCGCCTTGTGCCGTGTTCGAGGTTTTGGGGTCCGTCAACAGAACCCGACTTCCTGAAGGACGACACGCACTCCCCGGACGCACGCGCAATTTGCTGACTCCCAAGATTTTCGCAGACATCGAGTCGGGCGTCGTTCGGTCAACTCACGGCTGGCGACCGATAAGTAGCCCGCAGCGTCAGCGAGGGCGGGCGCTCCACAGCGTACGGAAGGCGGGATTTATCGGATCGTGAAGCGCTCGCCTGCATGATTCACGGCCGGAAAGTCACCCGCAGCGTCAGCGAGGGGGTCGTCCCCGGTCGCCCTCGCTGACGCTGCGGGTTACTTAGCGGCACTGCGTTACCCGTGAGCGGTATAAACGACGCGATTACTTCAGCAACTCGGCCGCTTCGGTTTGCAGAACCTTCATGTCTTCTGGCCAGCCGGCGGGGAGGTCGGGATGGGTGCTCAGCCAGTGTTCGGCGCGGTCGAGACAGGTGCGGGCTTTGGCGGGTTCGTTCAAGTGGTGGAAGCACATCGCCAGCGGATACCAATCGAAGGCCGACAACTCCCAGCGCGAATCGACTTGGCTGAGCAGCAGCGAGTTGTGCAGCGCGACGACCGCCTGTTCGTACTGACCAGCTCGGTAGTGCGCGACGCCGAGCGTGTTCCAATAGGTCGCTTCTGCCGGCACGCGTGAGGTGGCGATGCGGGCAAGTTCGACCGCTCGTTCCGGGCGACGGATCGACTCCGGCCCGATGCACGTCAACCAGGCCAGTTCGTTGCAGACCACCGGCGTGGCTTGGTCCAGTGCGATCAGCCGTTCCAAGTCGGCGGATGCTCGTGTGAGTTCTCGGTTTTGCGTCAGCAAACGACTGCGACCGATCAGCGTTTCGATCAGTTCTGGCTCGCACTGCGCGCGCGCGATCGCGAGTTGCAGTGCGTTTAGATCAATGCCGACGACGTTGAGCGAGCCGAATCGGAGATCGCTCAAGCCGGCGTTGTCACAGCGTTCGATGACGCGCGTGAATTCGTTCAAAGCTTCGCGCGGATCGGATGCGGGTTGCGTCTTCGTGTTTGTCGTTCGCTGCTCATCACGAGCGAATCCGAATGAAGAACGCACTGGCGGCAGAGGAGTCGGCGGCGGGCGTTCGGCGAGTTCGACGCGCGGCGGTGGTTCGGTGCTTGATCGCGATGCGTTCGCGACGGGACTCAACGAGCCACCCGGCCAGTCGAGATTCAAGGTGCGGAGCTGCTCGCGGATCAGGCGGAGATCCCAAACTCGGATGAACATGCGACCGGAAACCGCCGCCAGCATTTGGTCGTCGCGCGAGAAAGAGACTTCTCCCAAATGAGTGGACTCCGGAGTTTCCAGTGTCGCCAGCGGAGTCCAAGTTCCCACTTGCCGCAGTTGCAGTTGCGACCGCGACAACTGAATCGCCACGACCGAGCCGTCGTGACTGAACACGATCGAACCGGCCAAGCCCTCGGAACTCTCGCGAGGAATCGTGAGCACAATCTGCCGCGTGGTCATGTCCCAAATGTGAACGAACAGGCCCGAGCTGCCCGCCAGCCAGCGACCATCGGCGCTGAACTCACCGTGGAGGGGGCTGACTTCCGGTTCCGGCCACAGGTTCTGAATCAGTCGGCCCTCGTTGAGCGACGAAAGCTGCAGCCCTTGTCCGTGCCACGTCGAGGTCACGGCCCACTCCGAACTGATCGCGGTGTCGTGCAGGCCCGGATGTTCGTCGAGCAACATGCGTCGCCACGGTTCGCGCCAATCCAAGACGAGCGCCCGATTCGCCCCGATCACGGCCGACACCCAACGGCCGTTCGCGCTGGTCTTGATCCGGTCATGCCCGTTCGGTGCCGAGCTGCTGAGCAACTCGGGCGGATCGAATCGCAGTGAGTTCGAGGCGGCCTCCCATTCGTAGCGGCGTCGATACAGCCCCGTTCGGCCCAGTGTCAGTAAGTACGGTTCGGTCGGATGCCACAACCCAGTCACTTCGGGAGCGGGAATGTGACCGATGACCTTGCCCGAAAGAACATCCCACAATCGCACGCCATCATTCGAGCCGCTGACCAACCACGATCCGTGACCGCTAAAATTCAGCGCCGACAGGCTTCCTTCGACGGGCAACCGCGTGGCGAAGACGCGACTTTCTCTCGCCAGATTGAGATTCCAAATGCTCGCTTTGAATTTCATCGACAGAGCGATCTGCTTGCCGTCGTCGCTAAACCGGTGCGTTTCAGAGTTAGGATGACGCAGCAGTTCTTGACCGGTCGCCAAGCTCCACAGTCGCGTTGAACCATCCCACGAACTGGAGGCCAGCAGTTCCTCGTGCGGATGAAACGACACATGAACAACGGCCCCTTGATGGCCGCTCAGAGAGGTTTCTTCGAGTTCAGTCTCGATGTTCCACAACGAGATGCGTCCGTCAGAACCACCGGTGGCCAGCGACTTGCCGCTGGGATGCCACGCCAGTGTGACGGGCAAATGCTTCTTCGACAGCGTGGCTTGCAGGCTCTCGGATGCGACGTCCCAAATCTGCACACCGGGGCCAGCCACAGTGCCACCGATGATCGCCAAGCGGCGCGAGTCCGGGCTGAACTCCGCAAACTCACCGTTGCTCCAACCAGTCTTGAGGCGATGCAGCAACTGCCCTGTGGCGAGGTCGTGAATGTCGGTCGTCGCTTCCGGCGACAAGAGCGCCAACAGTCGACCATCCGGACTGAGTTTCATTAACCAAGCGCTGCGTGATGCGAAACGAGCACGCCACAACTCCGACTTGCTGCCGAGATGCCAGACCTGAATCTCTTCGACGCCCGGCTGTTGCAATACGAGCAGGCGGCGGTCAGGGCTGAACTCCGCGATGACTGGCAACGTGACCGACAGCCCCTCCAGCCGGCAGACTTCGGAATCATCCGCGACGCGTCGCACTTCGAGCGATCCGCTCGGCGAGACCACGCAGTACAACTCCAGACGACGATCAATCCCGCAGGTGATTGGAGTCGTCGGCAACTGGCGAACGAACGTCATGTCGATGAGTTGCTGCCCCGCGATCGCCTCGTTGCGCAACGCGAGCCGTTCGTCGTCGGTCAACTTCAGCGTCTTGCCGAGCGTCTCGGCCGCCGAAATCGTTTGCCGAATGTGTTCTCGCTGTTCCACCTGTCGCAGATGCCGCCCGCCTCGAGCTTGCAACAAGTACGACTTCCACAATTCCTGAGCCTGTTGACTCTCCGCCGCTTCGGCACGCACGAGCGATTTCTCCGCGCGATCACGTTCGGCCTGCGCGACACGACGCTCGTCTTTCGCTTGATCGCGCAGGACGTCGGCTTGCCGCTGCTTGTCCCGCGCGTCGAGCAGTGCGACATCCGTCGCCGACTTCTGCCGAGCGATCGCCCACAGACTGATCCACGAGCCGATCATCAACACCATCAACAAGAACGTCGCGACTCGAACGGCCGTGCGATGTCGCCGAGCCAGTTTGTTCGCGCGATCCCACAAACTGGGCCGTCGAGCACGGATCGGCTGGTCTTGCAAGAACCGTTGCAGGTCATCGGCCAACTCGCGCGCCGATGCGTACCGGCCATCCGGATTCTTCATGATCGCCTTCAAGACGATCGTCTCCAGTTCGACCGGAATCGCGTGG
>JANMIF010000575.1:0-22913 GCA_031375695.1 Planctomyces sp.
CGAGTGGAAATAGTGGGCGCTCGAAAGCGGGTTTCCAATCGCTTCGGGTGCCGAATCGAATCTCGCGAGCGAATTGCAGGGCGCGTTGGCGGACTGGTTCGCTGATCGTCTGGTCCGCCGAGATCGCGTCGAGCCATTCGGCCTGCGGCTTGTCGTGGTCGCGCAGGAAGTGAATCAGGCTCAACGCCTCACGCTCCGCCCGCAACTCCGGCGTCCACGGACGAGCGTCCCATACTTTCACTATCCCATCCATGTGGGCGGACGTCAGCCGTTGCCCGTCCGGACTAAACGCCACCCACGTGGCACTTACGGCGCTGTCGCTGCACTTCAACGTGAACTTCTCCTGTCCGCTCAGGGTGTCCCACACCTTCACCGTTGCATCCCAGGCTGCCGACGCCAGCCGTTTCCCGTCCGGGCTAATGGCCACGCGGGTGACCACGTTGGTGTGCCCTTCCAATGTGAGCGTCTCCTGAACGCGCGTGGCGTCCCACACCTTCATCGTTCCATCGATGCTACCCGATGCCAGCCGTTTCCCATCCGGGCTAAATGCCATACTCCAGATCTTGCCGGTATGCCCTTTCAACGTGACCACCTCTTGGCCGTTCGTGGCGTCCCACACTTTGATCGTGTGATCCGCACCAGCCGATGCCAGCCGTTGCCCGTCCTCGCTAAGCGCCACACAGGTGATCGCGCTGGTGTGCCCTTTCAATGTGAGCATCTCCTGTCCGGTCGTGGCATCCAAAACCGTTACCATCTGATCCTCACCGACCGACGCCAGTCGCTTTCCATCCGGACTTAACGCGATGGCGCGCGATTTGAACGGGAACATCTCCTGGCCACTGGTCGCAACTAAAGTTCTTACTTTCTCTAGGGGCAGTTGCCCCACGTCTCGGACCTCCTGGCCACTGGTCGCATCCAAAATCTTGATCGTCCCAAAGGGGGCGACGATCGTCACTTGTTTCCCATCAGGGCTAAACGCGACAGCGTGCCCTTCCAATGTGAGCGTCTCCTGTCCAGACGCGGCGTCCCACACCCTCACTGTCTGACCACAGACCGATGCCACTCGTTTCCCGTCCGGACTAAATGTCGCGTTCGCGATCATGCCGGTGTTCCCTTTGAGCGTGAGCATCTCCTGACCGGTCGTGGCGTCCCACACCCTCACTGTTTGATCCCCGCCTGTTGAGACCAGCCGTTTTCCGTCCGGGCTGAACGCCACGCTATTGACCCAGAACTCGCCCCAACTCGTGACGACGTGCCCTTTCAATGTGAGCGTGATCTGACCGGTCGCGGAGTCCCACACCTTCACCGTTCCATCCCAGCCTGCGGAGGCCAGCCGTTTTCCGTCCGGGCTAAACGCCACACTCACGACGACGGAGGCCAAGGATTGATGACCTTCAAGACTCATCGGAGGGGAATGGGCCAGGCGATTCAAGTAATGCCACTCGAAGCCACGCAGGTCTTCTTTTTTGCCCGGTTGCGGCTCGTGTTGCTTCAACAGATCCAAGACTCGGCTCACACGACCATCCTCCCAGGCTGCTTGCGCGAGGTTCATCTGGGCGGCGTAGAGATTGCGGCGGACCTCGGCGGCCTTTAAGTCCGCGCGATGCTTTGCATCGAGAGACATCGCCGAGTGAGCGAGAGATTTATCCGCTTCCAGTTTGTCTCTGGCGGCGCCTTCCATCGCGATACGAGCCTGGTCATCCGCCCGTTGCTTTTCAGTCACTGCCAATGCTTCGTTGCGGCGGGCTTCACGGGCTTGCTTGTCGGCCTGCATGGCAAAGGACCACGAGACCAGCGTGCCAATCACGAGCGATGCTGCAATACCCGCCGTGAGCGTAGCGATCGCCGGATGACGTCGGCACCAGTGCGGTTGAACATTCCGCGCATCCGATTCTCGTCGCGGATCGGCCACCGCTTTCATCCGGTCCTGGTCGGCAAAGAACGCTCGCAGTTCGTCCGCGAGGTCGGCGTTTTCCGCGAGCAATCGTCGACGGTCGATCTCCTGGCGGGATCGCTCGATTTCGAGATACGTGGCCAGGATGTCATCCAGCCGTGCGTTCCGAGAAGCATCATTTACCAATGGGTCTGTCATGATTTAGTCCTCGTCAACAAGTTGCCTTTGCAAAAATCCGCAGAGCAGACGGCAACACCTCCGCAGACATCGGGGTGTGGCCCTTCATCTCGCCATCGAGGTCCAGGGGATCGTGGCTTTGGGAAGCAATCGCGAATGAGCGCACCTGGTGGTACTCAACGAATTCCAAATCCAGGTGTGAACCATCGAAGACCTTGCTGAACAGCTTCAACATCTGCCAGCGTGTGGCGCGGCGAACCAACACGATGTCGAGCTTGCCGTCTCCGATTTCCGCGTGAGTTGCCAGCTTCATTCCCGATCCCGTGAACTTCGGGTTGCAAGCCATGACGAACAGGAACTCGTCGTCGATGGCTTGGCCATCAAGACTGAGCGTTGCCCGCCGTCGTTTGGCTCGCAGGATTTGCCAGAGAGCTGCCGCTCCATACCGTGGCGGGCCAAGCCACCGGAGTCGTTCGGCAGTGGCATTGATGTCCGACACCGCACCCCAGCCGACAACGTCAACACAGAACACAACCTCGTTGCTCAAAGTGACGCGCACCACATCAAGCGGCTGGGTCACTCCCACCACGATCCGCCGCGCGGCTTCCAGCACATCGTCGCATTGCAGATGTTGCGCGAGCGTATTTCCGGTTCCAGCAGGGATGATTCCTAGAGGGACCGAGATCGGTTCGCCTCGTTGCATCAAGCCATCGGCGACTTCGTGGACCGTGCCGTCACCACCGATCGCACAGAGGCCGTCAACGCTGGTCAGATCCAGAGTCCGAGCCATCTCTCGTGCATCTCCCGGACGCTGAGTCACTCGGACATCCAGTTCGATCCCGGCTGCGGCAAAGGTTGGCTGGACCAGTTCCAGAACCGCCAGCCCGCGCCGCGTTCCGCCGCGAGGATTCACCACAACAAGTAGTCGCCGAATAGCAGCCATCTGATTCGCACCATGGGAAAGATTCAGCAGACGTTGGCAACGACATAGCTTCGTTGAGCGCTGACTCGCCCAATGCCGAGCGCCTCTTTCAACGCGAAATCTTTTTTCAGCAGATTGGTTTCCCGTTCGAGTTGTTGCGCCATTTCCTCTCCGAGACGACCCGCAAAGGCCGCCGGCGAGGCTGGAAATGGGAAATCGCTGCCATGCAATAGCCGACTGCGAACAAGCTCTTCGTCCTCCAACAGACGACCAAAATCACGGACCCTTCCAGCGGTTCCAAGCACTGCGGTGTCACCCCACAGTTTCGGATAACGCTTCAGCAGCGACACGAACTCCGGGAGTTGATCAGGGGTGTCCGTGATCCAGCCGGTTCCCGCGTGACAGGCCACGACGGTGCAGCCTTGATCGAGAGCCAACTCCAACCGGTGCGGAGCAGCGAGGTGCTTGTCGATCACCGGAGCACTGTGCTCATGCCCGGTGTGAACCAGAACCACCATGTTGAGTTCACAGCAACAGCGGAAAAACTGAGCGTGCTTGCGGTCGGCGATATTCACTCCTTGCGTCGGCGGATGAATCTTTAACAACCGCGCCCCCTTCGCATGACAACGAGCGAGTTCGTTCAACGCATCGGCTCGTTGTGGGTTGATCGACGGGCAGGCGATCATCGTTTCACAGTGCCGAGCCACCACCGCGAAGACGTGATCGTTCGGTACATAAAACGAAGTGCGATCCCAATCCGGCCGCCCGTTGCCGTCGTAAACCGCGTCTTGGCCCAAGAGGGCCACCTTGCTGAGACCGGAACCCTTCACATGCTCCACCAACACCTCCTCGTATCGTTCGTCAATCGACTTGTCCGCCACCTGCAGCCGCAGGAGATGAAGCAGTTCCCGAAACTGTCTGCTCTCTGTAATCGACCTTACAATGCGACAGCCGGTCCCGGCGTCTCCGACTCCGAACAAATGCACATGGATGTCCAGAGTTGGCGGCGGCTCACAGGCGGCGGCATCGGTGGCCACCATCAATTGGCTCGCGAGCCAAGGCGTGCCCAAGGCACCGGCTAGAAATGATCGACGATTCAAGACATTGGTCATGGTTCAACTCCTGAAAAAGAAAGGTAAGCAACCACTTACACGCAACGCAAAAAAAGAGAACGATCAGGCCGTGCCGCTCACGAGAACCTGAGCCACGGATGCAAACATCTGCTTGCGTTGACGTGGCCCCAGAAGATTCAGCTCAACGATGATGTTGGAAATCGTGGCGAGTCCCACCAACCCCCAAGCCGCATCGCTCACGGTGAGATGGTCGCGATCCTCCTCATGACCGGTCGTGATTTGCTGCGACACCAGTTTGTGAAACTGCCGGTACATGCGAACCAATGCCTCGCGCATCTCGTCGTCATCAGTTTCCGCCAACGCGGTAAAGATGACGCGATAGAAACCGAATTCCCCCTGATGCTCCGCCTCGTAGGCAATCAATCGTTCGACTCGCGATTCGGGGCTGGGGAGGTCCGCCAGGATCTGCTCCCACTTCTCAGCCCGGGCTTGAAAGATGTCGTCAATCGCCGCAAGAAACATCGCTTTCTTGTCCGGCCAGAGCCGGTACAAGATGTTCTCTCTGACCTCGCAACGCTGAGCCAATTCCGCAGTCGTGGTCCGCCGATATCCCAGCTCACTAAATGTCTGGCAGACAATCGGCAATAGCTTTTTGCGTTGTTCGTCGATTTGGCTGGGCCGGGGCATCACAACACCGTTCTTATTAAAGTAAGTGCATGCTCACAATACTCCGGCCTTGACGGAATGGCAAGGCTGTCTGCCACAATCTCATCGAGATGTGTCGAATTCATCATGTTCAATCAGCAAGTTGCCTCTCCAGCGGAATGCGATCATGTGATTGATCGCGCCGTGCTAAACTGACCCGATGGCATCGCGGCCTACCTCGACAATCATCCGGCCGCATCGAAATTGTCAGGGCAATGGAACTCCGGACGATGAACCACCGAATTCTTGGACGCACGGGGCTGGCTGTCACGCAACTTGGTTATGGCAGCATGGGATTGCGTGGGCCCCGTACCTGGGGCGTGCGGGTGGTGAGCGACGACGATGCCGAGCGGTTTCTCAATGCCGTGTTGGATGCGGGCATCAATTTCATCGACACGTCTCCCGATTATGGGGCCAGCGAAGAACGGATCGGTCGCTTCATCGGGTCGCGCCGCAGTGAGTTTTATCTCGCCACCAAATGCGGGTGTGTTGACACGCAGCGGGAGAATCATCTGGAACTCGATCACGTCTGGAAGCCCGATGTCATTCGGCGAAATCTGGAAACGAGCCTCCAGCGACTGCGAACTGGCTATGTCGATCTGCTGCAATTCCATGGTGGTGATGCCGAGACGCTGCAACGCGAAGGACTGATTGATGTCCTGATCAGTCTTCGGGATCAGGGCTTGGTCCGGTTCATCGGCGTCTCCAGTTCTCTGCCGAATCTCTCGGCCTTGATCGAACTGGGTGTGTTCGACACGTTTCAGATTCCGTATTCCTGTCTGGCCCCGCAGCATCACGACCTCATCTGTCGCGCCGCCGAGTCAGGTGCCGGCATTATTCTGCGAGGCGGGATCGCCCAAGGTGGCCCGGATGCGGAAATCCAGCGACCCGCGCTCAATGAGGTGTGGGACAAAGCCAAGCTCGACGAACTGCTTAAGGACGACATGACGCGAGCGGAGCTCATCCTGCGATACACGCTCTCGCACCCGTACTGCCACACGACGATCATCGGCACTTGCAACGCCGCTCATCTGGCGGAGAACCTGGAGGCTGCCAGTCGCGGGCCGTTGCCGATAGAACTCTCTTCGGAGATCAACGCGCGAGTTGCAAGGGCAACGTGACCTGGAAACTAGCACGACGCACAAGCGATTGGTTGTTTCTTCGACGCGTTGACCACTTGCTTGCGCTGCGTGCTAGTTGTGAACCCGCCTCTAATCTAACGTCATCAGACCGAAATCAGCTTTTCTTAAGGAGTCCATCTTGATCGCTTCCGAATCCAAAGACGTTCCGTTTCCCGAGCTTCCCAAAGGGGCGGGACAAATTGACAAAGCTGCCCCGAAGGAATTCACGGAGACGAAGTCTGGGCTGAGATACCGCATCCTTCGCCAGGGCGCGGGAGCCGCTCCGAGGGCGACCAACACGGTGAGGGTCCACTATCACGGTTGGCTGGACAGCGGGAAGGTCTTTGACAGTTCCTACCGGCGCAACGAAGACATCTCGTTTGGTCTGAACCAGGTCATCAAAGGTTGGACGGAAGGGATGCAGCTTGTCGGTGCTGGCGGCATGATCGAGTTGCAGATTCCATCGGACCTCGGATACGGCAACCGCGGCGCACCGCCAGATATTCCTCCGAAAGCGACGCTGCACTTTCTGGTCGAGCTGATCGAAGTGAAATGAGCCGATGTCGTCTCCCGAACTCTTTTTCAATGGAGCCAACTACGTTTCGTAGGAACCCAGCCAATGAGCAATCTTTGCACTCCCTTCCGGGCCATTTTGGTTTTGGCCTGGATCGCCTTGTCGAGCCTGTCTGAACTCATAATGTCTGCCGAGGTGCAAAAGCCCAACGTACTGATCGTTATGACCGATGACCAAGGCTTGGGAGATTTCTCGTTCACGGGTAATCCGGTGCTGAAGACGCCGCACCTGGATGAGTTCGCTCGGCAGGCGGTGCGGCTGACCGACTTTCATGTCTGCCCGATGTGCAGTCCCACGCGCGGGCAATTGATGACGGGACTCAGCGCGCTGCGCAACGGAGCGACGTCGGTCACGGCGGGGCGGACGTTTCTGCGGCCCGGTTTGATCACGCTGCCGCAAGCCTTTGGGAAGGCCGGCTACCAGACGGGCATCTTTGGCAAGTGGCATTTGGGGGATTCGTACCCGCATCGGCCGATCGACAAGGGGTTTCACGAGAGCGTCTATCACCTCGGATGGGGTCAACTACATTCGACGCCGGAGTTCGATTGGCCGTTGATCGACGGGCGATATTTTCACAATGGCCAAGAACAGAGATTCACCGGCCACTGCACCGACTTTTGGTTTGATTCCGCGATGGTTTGGATGAAACAGTGCCAGGACAAGAATGAGCCATTCCTGTGCTACCTCCCGACGAACGCTCCGCATGCGCCGCACATCGAGCTTGATGAGTTCGTCAAGCCATATCAGGGGAAAGGGCCGGCGGCGTTCTTCGGGATGATCGCGCACATCGACCGGAGGTTCGGAGACCTCGAACGATTCCTTTCGGACTCGAAACTGCGAGACAACACGATCGTGATCTTCATGACCGACAACGGCGGCACAGCAGGCGTCGGCACATTCAACGCTGGACTGCGAGCAGGCAAGACGACGTACTACGACGGCGGACATCGCGTGCCGTGCTGGATTCGCTGGCCTGGCGGAAAGCTCGGCGAGCCGCGCGACATCAACGTCCCGACGCAAAACACCGACCTCCTACCGACGCTGTGCGATCTGTGCCGCGTCGAGCCTGCTCCGTTGAATCCGGAAGACGAGCTGTATCGTGGCGTCAGCCTCGCCAGGCTGTTGCGTGACACGCAACACAAACTACCTGATCGCAAGCTCGTCGTGCAGTACGGCCAGATTCCGCAGAAGTTCGAGTCGTGCGTAATCTGGAACCAGTGGCGGCTCGTCAAAGGAGTCGAGCTCTACGACATCGACGCTGACCTCGCTCAGAAGACGGACCTCGCGGCCAAACATCCCAATGTCATTCGTTCGATGCGCGAGCACTACGAACGCTGGTGGAGTGGCCTCGAACCGACGCTCAACGAGTTCGTGCCGATCAGCATCGGTGCCGCGCAGCAACCGGTTGTCGAACTGAAAAGCGGCGACTGGGAAGGGATCTACGCCGACAACTCTGGATTCGTCCGTCAAGCCGTTGGTGGTCCGACTGGCGGACACTGGCACATCTTCGTTGAACAACCGGGCGACTACGAATTCGCGGTCCGCCGTTGGCCCGAGCAGACGAAAGCCGCACTCGGCGATAAATACGAACCGTCTGCGAAATCACCCACCAACAAGCCCAACGCGAAGACCGTGGCGTTCCAAACGATTGCGCGAGCCAAACTCGAAATCGCGGGGCAAAAAGCCGAAACAGCCGCCGAAGCGAAAGCATCTGCCGTGATCGTGCGACTCAACAAACTCGCGGCCGGCAAGACGACACTCAAAGCCTGGTTCACCGACGCAGACGGCAAGGACTTGTGCGGAGCCTTCTTCGTGACCGTGACCCAAAAGTAGTTGCCGAAATCTCACCAATCCGCAGGATGCTTTCGCTATTCTGCGCACGATTGCGCGGGGCAACCTCAGGAACACTCGAATGAACTTGACTCGCTACAAAATTCTCTCCATCGCGTTTTGCCTTCTCGCTAGTGCGACTGGCTGGGCCGACGAGCGTGTGCAATTCAATCGCGACATCCAACCGGTTCTCGCCGAGCATTGCACGCTCTGTCACGGTGTGGACGCGGCCGCTCGCAAGAGCGGCTTGCGGTTGGATCTGCGCGACAGCGCTCTGAAAGGGGGCGAATCAGGCACGGTGGCGATTGTTCCCGGTCATCCGGAACAGAGCGAGTTGATCCGTCGCATCACATCGACCGACGCCGACGTCGTGATGCCGCCGCCGCGTCACAAGAAGGCGCTGTCGGCAAAACAAATCGACCTGTTGACGCGGTGGATCAAAGAGGGGGCTCACTATGAATCGCATTGGTCGTTCATCGCGCCGCTCAAGACGAAGTTGCCAGAAGTGGGCGCGGCTCATCCCATCGATGCCTTCGCCGTGTCTCGATTGAAAGAACGGAGTCTTTCGTTGTCGCCCGCGGCAACATCGGCGGCGCTCTGCCGACGGTTGTATCTCGATCTGATCGGCTTGCCCCCTGCACCCGACGAGCTGACGGCTTTCGAGCAACGCGGCTTCGAGGCCACGGTCGAAGCACTGCTGAAGAGCGAACGGTTTGGAGAAAAATGGGCGCGGCACTGGCTCGACGTCGCGCGGTATTCCGACACCAACGGGTATGAGAAAGATCTGCCACGAGAACAATGGATGTGGCGTGACTGGGTGGTCGATGCGCTCAATCGCGACCTGCCCTACGATCGGTTCCTCATCGAGCAATTGGCGGGTGACTTGCTGCCGGGGGCGACTCAGCAACAGATCATCGCCACGGGATTCCTGCGCAACAGCATGATCAACGAGGAAGGGGCGATCGTTCCCGAACAGTTCCGCATGGTGGAAATGTTCGATCGCATGGACTGTCTCGGCAAAGCGGTGCTGGGCCTAACGACGCAATGTGCTCAGTGTCATACGCACAAGTTCGATCCGCTGACGCACGACGAATACTATGGCATGTTCGCGTTCCTGAATTCGTCCTACGAAGCGCAATCGTGGGTGTATTCGCCGGAGCAGCAACAACAGATCGTCGAGATTCACGCAAAGATTCGCGACGCCGAGCAGCGACTTCGCACCACGCGACCGCAGTGGGAACAGGAATTCGCGGCCTGGGAACAAACGCTGTCGAAACAGCAGATCGCCTGGGAGCCGCTGATCGCGACGGAGCTGGGGAGCATCAGCGGCCTGAATCATCCGACGCAGGAAGTCGATCATTCGTTGCTGATGAAGGGCCACACCAGCAACGACGTGTTCCTGATCTCGGCGCCCGCGCTGAACGGCGTGACGGGATTGCGGCTGGAAGCTCTCAACCATCGCGACCTGCCGCACAACGGACCGGGACGCAGCCGCTTGGGCACATGGGCCATCAACGAAGTGGAAGCGTTTGTCAAAAAGCCGGGGAGCAAAGATTGGGAAAAAGTGAAGCTCGTGAATGCCACGGCGGACTTCTCTCAGCCCGAACAAAAGTCTGCCGACGGAAAAAAATCCAGCGGTCCCGTCGCGCATCTGATCGACGGCACGGACGAGACCACCTGGACCGCCGATCGAGGCATCGGCCGCCGCAATCAGCCGTCTGTCGCGGTGCTCCAGTTTGAGAAACCGCTGGATGTGCCTGAGGGAACGGAACTGAAGCTGGCTTGGCGGATGACCGACATGCTCGGCTGCTGTCGGTTCAGCATCACTCGACAGCCCGCTCCGGCGGCACCGCCGGTCAGTCACGCTGCGATGTTGGCGCTGCAGACTCCGGCCGCCGCGCGGACCTCCGAACAAAACGCAGTTCTGTTCGCTGTCTGGCGGACGAGCATTGCCGAAGCGAAGCCGATCAATGACGAGATCGATGCCCTCTGGAATTCTTTCCCACAAGCGGCCACGTCGATCCTGCACATGGCCGAGCAGGAACCAACTCGCCGCCGCAACACACAGGTGTTGGACCGAGGCAACTGGGACCAGCCCTTGCGCATCGTGAAGCCACACACGCCAGCGGCGTTTCATCCGTTTCCAGACGATGCTCCGCGCGATCGGCTGGGGTTTGCTCGTTGGCTGACTGATCGTCGATCGCCGCTGACGGCCCGCGTTGCCGTGAATCGTGTCTGGCAGACGCTCTTCGGCGCGGGCCTGGTCGAGACTCCCGAAGACTTCGGCACGCGAGCGCCGGTTCCGCAATATCGCGAACTGCTCGACTGGCTGGCCGTCGATTTCATGGAGCACGGCTGGAGCCAGAAGCACTTGATTCGGACGATCGTCACCAGCGCCACGTATCGACAGTCATCCGAAGCATCGGCGGCGCTGCGAGAACGCGATCCGCGCAATGCCTGGCTGGCGCGAGGCCCGTGCTTCCGAGCCGATGCGGAGATTGTGCGAGACATTGCTCTCAGCGTATCGGGGCTGATCACGCACAAGCTGGGCGGTCCGAGCATCATTCCGCCGGTGCCGCAGAATGTGCTGGACTACAACTACACCTACCCCGGTTACTGGAAGCCAGCGGAGGGGCCGGAACGTTACCGTCGCACGCTGTATGGCTTTCGCAAACGCTCGATGCCGGACCCGGTGATGTCGAACTTCGATGCTCCAAACGGCGATCTCGCTTGCGCTCGCCGTGTGCTGTCCAACACTCCACTCGCCGCACTGACGAGTTTGAACGAGCCGATCTTTGTGGAGGCTGCCCGCGCCTTCGCGTTGCGAGTGCTGCGCGAGGGAGGAAAAGACGATGCGCGCCGAGCCGACTACGCGTTCCTCTTATGCACCTCGCGACAGCCGACAGCCAAGGAACGCGGCTCCATTCTGGAATTGTTGAAGTCGCGCCGACAACGGCTGGCCGATGGGTGGCTGAATCCGCGCGAGATTGCGACTGGCGATCCGGCACAGCTTCCCGCACTGCCAGCCGACACGACTCCACAAGACGCCGCTGCCTGGACACTGACCGCGCGCGTGCTGCTGAACCTCGACGAGACCATCTCCAAGAAATGAGGACGACCATGAACATGACTCAACAACTGCAACAGGCCCGAGAGCAATACCTCAGCCGCCGCTGGTTTCTGCGCGACTGCGGCGTCGGGTTGGCCGGCATCGCCGCTGGTTCGCTACTGGCTGCCGAAGCCGGAACAAAACCGACGACGTCCGAGAATCCACTGGCACCGCGACAGCCGCACTTCTCGGCGAAGGCCAAACGGGTCATCTATATTTTTCAGGCCGGTGCTCCCAGCCATTTGGAGCTGTTCGATAATAAGCCCGAATTGACGAAGCACAACGGGCAGCTTCCTCCCGCCGAACTGTTGAAGGGTTATCGAGCGGCGTTCATCAATCCCAACTCGGCGTTGCTCGGCCCGAAGTTCAAGTTCGCGCGACACGGGAAATGCGGCATGGAATTGAGCGAAGTCCTGCCGCACACCGCGAAGATTGCCGACGACCTGTGCCTGATCCGCACGATGCAGACGGAAGCGGTCAATCACGCACCCGCACAGATCATGATGAATTCCGGTTCGCAGCAATTCGGTCGTCCCAGCTTCGGCTCATGGACGACATACGGGCTGGGGAGCGAATCGGCCGACCTCCCCGGCTTTGTGGTGTTGACCAGCGCGAAAGGGACCAGCGGCGGAGCCAGCAACTACGGGTGTGGCTTCCTGCCGACGATGTACGGTGGCACGCCGTTTCGCAGCGCCGGCGATCCAGTCTTGTATCTGTCGAATCCAAAAGGCATCGACTCGGAAACGCAACGCGCTTCGCTGGACGCATTGAATCGGCTCAACGACCTGGCGTTGCAATCGACTTCCGATCCGGAAATCGCCGCGCGCATTCAGAGTTACGAAATGGCGTATCGCTTGCAGACCAGTGCCCCGGAACTCATGGACCTCGGCCAGGAATCCAAAGAAACGCTCGACAGATATGGCCTTAAATCTCCCAAAGATCCGAGCTTCGCCCGCAATTGCTTGCTAGCCCGGCGACTCGTCGAACGCGGAGTTCGCTTCGTCCAATTGTTTCACGAAGCCTGGGATCAGCACGGCAACTTGACGGCCGGCGTCAAGCAAAACGCCCTCGACACCGATCAGGCCAGCGCCGCGCTCGTGACCGATCTCAAGGAACGGGGTCTGTTGCAAGACACGATCGTCATCTGGGGCGGCGAGTTCGGGCGAACGCCGATGGTGCAAGGTGGCAACGACGGCCGCGACCACCACAATCGTTGTTTCAGTCTGTGGCTGGCCGGCGGCGGAGTGAAGGCCGGACATGTGCATGGCCAAACGGATGAACTTGGTTTCAACGTCGCCACCGACCCGGTCCACGTCCACGACCTGCATGCCACGCTGCTGCACCTGTTGGGCTTCGATCACACGCGACTGACATTCCGCTTCCAGGGTCGCGACTACAGGCTGACCGACGTGCATGGGCATGTGATCAATGAAGTTCTCGCCTGAAAATCCATCCTGCCCCTTTCGTCTGGGAAAGTCGCGAAGATCATCAGGGATTCACGTACTATTACCAACTCGCCTCCACTCTGGCCGACCCTGTGACGTCGCATCATCCGCTCACGTCGCTGGTGACACTGCCTTTGGCACTGTCGGTTGCTCAGGCGGGAGCCGAGGAGCCGTTGCGTTACAATCGCGACATCCGGGCGATTCTCTCGGACAGCTGGTTTCAGTGTCATGGCCCCGACGCGATTCATCGCCAGGCTGGTTTGCGTTTGGATGTTTCTGAGGAGACGCTCAAGGCGGCTGAGTCGGGCGATGTGGCCATCGCGCCGGGAGATTTGAACAAGTCGCGAATGTGGGCGTGCGTCAACAGTGCGAATGAAGCGGAAGTGATGCCGCCACTGAAGACGTCTAAAAAGTTGACCGCAGCGCAAAAGGGAAAGCTGCGGCAATGGATCGAGCAGGGCGAGAAGTAGCAGCACCGGTTCGCCGACATTGACCTATGTCGTCTATAATTCCGCGTCGCCGTTGACGGTTGAGAGGCTGGCTCGCCGCGGGCGATGTGGCTCCGAATCATCGACGAGGAAGCATGGCGGGAGAGATGTTGAGATGCTTGCAAACGCACAAACGATGGCACTGAACTGTGGCGTGGTTTTGGTCTTCGCTGTGGGAATGTCCGGCGGGGTTTCTGTTGTCGCTGGAGCTGAGACGGACACCGACTTCTTTGAAAAGCGGATTCGGCCGCTGTTGATTGACCGGTGCTTGTCGTGCCATTCGGCTGCGAAGGGGAAGACAAGCGGGGGGCTGGCGCTCGACACACGCGAGGGCTGGGCGAAGGGAGGCGACAGCGGGTCGCCGATCGTTCCTGGGAAGCCCGATGAGAGCCTGTTGATTCGCGCAGTGAAGTATGTCGCTGATGGACCGCAGATGCCGCCGAAGGAGAAAGGCGGAAAACTTTCCGAGGCTCAGATTGCTGATCTGGTGGAGTGGGTTCGACGCGGAGCGCCTGATCCACGCGTGGCCACGGCTCGGCTGGGCGGCTTGACGGTTGAAGAAGCTCGGCGGTGGTGGGCATTTCAACCGTTGAAACAGGTCGAGCCGCCGGCCGTCAAAGATTCCGCGTGGCCGAGCACCGACATCGATCGCTTCATTCTGGCTCAGAAGGAAGCGCGCGGCTTGAGTCACTTAGCGACGGCCGACAAGAGAACGCTCATCCGCCGAGCCACGTTCGATCTGACGGGGCTCCCGCCGACTCCCGCCGAGATCGAAACCTTCTTAAAGGACGAATCTGCCGAGGCGTTCGCGAAGTTGGTGGATCGGCTGTTGGCGTCTTCGGCTTATGGAGAACGTTGGGGGCGGCACTGGCTGGATGTCGCGCGGTATGCGGACACGGCGGGCGATGGTGCCGACTATCCTGTGCGCGAAGCAGGTAAGTATCGCAACTGGGTGATCAATTCGTTCAATGCCGATCAGCCTTACGACGAGTTCCTGCGCGAGCAGATCGCCGGTGACATTCTCGCGAAATCCGGCCCGCCGGAGCAGTACGCCAGCCGAGTCACCGCGACGGGATTTCTCGCGATCGGTAAGCGATACGGCTACAAGCCGTCGCCCGACTATCAACACCTCGACTTCGCCGATGCGATTGATTCGGTGGGGCGATCCGTGCTGGGCTTATCGCTCGGTTGCGCGCGGTGTCATGACCACAAGTACGATCCGGTGACGGCGGCCGATTACTACGCGCTCTACGGCATCTTGCAAAGTTCGACGTGGGCCTTTCCCGGCGGTGAGGAACAAAAGCGGCCTGTCTACTTTCCGCCGCTGGTTCCGGCGGACGAGGCCACGCGACTCGATCAACTCAAGGCGGCAGAACTCGCGCGGATGGATACCGAGATCGGAAAGCTCAAGTCCGAACGAGCCACTCTGGATGGCAAGTCGTTCGCTGGTGGAGTGGATCTCGGCTTTGAAGGGCAGCCACTCGGCAAGCCGCCTGCGGGAGTGTGGTTGTCGGCCGGACCAAACTCGGTCATCGCCGAAGCTCAAAGTCCGTTCGTCCATACGCATTCCGGCGGAACGCGCGGCGTACGTCTGGGCTCGGGGCAGAAGACCGACGGAATCCGATACGTCTTTGAGCACGGTCTGCGTGCCACGCCCGGCAAGCAGATGCACTTCACGATCGACTTCCGCACGGTGGCCCCGACCGATAAGCGTGGCGCGTACCGCTTCTATCTGGGACGCGGTGTGATTGCCTCGTTGGCGGTCGAGTGCAGCGTCACCGCAACCGAGTTCGCGATTCGAGACGGTGCCAAGTGGGAGATCGTTCGGCAACTCAAACCGGGCACATGGCACACGCTGCGACTGACGCTCAATCCGGAGAAGAAAACATACTCCGGCATCGTGGGGACTGCGGCGGCGGAACTCACTGCGTTTCAAGACAAGCAACTCGCAGCGAACTGGGACGGCATCCTCGACACGTTCATCTGCGATGGGATCGGGCATGTAGAGGGTCCGGCTCCGGTGCGCGATCTCGACAACATCGGTTTGATGGAGATACCGTTCGCCGCACCTGGCACGGGGCCGGTGAATCCGCCAGTTCTTTCGGCGGATGCGAAGGAGAAGCTCGCCAAGGTTGAACTGGACCTCGCAGCGTTGACGACTTCTCGCGTGGCTGAAGTTGCTCGGATGCCCTACGAAGTTGCCTACGGTGTGAGCGAAGGGACGCCCGTCAACGCGCGGATTCAGCAGCGCGGCGAGCCTGACAAACTCGGTGACGAAGTGCCGCGACGCTTTCTCGAAGTCCTCGGTGGCGATGCGATGCCGACGAACTCGACCGGCAGCGGGCGTCTGGAGCTGGCGAATTGGTTGACTCGACCGACCAACCCGTTGACTGCTCGCGTGTTTGTGAATCGAGTCTGGCAATGGCACTTCGGGCAGGGGTTGGTCCCCACTTCGAGCGACTTTGGGACGCGCGGTGAAGCGCCGTCGCATCCCGAACTGCTCGACTGGATGACGTCTCAGTTCGTTGCCTCCGGCTGGAAGGTGAAGGGACTGCATCGGCTGATCCTGCGGTCGCGAACCTATCAGCTTGCCAGCGACGACCACGCCGAGAATCTGAAGTTGGACCCGGAGAACCGCTGGCTTTGGCGTTCTTCGCGCCGGCCGCTCGATGCCGAGTCGATCCGCGATGCGATGCTGGCGGTGAGTGGCCGACTGGATCGCTCGCTCGCACCACCACATCCGTTCCCGTCGGTCGATACGTGGGGCTTCACGATCCATGCGCCATTCCATGCGGTCTATGACTCGAACCATCGCAGCATCTATCTGATGGTGCAGCGCAATAGGCGGCATCCGTTCCTCGCGCTGTTCGATGCGGCCGATCCGAACCAAAGCATTGCCGAACGGCAACCCACAACCACGCCAACTCAGTCGCTATTCTTGATGAATTCCCCGTTCGTCCATGAGCAGTCGGTGGCCTTCGCTCAACGACTGCTGGCTATCGAAGGTGATGCCGCCACGCGAGTCCGGTTGGCGTTTGAACTGGCTCACGGCCGAATCCCCTCAGAGTCCGATGTGGCCGACGCCGTCGATTTCATCGCCGCGTACCGTGACAAGCTGGCGACTCAGAATATTCCGCTGGATCAGCAATCCGTCGCCGCTTGGTCAGCGTTCGCGCGGGTCTTGTTGACCGGCAATGCGTTTTTGTATGTGGATTAGGAAACCGATATGAACCAGAATCGAAGGATCTCTCGCCGCAAGTTCTTGAGTACTGCATCGGGCGGCTTCGGCGCGATGGCCCTGGCCGGGATCGTGGCCGACGAAGCGCAGGCCGCGTCGATTGATCCTCTGGCGGCGCGGGCGGGACATTTCCCCGCACGAGCGGATCGCGTCATTTTCCTCTATTCGACTGGTGGAGTTTCTCAAGTCGATACGTTCGACCATAAGCCGCAGCTCGCCGCCGATCACGGCAAGTCGATCACAGCTTCGCGGTGGCTCAATAGGCCAGGACAGTTTCAGCGTTTTTTGATTCGGCCACGTTGGCCATTCAAGCAATACGGGCAAAGCGGTACTTGGGTCAGCGATCTTTTTCCGCAGCTTGGCTCGGTCATTGACGACGTGTGCGTGCTCAACGCGATGCACTGCGAGAGTGATGGTCATGACAAGGCGACGCTCGCGGCACATACCGGGTCGGCCCAGTTCGCTCGGCCTAGTCATGGTGCGTGGGTCAGCTATGGCCTGGGAACGGCCAATCGCAATCTGCCATCGTTCATGGTGCTCGCCCCGGCGGCTCCGTATGCCGGAGCTCAAACGTGGGGCAGCGATTTTCTGCCAGCATGTCACCAGGGAACCCACGTCATTCCGGGCATCGAACCGCTGCCCAATCTTCGGCCGCGAGTTCCCAGCGCGGACCTGCAACAGTTGGAACTCGAACTGCTCGGCAAGCTGAACCGCAGACACATGGAACATCGAGCGGCCGACGCGGCGCTCGATGCACGCGTCCGCTCCTTCGAGACGGCATTCGGCATGCAGCGCGAGGCCCCCGAAGCGTTCGACCTGTCACGAGAGACCGAAGCCACATTGAAGCTCTACGGTTTGGAGCGCGGCGCGACGCAGGGCTTTGGCTGGCAGTGTCTCGTCGCGCGGAGACTCGCCGAGCGCGGCGTGCGATTCCTCGAATTGATTGATGTCGGGTCGAGCAACAACTGGGACTCGCACGGCAACATGGCAGACCACGAACGTCTGGCCAAGGCGATCGACACGTCGATCGCCGGTCTGCTGACCGATCTCAAACAGCGTGGGATGTTGGACCGCACATTGGTGGTCTGGACGTCCGAGTTCGGCCGCACTCCGTTCCACCAGGATGCCAACCATGCCGGTCGCGAGCATCACAACCTGGTCTTCTCATCGTGGATGGCGGGCGGCGGCGTGAAAGGTGGCATCGTCCACGGCAGGTCCGACGAGTACGGCATCCTGCCCACCGAAGCAGCGGTCCACACTCACGACCTACATGCCACCATGTTGCACCTGCTTGGCATCGACCACGAACGCCTCACTTATCGCCACGCCGGCCGAGACTACCGCCTGACCGACGTCGCGGGCCATGTGGTGACGGAGATTCTTTCGTAAATCAACCTCATCACGAACTGCCCTCACTTGTGAATACATCGAACTCAATGAAAGTTGTGTCTGGGTGAACTCGCGTCCGTAGAGGTTGCAGGAGTCAAGTGTCCAAGAGTCATATCAATCTGTTGTTCGACCATCGTGCGGTACTTGCCCCCTTCGACCATCAGTTGCGTGTGAGTACCCGTTTGGCTGATGCGGCCGTGCTCGACGACAACGATCAAGTCGGCGTTGGCGATGGTGCTCAGCCGATGCGCGATCACGAAGCTGGTACGGCCACGCATCAGTTTGGCGAGGCTTTGTTGAATCAGCCGTTCGCTGTCGGTGTCGAGGTTGCTGGTCGCTTCATCCAAGATCAGCAACTTCGGATCGGCCAAGATGGCTCGCGCAATCGCCAGCCGCTGGCGCTGGCCGCCGCTGAGTCGCACGCCGCGCTCGCCGATGAGCGTTTGCAGGCCGTCGGGCATGCGGTCGATGAACTCGGTGGCGTTCGCGGCTTCGGCGGCGGCGCGGATCTCGGCAGCGGTGGCTTCGCGCCGCGCGTACGCGATATTTTGGGCGATCGTCCCGTCGAACAAGAACACATCCTGCTCGACGACTCCCAGCAGCGAGCGGAAGGACTCGACGTCGTAATCTCGTAGGTCTCGGCCATCCAACGTCACACGGCCGGATGTCGGGTCATAGAAGCGAGCGACCAAATTGCTGAGCGTTGTCTTGCCGGCACCACTCGGGCCGACCAACGCCACGGTTTGACCGGCAACCACCTTCAGACTGACATCGCTCAAAGCCGGAGTGCTTGTGCCAGGATAAGTGAAGGTGACCTGTTCGAACGCGATGTCTCCGGCGACCGAGTGACGATCAACATACAACGACGTTGGCGTCGAAAGCATCTCGCGCGGCTCTTCCAGCAGGTCGAGCACTCGATCCAAACCGCTGAGGCTGTTCTGAAACTGCGTGGCGCTCGAAGCAAGCGTGGCCAGCGGTTCCAGCAGCATCAGCAGGTAAACCAGAAACATCATCAGATCGCCGACGGTCATGTGTCCGTCGAGCACTCGCCAACCGCCGTAGAACAACAGCCCGGCCGTCGCGATCGGGATCAACGCCTCCCAGACCATCTCGACCACTCGCATCCAGCACCAGGCGTAGAGCTCTTGGCGAGCCATCAAGTTGTTCTCGGTCGTGAACCGTGCCGCCTCGCGCTTCTGCCGGCTGAAGGCGCGGACGATCCGCATCCCCGCGAAGGCTTCGGTGGCGGATGCGTCGATCAGCTCTCGCTGTTTACGGATCACTCGAAACTGCGGCCGGATACCGTTGATCCAAGCGCGATGCGTGAAGAATACCGTCGGCAAGAGCAAGAGCCCGCCGATCAACAACTGCCAATCGACCCAGGCCAGAATCGCGAAACTGCCAATCAACTGAATGACGGCTCGCCAGGGATTGAACAACATACCGAAGACTAACTCGCCGACACTGCCGCCATCTTCCCGGAGGAT
Organism: Planctomyces sp.; assembly: GCA_031375695.1. GTDB lineage: Bacteria > Planctomycetota > Planctomycetia > Planctomycetales > Planctomycetaceae > SXKJ01. The sequence continues at coordinate 19,453 of JANMIF010000575.1, forward strand.
CGAGGCCACTCCGCCGGACCGCAGTGCTTGCACTCGATGCAGCGGCAGGCGGACGGCATGCTCAAAAACTCGCCGCCGCAGATCCAACTGAATCTGTTTGGTGATCTTGGTGGCATACCAACGCCCCCAAACATGCACGCCGATCTTCAACAACGAGAGGACCGAGACCGCAAGCACCGTGAAAAGCAGTAGTTGCCGAGGAACAGCGAGCGACGGCATCTGCTCCAACAAGTTCGCAGGTAACGGATGACCGCTCAGCCCATAATCAATGATGAACTTCGTCCCCGCTGGCGGCAGCAAGCCAATCAGCGTTGAAGTCGTGACCGACACGAGGATCCAAATCACCTGCCGTCGGAACGGAATCAGCAATCGCAGGAACTGCCCGATGAGTTGCTTCGAGGAACGCACGCGATCCTTCGGACTGCGTGTCTCGCCGGTCCCGTGAATGCTCCCTTTAGAGAGTTCGCTGCGTTTAACTTTTTTCCGATACCGCTCAAACCGCAATCGACTGGCGCGCGGTTCTCGGCTATCCGGTGGTGAAGAGGATTCCTGATCCAAGTTGCTAACATGTGATTCGGGCAAATGTGGTTGCATAGGTAATTGTAGAGCGCCGACTCATTCCAGCGAGTGGTCGGTCGAGGTTTCCATTTGATCGCGTGATGTGTCATCTGCGATTCGTTGCGAATGAATTCCAACTTGTTGCCATCAATCGAGACAGTCATTCCATCAAAGGCCATGACTCATTTAGCCGCGTTAAGCGGCGATCATCACGAACGAACTTCCGGTGTTTGTGCTGCGTTTTCTGCTGCACGCCGTGCTTGTTGCCGTCACCGATCAAGCCACAACCCATTAATATGAAATCCGTTACGGCGTGGCCGGATTGAATGGCACGCCGACTGAAGATCCTTGAGTCGGCGGTTCGATCCCGCCCCTGTCCATTCCTCGCGTCAGCCCGCATGAAGTTGCAACCATCGGCATCGGGTGGGTTTCTGTTTGCGCCTCAAGCGGTGAGTCTTTCAACGTCTCGGAAGAGCAAACGGCTGGTGAATTTCACCGGAGGGCCTGCAAAAAAGCTCCGACTTGATCGACGCTTGGATTCTGTCAGACTGCCTGAATCATGAGTGGCTCCCGTTCGCGACTTTGTGCGTCATTCGGGCTACAGTCTGAACTTTGAACTCATTCCAACTACAACTTGGTGAAACATGCCCGATGACCAGAAAGCGATCGACACCGCAACCGCGGAATCTTTGCAGAAACTCAACAAAGCGTACCTCGCAATTCGCGAGCAGATGTCGCAGGTCATCGTGGGACAAAGCGATGTCATCGATCAATTGCTGATCGCGCTCTTCAGTCGCGGCCATTGTTTACTGGAAGGAGTGCCGGGGCTGGCCAAGACATTGATGATCAGCACGCTGGCGCGGTGCCTGTCGATGTCGTTCAGTCGCGTGCAGTTCACTCCGGACCTAATGCCCGCCGATATCACTGGTACCGAGGTGTTGCAGGAAAATCGGAGCACCGGACAGCGTGAGTTCCGATTCATTCAAGGCCCGCTGTTTCACAATGTGATCCTGGCGGACGAGATCAACCGCACGCCGCCGAAGACGCAAGCCGCACTGCTCGAAGCCATGCAAGAGCGGCAAGTCACCGTCGGCCAAATTCGGCATGTGCTCCCCGATCCGTTCTTCGTGCTCGCCACGCAAAACCCGATCGAGCAGGAAGGGACGTATGCGCTGCCGGAAGCTCAGCAGGATCGGTTTATGTTTAAGGTGCAGGTCGGGTATCCGAACTTCCTCGAAGAAAAGCAGATTGCCAAACAAACAACCGGCGTCCATAACGACATCGTCGAACCGGTACTTGACGATGACGACATCATTGAATTGCAGCGGATTGTGCGGCAGGTGCCGGTGACCGATCATGTCGTCGAATATGCGCTGGCCTTGACTCGCCAAACGAGAGTCCGCCAAGCAGGCACTCCCGGCTTCATCAACGAATGGCTCAGTTGGGGTGCCGGTCCGCGAGCCGTTCAGTACTTGTTGCTGGGAGGCAAAACGCTGGCGCTGCTCAACGGCCGCACGCACGTCAGTACCGAGGACATATGCGCGATGTCCAAACCCGTCTTGCGACACCGCATCGTCCTGAACTTTGCCGCCGAATCCGAAGGGATAACTCCCGACCATGTCATCGACAAACTGATCGAGACGACCCCCGCCAAAGAAGGCGAACTCAGCCGCGATCCTCGTTTTCAAAAGATCTTCGCGGCGTGAAACAATTCTTTTGACGAGCAGGCGATGGATTTTTGTCTCGTGTTTCCACTCGTGCGAGTGTCAGAACGCGTTGGCGGACTGGCTCGCTGATCGTCTGGTCGAAGGAGATGGCGTTGAGCCATTCGGACTGCGGTTTGTCGTGATCTCGCAGGATGTGAATCAGACTCAGGGCCTCACGTGCAGCTCGCAACTCCGGCGTCCACGTTCTCGCGTCTCGCACCAGACCGTCTCAGCCATCAAGGGATCTTCACGACGATGAGCTTTAAGTCGGGAATATCTTCAAAGTCCTTGGCGTTCGCTGTGAGCAACGTGCATTTGCGTTGGATGGCTTGCGCAGCGAGCCAAAGGTCTTGGATGCGAAAGTCCGCGCCGCGTCCGGCCTTCGTCAACTCGGCGGCAGTCGCGCCGAAGATTTCGGCAGTTTCACCCGTGATGCGCAGCAGCGGCTTGCGTCATAATCGGCGAAGCATCGTCATGGCTCGCAGTCAGTGTTTCTTGTCGGTCATCAAGTCGATGCCAAATCGGATCTCGGCGAGATTGGCCGGCGACAAATACACCGGAGCTTGCCGCGTGATGGCCTGAATGTCGGAAGCGCTGAGTCGGCCTCGCTCGACCGCGATCCAAAGATTGGTGTCGATCAGGAAGCCCACGGATTCCTCAGCGCATTCAAAGTCGTGGTTGGTCGTTTACGTGAAACGCGGACAGCCTTTGCGAGCGTGTCCGCCGTTTTCTCATCGAGCGTTCCGGCCAAATCACCGAACACTTCGAGCGCGTTTTGGTGCGGCGGTTCCGGAACGAGTCGAGCCACCTGACGACGGTTGCGGACAAGCACGACTTCTTCCTGCTCACGCTCGACTTCATCGAGCACTTGTCCAAATCTCCGAGTCACGTCACTGACGGTGAGTGTTTTCATGGGTCGCAGCCTAACCGATGCACGCGAATCTGGCAAAGAGTTTCTGGGGAGCTGTGGCGACCGACGTGAGTCATTCCATCAGTAGGTTGGGACTCCGTCCCGACCCGTGTTTCAAAACTTTGCCAATGACTTTCGCACCGACGACCTGCGGCGGCGTCGCGCGTTTGGGCTGTTCACGCCAAACGGTCGGGACGGAGTCCCAACCTACGCTACGGCTTCCACTCGCGAGCGAACTGTAATGCCCGTTGCCGAACTGCCTCGCTGATCGTCTGGTCGGAGGAGAT
>JANMIF010000585.1:0-27982 GCA_031375695.1 Planctomyces sp.
GCGGTGGCGGTGGCGGAACGACAGCTTGCCCTTCGAAGGCACTCGCCACCAAATCATCTCCAGTACTTCCATCTAACGTGTCGGAACCGCGACCACCCACGATGGTATCGTTGCCAGCTTGGCCGATGATCGTGTCATTGCCCAATTCCTGGCTCGCCGCGTTGGGGCCGTCGCCATACAACTGATCGTCACCGGAGCCGCCCAGAATGGAATCGTTCCCGATGCCTCCCCGAACCGAATCGTTGCCCGCCTGGGCGTTGATAAAGTCGTTACCATCGACGCCCAGCAGGCTGTCATTGCCAACACCACCCAGCAGACTATCGTCCCCCGCATCGCCGGTGATTGTGTCGTTTCCCGCCTGGCCATTGGCGGTATCGTTGCCGTCGCCACCTTGAATGTTATCGTTCAACTCACCGCCGAGGATCAAGTCGTTGCCGGCATCGCCGCTAAGCGAATCGGTACCCCCGTCCCCATTGATTGTGTCATTGCCGTCACCGCCGCTGATCGTGTCTTCGCCATTGCCGCCGGTGATGCTGTCGTCGCCGCTGCCCAGATCCACCGAGTCGGAACCGTTGCCGGCATCGACGGTGTCATTTCCGCCGCCGGTCGTGATCGTGTCCGCGCCGTCGCCACCCAACACACTGTCGGCACCAACACCGGCATTGATCAAATCCGCGCCGTCGCCGCCGTTCAGCGTGTCGTTGCCTCCTTGGCCGATCAATGTGTCCATGCCGTCGTTGCCCGACAGATCATCTGCGAAGTCCGGGCTGCCGGTGATTGAGTCATCGCCGTTTTGTCCGCGGACGACGATGTTCGTCAGTGTCAAGAAATCCGCCGCCAACACATTGCTGAGGTCGATCGTGTTTTCTTGATCGCCACCGTCAATTGTGATCACGTGAACCGATGCGGCTGGGATCGTTCCGATGCCCGCATAGGGTGTCAGAAAGCCGCCTCCTGGACCCGTCTCCAGCAGCAAGTTGCCGTTGATCGAACTGACACGAATGTTGTCGTTGCCGTCCGAAACAACGCTCAGTTCGTTTCCGACGAACAGCGCCGACACCGACAACAGTGAGCGTGGCTCCAGGCTCTCCGTCGTGACTTGTGCCGGAACAACTCGGCCAACTTGCCGACGTCGTGAACCCCAATTCTTCAGCCAAGATTCAATCAACACGATGACCTCCTTACCCTTTGGATTTAAGATGTTCTACGGCGAATGGCCGCAGTAATTTGACTCATCGCCGAAGTCGGAAGAATGAGTGCTGACATTCGCCGTATCAAAAAAAGTTTTGCCGAATCAAAGTCCCTCAAGTAACAATCGGATGGCTGCGGACAGCACGAAATTTTCGTTGATCTCGGCTGCGGGGTCGGCGATCACGTCGGTCCCTTGATTGCCGGCCGCCGTGTCGGCTCCCGCTTGGCCGTCGATGTTGTCGTCTCCGTCTTCTCCCAAAATAATGTCAGCTCCGCCGCCGCCGCGCAGTGTGTCCTTGCCGTCGCCACCCAGGATCGTGTCGTTGCCGGCTCCAGCATTCAGGTTGTCGTTTCCACTGGCTCCATTGATCCCGTCGTTGCCGGCACCGCCCAGAATCGAATCGTCGCCATCGCCGCCATTCAGGATGTCTTTGCCGTCGTCGCCGTTGATGAAGTCGTTGCCGTGATCGCCACGGACCGTATCATCGCCGAGTCCGCCTGAGATCGAATCGTCGTTGCGACCACCGTCCAGCACGTCGTTGCCGTCGCCGCCACTAAGCGTGTCGAGGCCCACATCACCCAGCAGGCTGTCATTCCCCATGTTGCCGATCAAGCTATCGTTGCCGGCTTGACCATTGAGTATGTCTTGGCCGTCACCACCGTCGATTGAGTCGTTGTCGTCGCCTCCTTCGGCCGTGTCGTTACCGCTGTTACCGCGTATCGAATCGAATCCGGCGTCTCCAAACAGGACGTCGTTGCCGAGGCCGCCGTCGAGGTAGTCGTCGTCTTCGTTGCCGCGGAGTGTGTCGTTGCCGCTCCCGCCTTTCAGGATGTCGTTACCGAGTCCACCAAAGAGTGTTTCGTTCCCTTCACCACCTTGCACTGAGTCGTTTCCGTCACCGCCATCCAACAGGACGCGGATATCGCCGAGCGCCCCACTGCCGGTGATCGTGTCATTCCCGAACCCGCCGTGAACTTCTAGTACTGTGGCAGCAACACGGCTCAGCATTCCGACGTTGATCGTGTCATTGTTGCCGTTGCCGTTGACCAGAACGCGGCTGAACGTCGGGCCGACAGTCACCTTCTTGCCGGATTCAGTGACTGTCAGCAGATGACTGCCGTTCTGACCCACATCAAACGTGTTGGGCAGATTTGAACCATTCACGACCAACGTGTTGTCACCGAGGTTGTCGGCCATCACGTCATCGCCGCTGCCGACACCTTCCCAAACCGATGTGTCGTGTCCTACGCCGCCGTCCAAAACGTCTGCACCGCCTTGCCCGTTGAGCGTGTCATCTCCCGCGTTGCCCAATAGTGTGTCTGCGCCGCCACCGCCGAGCACCGAATCGTCACCGGCCCCAGCGTCGACGAACTCATTCCCCAAGCCACCATTGATGAAGTCATTCAGGGCGCTTCCGAAGATCGTGTCGTTTCCATCGCCACCCAAGAACGTATCTCCCAGCGTGTCGCTGCTGGTTGGCGGCGGCGGCGGTGGCGGCGGTGGCGGCGGAGGTGGTGGAATGATCGTGTCATCGGTCGTCAGGTTGTCCATCGCGAACCGGACACCTCCGAAAGCTCCGGCAACAGTGAAGTCCACGACCGCTCGCGCGACCGGAGTACCGCTGTAAAAGAATTGGCCTTCGACAAAAATGTTGGTCACATTCAGCGTGAGATCCGTTGTTTGCACGAGCGTGCCAACAGAATCAAAGAGTTGCACGCGCACTCCGTTCACCAGAGAAGCGGTCGTGGAACTTCGGGCCACGCCGAAACTCAAAGAGGAAAGCGGAGCCACAAAGTCCATCGTGAGGATACCTGACGAAGTCCCTTCCAAGTTGGGTGGCTGGATAACCGTAGTGAGCGATGGTCCCACGAATGTGTTAAAGGTGGCATCTGTGTCCGGAACACCGCCGACTGTAAAACCGAATGTCACGCCCTCAACCGTCAAGCCGTTGATCGGCTGCATCGGAACCTCGTCAAAGGTGATGATATTCACCAAGTTATTGATGCCCAGCGACGTCAAGCCTGCCGGATCATCGACGATCGTGCCCACCCCCTGAATGTCGAGCGCCGTCACATTTTGTAAATTCGAGAGCTGAATGAAAAAGAATTCCACCGACTCCACGGTTGTGTCGCCCACGATGGGAACGGAGATCGTCTGAGACGTCTGACCTGGAGTAAAAGTGACGGTCCCCGTTGTCGTGAGATAATCCTGCGGCGCAAGTGCCGTGCCGTTTTGTGTGGCGAAGTCCGCCGATACCGTCACCGTGGTCGCGGCTGACAAGGTCACAACAAAATTTGCATTGAGCGTTCCGACATCACCTTCGGTGACGGACACGTCCGCAATCGATATTGTCGGCAATGCCGCCGGCGAGTCGTCATCACGGATGGTCACTGTCCCTTGTGCTTGGATAAGCACGCCATTCGTCGGATTGGACAGCACGACCTGAAATGTCTCATCGGCTTCCTGAGTGGTGTCACCGATTACCGGGACCGAAATCGTTTGCGTCGTTGTTCCGGGTGCGAACGTCAACGTGCCACTGACCGCCTGGTAATCCGATCCGGCCGTGGCGGTGCCATCTTGAGTCACAAAGTTGACAGTGATTACGTTCGGTGACGGTGACAACAGCGACACATTAATCAATTGAGCAGTCGTGCCAGCGTTTCCTTCTAGTTGTGAGACCACTGCCTCGATGGCGATGTCGGGCAGTGCGTTGACCAAGAGGTCGTTGCCCGCTCCGCCGTCGAGCGTATCGGCTCCGCCGCCACCAATCACCGTATCCGCTCCGGCTTGGCCCTGGATGACGTCATCGCCGAGGTCGCCATTCGCTACATCGTCGCCTGCTCCGCCAAAGAGGTGATCCTGATCATTGCCTCCCGACAATTGATCGTTACCAGTTTGTCCATTGATCTCGTCGTTTCCGGCGGCTCCCAGCAGGCTATCGTTGCCGACGCCGCCCAGCAGACTATCGTCACCGGCATTGCCGTTGATCGTGTCGTTACCGGCCTGGCCATTCGCGGTGTCGTTGCCATCGCCACCTTGAATCGAGTCATTCAGTTCGCCACCCAGAATCGAATCGTCGCCGGCATCGCCACTGAGTTGGTCCGTTCCGCCATCGCCATTAATCGTGTCGTTTCCGGTGCCGCCGCCGATCGTGTCATCGCCGTTTCCGCCAATGACGCTGTCATCGCCGCCGCCAAGATCAACGGAATCCGAGCCGTTTCCAGCATCGACTGTGTCGTTGCCGCCGGCCGAGTTGATCGTGTCCCTGCCGTCGCCACCCAGAACGCTGTCCGCGCCGCCGCCCGCATCAATCGAATCAGCCCCGTCGCCACCAATGATTATGTCATTGCCACCCAAACCGATCAGTGTGTCGTCGCCGTCGCCTCCCGACAGATCATCCGCAAAGTCGGGACTTCCGGTGATCGTGTCGCCGCCATTGCGTCCGCGAACCACGATGTTCGTGAGGCCGAAGAACTCGGCCGCCAAAACATTGCCCAAGTCGATCGTGTTTTCTTCGTCGCCGCCATCAATCGTGATGGCTTGAACTGACGCGGCTGGGATTGTCCCCAAACCAGCATACGGAGTCAGAAATCCACCGCCCTGACTTGTTTCAACCAGCAAGTTGCCAGCGATCGAACTGACGCGAATATTGTCGTCGCCGTCCGCAACGATGCTCAGTTCGTTCCCGACGAACAGCGCCGATACAGACAGCAGTGAGCGAGTCTCCAGCCTCTCCGTCGTGACTTGTGCCGTAACAACTCGGCCAACTTGCCGACGGCGCGAATGCAAATTCTTCAGCCACGACCTAATCAACACGATGGCCTCCCTGACTTTCGGGTTTGAGTTGACTACCGAATTGCCATCGCATCCGTGGCTGAAGTCGTAAGACTTCGTTCCGAACTCTTTCAAAATTTCGGAGATAATGGATTGGCCGGTCACTCCGATCCTTCAGAGAAAACGGGCCAGCGCAACTCTTCGTTTTCTGATATCGGCCCGCGCGATCAGCATGCGCGACAAAACGAGGACGCTTCGATACGTTCCGAACGACCGGTAGCTCAAGCACATTCCAGACAACCTGCACGACCAGCAGAGTCGCGTGGCCCAGGTCATGACAACCGGCAGAACCTACCACCAAAAAAATGGCAGCGTTTGCCTAGATCGCAAAGTCAACGCATCCGCCACGCAGCCGCCGCCAACAGCGCAGCCGTTTCAACTCGCAAGACCAGCGGGCCGAAGTGAACCAATCGAACACCGGCGGATTCTGCGGCAGCAACTTCTGGGTCACTGAAACCACCTTCCGGCCCAATTAATATCAAGGTTGATCGAGCCTCTGTCTTTGATTCGATCACTGCTCGGACGCTCATGCTGGCCGACGGGTGTGCGAGGTACGTCGCATCGAATCCGGCCACACCATTGCCGCCTTTCGATAACGACTTCAGCAATTCGCTCAAGTTCGTGAGCGGACTCAGTCGCAGCAATCGCGATCGCCCTGACTGCTTGCACGCCGCGATCACCGACTGCTCCAGTTTGTCGAGTTTCGATTCGCGTGGCTCAACAACGCTTCGTTCGGTGCGCAAAGGAATCAGCCGGGAGACACCCAACTCGGTCAGCTTCTCGACCAGCCATTTCGCGCGATCTCCTTTTGGGATCGCGACCGCCAGCGTCAGCGTTTGTGGTTCGTCGGGAACTGCCCAGCTCCGCACGATGTTCAAATCGGACGATCGCTTCCGGACACAAACGATCTCTGCGACCGCTTCGTCGCCGTCGCCGTTGAACAAACTCAGTGTGTCACCGACCTTGGCCCGCAACACATGCAACAGATGATGGGCTTCCGCATCACCCAATTCGGCTGGCCCCAGCGACAGGGGCTGGTTCAAGAAAAATCGTCCTGCGTTCGAATCGGTCACGGGCTTCAATCTTTCAAGTCCAAGTCGAACTCATTCGTGCCGGCCGCCACGGAAAATACAATTCCTTTGTCCCACACCATGACATCTTCTTGAGTCGGACGCGGCTCAACCGAACCCAGGCTTCTGACGATCACTCGATTCTCGCCCAGCACCGCACCACGATGAGCCGGGATCGAATAGTTTCCTTGGCTGATCATCGCCCAGGCGTTCGGCTGATTCTTCGAGCTTTTCGGCTCCAACGTGATCATGCCCCAACGCAACGGTTTACCATTCACCATGACTTTTCCCTTCACCGCCTCACGCTTCACCTCCGCAAGCAGACCGTTTGATTTCATCCAGTCACCCAAACGATCTTTCCAGCCATGCAACGCCGGATCGGCCGGAGCCAATCCGACTCCGTGCGGACCTTGTTGATAAACATGCAATTCCGCCGGCACCTTGGCTTTCACGCAAGCTCCGTAAAACGCCAAGGAATTCTGGACCGGAACTCCCGTGTCTTCACCAGTGTGAAATAAAAATGTGGGCGGCGTTTCGGCCGTCACTTGCTTGTCGCTCGACAAGTTGTCGAGCATCGCTGGGTCAGGTTTGTCGCCGAGCAGATTCTTGGCTGATCCGGCGTGACTCCATTCGGCCGTGAAGCTGATCACCGGATAACACAGTACCGCGAAGTCAGGCCGGCAGCTTTCGCGATCGACCGCATCCTTCGCGTTCTCTTGGCCCAGATCAAAGTGCGTGGCGACTGTCGAAGCCAAGTGACCTCCCGCCGAAAAGCCCATGATCCCGACTCGATTCTTCGCGATGCCGAACTTCTCCGAATTGGCTCGCACAAACCGCACTGCTCGTTGAGCGTCATTCATCGGCGTCGGATGCCGATACTTCGGCGAGTGCCGATATCGCAGCACGAACCCGGCCACACCAATCCGATTGAACCACTTTGCCACCTGATGCCCTTCGTGATCCATCGCCAAGATGCCGTACCCGCCGCCCGGGCAGATCACGACACCAGCCCCGGTCGCCGTTTCCTTCGACGGCAGATAAACGCGAATCGTCGGAGTGTCCGGCTCGTCCGTACCCACCGCCCCCGGAGCACCCGCTGACCACAACGGCTGCGGTTCGGGACCGAACGATTGAGCATTTGCGGCAGTGGAACAAAGCAACAACAACATCAAGCAAGCGAGGGATCGCATGGGCTAATCCTTGTAGGTTGAGACTTCGTGCCGACCAGTTGGGATGGAATCCCAACATATGGGCGGCACAGCAGACTACCGTTCCTCAACCCGGTCTGCTATCGAACGCCGCATGAGTTATTACGTCCGCGTCTGGTCGATGTTTTTCCGCAACGCGCTCATTCGAGAGTTGGCGTTTCGAGGCAACTTCGTGATCACGATTCTGACGCGACTGTTTTGGTTTGCGGCACAGATCACGTTGTTCGAGATCATTTACTCGAACGTCCCTGCCATCGGCGACTGGACGCGTGAAGAATACTTCGCCTTCATGGCGACCAACATGTTGATCAACGCCCTGATCGAAGCCTTCTTCATGCCGAATTGTGCCAACTTTTCCGAACTGATCCGCTCGGGCAATCTCGACTTTGCTCTGCTGAAGCCGATCGACACACAGTTCCTGATCTCGTTTGAGAAAATGGACCTCGCGATGTTCAACCAGATTCTGCTCGCCGCCGGCTTGTTGATTTACTCGCTGATCAAACTGGGGCATCCGATTTCCGTCGGGCAGGTCGGTTTGTATGTGCTGTATCTGGGCGTGGGGGTCGCGTTTTTCTACAGCCTGATGATGGTTCTGGCGAGCACCAGCATTTGGCTCGGCCGCAATCAAGGTCTGTACGACTTCTGGTTCTACATCACGATCTTCGCCCGCTACCCGCGTAGCATCTACAACGGCACGAACCCCGCCGTCTGGGAGGCCGGTGAGATGCTGCAATTCGGATTCTCATATGTGCTACCGATCCTGCTGGTCGTGACCGTACCAACCGAGATCTTGGTCAAACCGTTCAACGGCTGGCAATTCCCGTTGATCACCCTGACCGCGGCACTGCTCGGCCTGCTGATCGCCCGATCGGTTTTCGTCTGGTCGCTGAAAAGCTACCGCAGCGCCAGCAGTTGAAGAGCATCAATCAGCCGGAACGCGCTAGCGTCCGGTTCGGTCGGCAACCGGGACTAGCGCCGCGCGGCTAAGTTTCCGCAGTCCCAAAAGTGACTCACGCTTTCGGTTTCATCGCTAGCAGTCGCAATTGTTTGTCGTGGTGCGCGGTCGCGAGCTGAATGCCATCGGGGTGCAGGGCTAGGTCGCGGAGGGCATTGCCGATGTTGAACAAATGAAACTCGTTTTTCTCGCCGGGCTTCCAGAATCCGACGTAGCCCCCTCCGCCGCCCCCAACGCCGCCGATCAAAAAGCCTTCGGGATGCCAGGCCAACCCGAAAAACTTGCCGTTGACGTTGGATTTTACCAAGTGAGCCATCGTCTCTTTTCCCTCGGCCCAATCGACTGCACACATCGCAGGATTGCCAACGCCAGCGAACGCATTCGAAACGTTGGTGATCCCGCCCGCCGCGAACTGTTTGCCGTCCTTTGAGAACTGCAACGAGTACGGTCCGCCATAGTCCGCCATGAAAGTGGGGTCGTACTTGTGCAACGTCGGGACTTTGAACGCGCGGACCTGCTTGCCAGTTTCCACTTCCCAGTCGATGAAGTTCGCCACCAAATCGCCGGATAACAAATTCTTGCCGTTCGGATGAAAGGCGACGTTGTAAACATGCCGCTCGTGGCCGAGTAACTCGCGAACCAAACTGCCATCGTCCGACTTCCACAACTTGACCTTCAAATCATTACCGCACGTTGCGACAAGCTGGCCATCGGGACTGACATCAATCGCTCGAATCCAGCCAGCGTGAGCATCCACGACTCGCACCGGAGCCGGCTTTTCAGCCGCCGTCGGCCACCAAATCAGCCGACCGTCGTGACCGCCGGTCAGCAGCGTTTCACCGTTGTTTACGAACGCCAACGCTCGGACCCAACTGTCATGCCCCCCGAGAAATTCCGTTTTGACTCCGTCGGCCAACGTCCAGCGCACGACCTTGTTGGCTTGCAGGCCGACAAAGACGTATCGGCCCTGCGGATCGAAGCGGCACGACACCAGCGAAGCATCGTGAGCCAAACTCTTGACGACATGAGTCTGCACCGGATCTGCGGCCATGACGAATCTCCCGTAATAAAAAGAAAAACGTCGTGGATCAGCTTAACTGTCCCACGACGTTTGTTTTCAATCCTTCAGTCGCATTACTTTGAAACGTTAGAACTCACCAACGGGTAGGCCATCCGCGATATAACCAAGTCGTGTCCGAGTTGTTCCATTGATGGCTTGGTTGATGAAACGAACCGCACCGTCAGCCATCGCCACATGCATGCCACCGGCGTGTAGACTCCCTGGAGTTCCCCATTCACCCAAAGTTCCCACAGGATTTTTGACGCTCCAGGGTGTTCCGGGCCCCCATCCACAGCAGTCCCAATCGTTGATCTTGCGCTGTCCATTGAGCGTGGCAAACATGATCCCATTACCAACGTGTTGGCCACAGGACCACGACTGTGTGATGCCGTCATACACATTCAATGTTGTCTCGGCGACTGCAACCGTGTTGCTTGTGCCGTCTCTGAGGTCTCGCATGCTTGAATTGGAACTCGCTCCAAACATGGCACGTGTCGTGGTGCCTTCATTGGACCACAGACCGTACGGCTGTCCTGTGGCCACACTAAAGCCGTAGGTTGATTTGTACGAAGCCACACCGGCCACACAACCATAGTTGCCATCAAATCCCGGAAAAGTGTCCCTTCCGTTGTCGCTGGGGCATATAAGGCCCTCCAGCCGCTTGTTTGAGGCCGCAGCATTGGCGGCCGTCGGACCACCTTTCGCAAGTGGGACTGCGCTTCCTGCCACCCAACGCCCCATTGCGGCACTGAGGTCCAGCGTCTTGTAGAGGGGTGCTTGGTCAAGGTACGGCAGTAACATCACCCAGCCTGTCTGATTTTTGATCGCAGGGATGCCAGTTCCTGCCATTGTCCCTACAGAGTCGGTCGCATAGGGAAATACCTTAGCAACATCATGATAGTTTTGGATTGCCAGTCCAATCTGCTTTAGGCTGTTCTTACACTGCGAGCGACGGGCTGCTTCCCGCGCTTGCTGCACGGCTGGCAGCAACAGGGCAATGAGGATCGCGATAATTGCGATCACGACCAACAACTCAATCAGCGTGAATGCTTTGAGCTTTCGGCAGGCACTGTGGTCGATAACGTGAATCTTCATTTATCAATCTCCTTAGAAAAGAATAAAGAAAATGGTCCGACAAAAAAGAACGTCAGCGATTCGCTGATCCCTTATTTGACGCCGTCGATGTTGAATTCCAGGGCAGAGGTTCCGCTGGCGGGAATCTCGGTTTGGTTGTGAGGACCCACATTTTGAATGTCGCTCCACCTAGCCGCGATCATTTGCTTGGCGTTGACCATTGTTGGGGAATCCTTTTCCCCCAATTGACTGCCATCGGGCTTGACCCATTTCGAAAAGGTGACTTGGTAGGCCCCAACCGGGATGACTTCTTTACTGGATGAATGAATGACTTTGAACTTCCCCTCGCTATCACAAAGAGCCCAGCATCCGCCGACCCCTTTGGTGTTCCCCGTCGGGCTGAACAGCAACCGCACTCCGTCTCCTGGCTTGCCATCAACTTTCACAATCCCAGATGCCGAAACCAGTTTTTCCTCTGGGGCAACTGGCTCACCACCGCATCCCGTCATCAAGAAAACTGGTAACAACAGGACCGAAAAACTTAGGCGAATAATCCATCTGGAGAGGTTCGATCGCGTAGTAATCAACATCATCAACTTTCTAATTCGAGGCTGTTTCATGTAGCGAGGTCGGTAAGGCAACTCGTGTACCAATGGCAGTTGTGTTGAAATCTACGGGCCTTCCGTTCGTCAACTGTCGTTAAGTGCGGCAAAGTCAGGCACTTCCTGCGTTTGGAACGTACAAGCTGTGGTTAACCACAAGAATCATCGACCGCTTTTCGAAGAACGGAAGCGATTCCTTTACTGAGAAATAAGGCAAGCAAGGGCTTCTTTGTGGAGGCTGAAAGTGGTGGGAAGGCGGGGCTTGGCGGGGTTAGCGAACAGAGGCTAATAATGCGAGTTGGTATGATGCAACGGTAAAATGGAAATGTTCCATCGCCGGTTCAGCAATTCTGCCGACCGCTTCGAGATCATCGACGCAAAAGGTGCAATTCTTCGTGGCCTTCAATCGCGACAAATTCCTCGTCACAACTGACATGATTCCATCGCGTGATGGCTCCCGATGGCCAACGAACTTCGAGTCTCTCGACATGGTCCATCGCACCGAGACCAATTTCGATGACACGTTCATTGGACGCTTGATATCCGTCGCCCGCTGTCAACTGAATTGTTCTCTCGTTACCCGGCGCAATCAGCACCTTGACCTTGGCACCGATCGCGTCCCGGCTGCTGAGAGTGCCGATCAGTCTTAAGCGAAGCGAATGATGTTTCGTGTTCGAGCGATTAGCGGCCAGAACGACAGAACCCTCAAGGTCCGTTGATACAAAGTCCATAAGACCGTCTCGATTCCAATCAACAAGCGCCAAACTTCGACCAAGGCGCGGTTCGCCAAATAAACGGCCCACATTCTCAGACTGCAATTCCTGGAACCGTCCGTCGGATTGTCCCTGAAAAAATTGGGGCTTCATTCGGTAGGACACATTTTCAAATTCGTCGATGTGCCCGTTCGCTACCACCAGATCGTACCAACCATCGCAATCGGCATCAAAAAACTGAGTGCCAAACCCAAGGGGGTCAAAGCTCGGGGCACGCAGGTTGGCTGACTGGGTTGCATCGACGTAGAAACCACCGGGATTTGACAGATAGAGCGTGTTGGACTCCTTCGCAAAGTTGGTCACGAAGAGGTCGGGCAGATGGTCTCGATTGATATCGGCACAGGCGACTCCCATGCAGGCCTGCGCCAGTCCATTCAGATCGAGAGCCACGCCTCGAAGATGAGCCTCATCATGGAATCGCAGCGGCTGACTTGGTTGGGTTGGCTCATTGATCAGCAGATAATTCGCTGTCTGATCGTTCGCGATAAACAAGTCCAGCCGATTGTCCTCGTTGAAATCGGCGACGATGATTCCCAATCCCATTCCCTGCGGAAGATCTAATCCCGCTTCCGCCTGTTGCTGTTGGAAACGGCCGTCGCCGAGATTGACCGCCACGGTGTCGAGAGCCGGGTCAAAGACCGTTGGACGACAGACGGTCGGATGCCCATTTTGATCCACGCAAGTTCGAGTAAGAAATTCCTTGCCTTGGAGGTAATTCACATCAAATAGTTCAGGGAAACCATCGCCGTTGAGATCGGCCATCGCACAGCTCACAGTCCAGAGATCTTGATGCAACCCCGCATCAGCCGTGACATCCGAAAAAGTACCGTCGCCAAGATTGCGATACAGGCGATTGCGTCCGATGTTGGCGACGTAAAGGTCTGGGAATCCATCGTTGTCAAAATCCCCTGCGGCGACTCCCTGAGAGTACGAAGTTTCGTGAATCCCCGCCGCCGGTGAAACCAACTCAAACCGTTCGCCGAAACGATTGCGAAACAAAGCATCAGATGGCCCATCGGAGCTTTCGAGCGGCAGTGGCTTACCTTGAGGAAAATACAAATCCGGCCAGCCGTCGCGGTCATAATCGAGAACGGCGACACCAGCCCCCATCGACTCGTAGATTCGCCTTCCGGACTCGGAAGCGAACGAATTCACAAAGCGAAAATCCAAGCCCACGGATTCTGACATATTTTCGAATTGGATTTGGGAGTCTGCCGGGAGAGCCAGACGACGATCATCTTCAGAATTGTGAAAGCGTCTGCGTTCCGGAAGAGGGAACCGATCCCAATCAGCGTCCTCGCCGGGGAGCTTCATTTTGGTCCGTGGTAAGTCGGCTTGCAACAGGGAAGCCAAGCGATCTCTATGAGCGGCAGCTTCTACGTTTTGCGACGATGATTGTGTCTCGATCAGGCTCCAGGCCCATGCTTCCCACAACTGTCCCGCCGCCTCCAAGTCATCAATCAGCGGGCCAATCCAGGATTGGGCGTGTGCCTCTTTCATGCGTGAAGTGAGATCGAGAATTCGTTGGAGCAATCGACCTCGTTCCGTCCACTCGCTTCCGAGTTCCCTTTCTCCGAGACTTGTCAGTATCTGACCCAAAGGGACCGTCGCGGAGAGCAGTTCTGGCTCACGAACAACCGCCTCGTGAAAGCAACGGACTGCCGATTTTAGTTCACCGCGCTGACGTAGCCATTTCGCTCGAGCTAGCCAAATTCGGGAATCAACTTCCGCACTTCTCGGAAGTTGATCATGCCAGGCCGTGAACCGTTTCGAATCAGAATCGGCATAGAGTTCTCCAAGAAACCCTTGAGCTTCCATGTCCTCGGGATTCGCCGCAATGACGTCTATCAAAAACGCTTCTGCTTTTTGCAGATCATTCAATCCCAAAGCATTGAGAGCTGAGGCCAACAATGGCGACTTCTCGGCGGGGTCAACCTGCAACATCATCTCTATGCGTATTGGGTCGGAGATGAAGGCATTTTGCGAGGTCAACAGAAGCAAATCGTTGCGAGTGAATGATTTTCTCCGTATCAATTCGAAAAGATGGTGTTGAGCGTCTCGCAAGTGACCGGTGACCGCGTGGATCTGAGCAAGCAACCGATACGGAGCAGGGGACTGCGTCTCGGAGTCTGCGGCGCAACGAAGAACAGACGTCGCGAGTCGAACGCGATTCTGTTTCATCAGCTCGCCGCCGATTTGCACTGCAAACTTTCCGGCCAAGTCAGGCTGGCAGCGACTCCACTCGTTCAGCGCTGCGACCGCCCGATCTGAATGGCCACTAAGGTATTCCGACTCCGTCAACAATCGCCAACCAGACGCTGATTCCGGTGACTGTTTGACTGCTCGCTCAGCGAAGTCTACGGCTTGAGCAAAATGACCTTGTGCCAAAGCGAACTTTCCTTGGCGAACAAATTCTTTTGTGGACGTTGCCGTCGGCAGCAAGAACCAAAGTAGAACACCTACGATGCAGACGATTAACAAATACAACAGTTTTGGTTGTAACTTTGATACGATCGTCAGTAGGCTGTCTGGACACTTCATGCAGCGAATGTAGGCCAAGTCTTCCAGCAATGACAAGAATCTCAACCGTAAACCACTCTGCGAGCATTCCGACTCTATTTCCTTCCGAGCGTAATCATTAGATGCGATTTGAGAGTTGGTCTCGGGCTGAGTTCGTTCCAGAAAAACCCGACCGCTTGACTTCAGACGGATTCGTTGGCAGTGTGCCTTTCAGAAACCAAGCGTGGCCGAATCCGCCGCAGCCCTTGAGGCGTGAATTTCGGGCCACGGAATTCCGGAGGTTTTGCCATGACCAGCAGTGAATTTGAAGACTCTTACGACTCCGATGAACCGGAACTAAGCGCATTTGCTGAAGTGTTTCAGACGCCGATCAGCCGACTTTCGTTGCGGAAGCCGTTGGTTGTTGAGGCGTCCGTCACCGTGGCCGAAGCAATCACGGCAATGAATGAACATCGCACCGGTTGCGTGCTCGTTGGCAATCAAGGAAAGCTGACTGGGATTTTCACCGAACGCGATGTGTTGCGCCGCGCGGCGACCAACAACGACAGCCGAACCGCCTCGGTCGGCTCGGTGATGACGGCCGATCCCGAAACACTGAAGGCCGATCAAAGCATTGCCTTCGCACTAAATCACATGAGCGTCGGCGGCTACCGTCACATTCCCATCGTCGATTCCAGCGGCCGACCAATCGCAGTTGTCTCGGTCCGCGACATCGTCGATTTCCTGGTCGACTTGTTCCCCACCGATGTCCTCAACTTGCCTCCCAGTTCTGAATTCTGCACCGGCTCCATCGACGGCGGTTGATCAACATTGCATGCATTGGAAAAGTGGATAGCGGAAAAAAAGCCGCGATTGAGTGCAAAGTGAAGAGCGCCTACCGTCGAATCGTTTCCTAATTCTGAATTGTTGGAACTTCACGACTTTGTCCTCTCCCGATACCGCGATCACTGAAGCCGCTCGAGTCGATTTGGACCGTCAGCGGCGTTGTGGCTTTCCGGAGGTCGTGTACTGTGAAGGCAAGTCGTCGGAAGCGGTGACGGCGATCTTCGCCAAATTGGTCGAAGCGAAGCAGGATGCTTTCGGAACTCGCGCCTCGATCGAACAGGCGAACGCAATTTTGCACAGTTTCCCGCAGGCGAATCACAATGCCGTTGGGAGAACGATTCGCGTGCCAGTGTCGCCAACGAAACCACTCGTCGGCAAAGTGGCTGTCGTGACGGCTGGCACTTCCGATCGGCCGGTTGCCGAAGAGGCGATTGAGACATTGAACTGGATCGGCTGTCATGTCGAGCGGATCGAAGATGTTGGCGTGGCCGGGCCGCAACGCTTGTTGGCGGTCGTGCCTGTGCTTCGGGACTGCGATGTGATCGTCGTTGTTGCTGGAATGGAAGGGGCATTGCCGAGCGTTGTCGGCGGACATGTGGCATGCCCGGTGATCGCGGTCCCCACGAGCGTCGGATACGGTGCCTCGCTGGGAGGGATCGCGGCGCTGCTTGGCATGATCAACAGTTGTGCAGCGAATGTGACTGTCGTGAATATCGACGCTGGTTTCAAAGCGGGATATGTGGCAGGGTTGATCGCCACCCGAGCGGCAACGAATGTGGCACGACGCTCCACGTCGTGAAGTGCGACAAAGAGAATTATGAGCAATCACTCCACATTGCCGCCGGCAAACTCAACCGAGCTGAGCCGTCGTCGTTTGGGAGTCTTGTGCGGGATTCTGCTGGCGGCGACGTTGATTAATTACGCGTGTCGCACGACGTTGGCTCAGAATTCGGTCGAAATCAAAGCCGCGTTTCACACCGACGATCAGGGTTACGGGCGAGTCGAAGGATGGTTCGGTTTGGGCTTCGCGTTCGGCGGATTGTTGTTTGGATTCTTGTCGGACAAGGTCAACGTGCGCTGGCTGTATCCGGCTGTCGTGGCGGCGTGGTCAGTGGCCGGCATGGCTCCAGCCTGGATCGACGATTTGACCACGTTGTCGATTAGCCGATTCTTGCTTGGCCTGTTTGAAGCGGGACATTGGCCGTGTGCGTTGCGGACGACTCAACGAATCTTTGCGCCAGCTCAACGGACGTTAGGAAACAGTCTGCTGCAAAGCGGCGCGTCGGTCGGGGCGATTGTGACTCCGCTGCTGATCGCGGCCATTCACCACTTTGATCCCGACAAATGGCGCTGGTCATTCGTGCTGACCGGGACATTCTGCCTGCCGTGGATCGTTGTTTGGCTGCTGACGATCCGTTCCTCGGACTTGCAGCGACCGGTGATCGCCACGGACGAACTCGCGTCCGGTGCTGGAGAGCAGCGTGTTTTGGCCGAACGAACTTCGTGGAGTGAGATCGTTTTGTCGCCGCGCTGGTGGGTGCTGGTCGTGATCACGATTTCGATCAACACAACCTGGCAATTCATCCGAGTCTGGTTGCCGGACACGATGCGACAGCAATACGGCTACTCGAAAGAATTCACGCAGTACTTCACGTCGGCGTACTACGCGGCAACTTTTGTTGGGAGCATCGCCGCCGGATCGAGCGTCGCTTGGTTGGCGGCTCGCGGGCTGAACGTGCATCGCGCACGAGTCATCGTTTTCGCGACGTGTGCCGTGCTGGTTTCATGGTTGATCCCGGCGGCGTTTTTCGCGAAAGGAACGTGGTATCTCGCCAGTTGGCTGGTCATCGGTGTCGGTGCGCTCGGACTGTTTCCGGTGTATTACTCGCTCAATCAAGAGATGTCGGCTTCGCATCAAGGACGAGTCAGCGGCGTCTTGAGTTTCACATCCTGGCTGGTCCAGTTCTTCGTACATCCAGCCGTCGGAGCCGCATTCAAGGAAACGCCCGCCGCTCGCCCGTACCTGTTCGCAGCGATCGGCGTGCTGCCGTTGCTGTCGCTAGTGGTACTGATGATGTTCTGGGGCAAAGTCACCCGAAGCGCCAGCGACGCCGACGTCACCAACCAATCATGAAACGACGCCGCAAAAAATCCCGATCCCGCCGCGAAGCCGCCGCCGAAGCGAGCTACGTCTGCGATGTCTGCGGCGAAGAAATCGTGATCCCGATCGACCGCTCTGGCGGCGAATCACAGGAGTTCATCGAGGACTGCCCGGTCTGTTGTCATCCGCAAACTATCTGCGTCGAGATCGACCACGACGGCATTCGCGCCTGGAGCACGGGCGAAGCGAATTAGTAATCCGAATTCCTGACGCTGTGGCGCGGTCGCCCTCGCTCACACTTCGGTTTGGAGTCCTACGGTCGGAGTGTTTTGGCAGCACGGACGAGTCCGAGGAATTCAGCGCGGTGGCCGGGTTTATCCGGTCCGAGCGACGATTGAGCGATCTCGGTGACGGCGTCGAGAGTTGCGTTGCCGCGGTGCGGAGAATGTCGCAGGATCATGCCGAAGGCGGCGACGCTCGCAGCGAAGCGGAAGTCGGGTGAAGCCTGTGCGAACGAGTGGCCCGTGTCCATCAGCGGTTGTTCGATCAAGTCGCTCTTGTCGGCGTCTGGTTGTTTGTAGCGGAGCTTGATCGTCAGCAGTTTAGGACTATCTGATTTGCCATCCGAAATCTGTGGTTTGAGTTTGGATTCCGGCTGAGTCGAGTTCGTAGCCGGTGATTTCACATTCGGCTGATACTTCAGCTTCCCGTCGGCCGGAGTTTTCGGCTGAGCCGGCAGTTTGTCGGGCGGGACGATTTCGTACAGTGCCGTGACTGTGTGACCGGCTCCGATTTCGCCGGCGTCTTTGGTGTCGTCGTGGAAATCTCGAGCGGCCATCAAGCGGTTTTCGTAGCCGATCAATCGATACGCTCCGACCTTCGCCGGATTGAATTCAATCTGAATTTTCACGTCCTTGGCGATCGTGATTAGCGTGCCGGTCATCTGTTCGACGAATACCTTGTGAGCCTCACGCATCGAGTCGATGTAGGCGTAGTGACCGTTTCCTTTGTCCGCCAATTTTTCGAGCGTCGCGTCTTTCAAGTTTCCCATGCCGAAGCCCAGCACGCTCAGGAAGACCCCCGATTTGGACTCTTCTTCGATCAGCCGAGTCAGAGCATTTTGGTCCGTGATGCCGACGTTGAAATCGCCGTCGGTACACAGGATGACTCGATTGGTTCCTTTCGGAATGAAGTGTTTTCGGGCCATCGTGTACGCCAACTGAATCCCTTCGCCACCGTTGGTCGAACCTCCGGCTTGCAAGTTTTCGATTGCGGACAGAACTACGTCCTTCTGCGTCGCGTTGGTCGAATCGAGCGCCAGCCCAGAGGCTCCGGCGTAGACCACGATCGCCAAGCGGTCGTTCTCGTTGAGCTGATCGACAAATCGCCGCAGCCCGGCCTTTACGAGTGGCAACTTGTTCGCATCCTGCATCGAGCCAGAGACGTCAATCAAAAACACAATGTTGCTGACCGGCCGCTTGTCGAGCGCGATCTCCTTGCCCTTGAGTCCGATTCGCACCAACCGATGCTCGGCGTTCCACGGACAGGCGGCGACTTCGAGATGTGTGGCGAACGGTTGATTTGGGTTATCAGATTTGAGATCTGAGATTTGAGTTTTGAGATTTGCCGCATCCGCCGACGGTGCGTAGTCATAACTGAAGTAATTCACCAACTCCTCAATCCGCACGGCATCCGCCGGCGGCCAGCTTCCCTGGGTCAAGAACCGCCGCATGTTCGAGTACGCCGCCGTATCGACATCAATCGAAAACGTGGAGAGCGGTTGCTCCAGCGGCGAGGCAAACGGATTGTCATGAATCGCGGCGTAGGCTTCGGCCGACTGTTGAACCTGCCTCTCAAGCGGTTCTGTCCGATTCCGGGCCGACTTCAGTCGTGCGGATAACGAAAGATACCGAGCTTGTTCCTTGGACTCTTGCACAAGTTCCTCGGACTCTTGCACAAGTCCCAAGGAATAAGAACGGTCGGTGACTTGGAAGCTGGATACGTCGTCTTGCATCTTGCGAACGTCACCCGACCCTTGATTTGCGTCTCGTAATCGAACACTCGGCCTTCTGGCGAGCTGGCTTCGAACTCCCTCCTCCACAGGAGCCGACTCGTCACTCAAGCTGAGATGATTCGACAACTCTTGCGGAATCGCGGTCGGGTATCCACTGGCCGAGGTTTCTGCGAAATGATCTTTACGAACTAACCGTCGCTTCTTCGACAGTGGTTGCTGTTGCCTAAGTTGAATTTCGGGCACTTCGATATCCGGAGTATCATCGACACCATTTCCGCTCATGTTGCCATCAAATTCGGCGAGTGACTCGTTAAGCACTCGAAGTTGATCAATCGAGTTTCTAAAGTCGGCCTGAGCGACAGTAATGCCGTTTTTCTGATTGACCATTGAAGTGGTGGAACGCTCACCGACCGCGACGATGCCGAAGGCTCCGGCCAGTGCGAAGCAGGAGGCGGCAACGGCGAGCTTGCCGGAGAATTTGTGCGGTGACGCCGTTGATACCGAAGCCGACGCTAGCTTCGGGGCAGCAGCTAACAGATCAGGCGAGCCGGCGGGCGTTAGTCTCCGGGCATCCTTCCTGGTTCGGGAGCTAATGCTCGCCGGATCGTCTGATGTTGGCGTCGGCAGCGACGCAACGAGCGATTCATCGTGGAGTGCGGCTCGCAGTTGTCCGGCGACTTCGCGGATGGCTTCGATTTCGAGCAGGGTTTCAACCGACTCGCCGATTTGCTGTTCCACAGCGGTTCGGTCGGAGGCGTTAAGTTCGCCGAGCGCATACGCGGTCAGACGTGGATCGTCGGTGATGTTGGTTCGGGGCATGATTGTCCTCCTTCGTTATTGATCGACCGTGATTGTTGATCGATTTGCACCCACTGACCTCGCGTCGGTAAGGGCTAGTCAAGCGTCGTTTGATTGCAATCGCTCGCGAAGCCGTTTGATCCCGACGTGGATCAAGAACCCAACGTTGGATTCCGATAGCCCGGTGATCGAACTGATCTCGCGATAGCTCAGGCTGTGTTGGAATTTCAGACGCAGGACTTCTTGTTGGTTGTGCGGCAGGTCGGCGAGCAAAGTGAGGATGTGGATGGTGTCGTCTCTGTCCTCGGCCAGGGAGACCGGGGACTGGGTAAAGCCGGGAGCATCCATCACTGCGTCGAGTGTCATCGTCGTCATGCGTTGTTCCTTTCGTCGCACGTCGAGCGCCCCGTTGCGGCAGACGGTGAACAGCCACTCGCTCAAGTGGCCGTCAAGCTGCTCGCGGTCTTGCTGGCAGAGTTTCAGGAACGTGTCCTGGACAACATCGCGTGCTCGTTCGGGGTCGCCGATCAGGCTGCGCGCATATCGAACCAGATCGCTTTCCCATCGAGCGACTACGTCTTGGATCCAGTCACTGGGGCTGTCCGTTGTGGACTGGCTCATGCGGTTCACCTTGCCAGCGAGGCGTTCAAGGTTACAGACGAACGAGTCGACTGGAACTTAGAGACGAATTAGGAATTTCACGTCTTGGAATGCGAAGCGCCCACTGGTAACCGCCGATCCAAACAAAATCGCAAGAGCCGGATGACCGGTCTAAAGGCCGACAAGGGCGGTTTCCAAGGTTTCCTTCATATCGAAGAGCTTATTCAGATTGGTAATGAGGAAGACTTCGTAGATGGCCGGCCGGACGTTGCACAGCCGTAATTTGCCCTTCGCCGCTTTCACCTTCGTATGCATCTTGATCAGGTTCTCAAGCGTGGCGCTTGAGAGATACTCGACGTTCGAGAAGTCCAAGACGATTTTTTTCCGAGCATCCACTTCGACCAAGGCAAAGATCTGCTCCCCGATGATCTGAATGTCGCTCTCATCAAGGATCATCGTGTCGATGAACTTCGCGACTGTGACATCGCCGATTTCGTCTATGTACAACCGCCGATTACCGGTCCCCATAGTTTTGTTCCATTGGCTCTTGCACGATTTGGGATCTTTAGCGTGACTTGATGTTACCGCAGCAATTATTTGAGTGACACGCCACTTCGCTAGCGGCATTCAATCAGCAAACAAGCCAGCCGGTCAAACCTTCAAAGTCCATTGATGAAGTTCGCCTGCGGCGAATCAACGGCCCACTTTGATGCCACCGACAAGCTGTCGGAATTCTTTGGGTTGGCATCGCGAAACGAGACGACCGAGGCCGAGTCATTGACGCCACGCGCCTGTGGCACACATTCGGCACAATGCTCAGCACGGCCGATGTCTCGCCGATTGTGGCACAAGCCGCATCACGCAATTTCGTCCAAACAATATAAAACGCCCACTGTTTCATCGAAACAGCAGGCATCGTGGAGGGTGACCAAGCGGACTTGAACCGCTGGCCCTCGGATCCACAATCCGGTGTATCAGGTTTCCAAACAACGAACGCCAAACGAGTTACGAAGCGGCGTTCGCGCCGTGGCAGTTCTGGTGGCAGTAGCTCACGGGAAAACGAACGCGGCGAAGTGGTCGGCGGGTCGGTTTCGAGTCGGGTGGATTCGCTGCCGATCAAGGCGGATTCGTTCTCTGCCGCGCTGGCGATGATCGCTTCACTGCCGTTGTCGGATGCGGAGAAGGCCGAAGCGGTGCGGCGGTTAATGGCCGAGCAATCGACGAAGTCTCTGACGCTTATCGGGAAGGAGGCGTCGCGATGAACTCACGCTGCCGCAGTATTCGAGCGATTCTTGGTCATCAAGCTGATGGTGTGCTGCAATCGCTGCTTGAATTCGGGCAGGGTGACACTCGCCAAATTGGTTCGCTCACGAATGAATGTGTCAAAGACGGCTTCCACGATGGCGGCGTGTTTTGGTCGGCGGGGTGGGTTTTTCATCGTAATTTCCAAAATCTGGTAGGAAGGATTGGCAGGCGGGATGTCACTGTGAGAATTCAGGCAGGGCTCTTGATCGGCGATCCTAAGTACACCGAACCAGCAGAAGCAATAAGAGTTGTCCCAGTCAGAAGACAACGATCGTTGGACCATTCGGTTGTAGTGGTTCTCAGTAATTCGGAGCCGTGATGCCTCGCCGAAACGTGTGCGACGTTGACGATTCTCAAGAGTCGGCCCAAAGTTGCTGGGCGATCGGTGGATTCGTTCTCTGCCGCGATTGCTTCGCTGCCGTTGTCGGATGCTGAGAAGGCGGACGCGGTGCGGCGGTTGATGGCCGAGCGGATTCAAAGCCTCGTTCGTGACGAGTGATTCCGTTTGTCAATGACTCCAAGGCAATTCAACCTCAATCGCGACATCAATGCTGGCAGCGAAAGGGTGGAGACGCTGGCAAAGCTCTGGCCCATTGTGGACGATGTTCCGGCATCGTCTCTGAAGTCCGTCGCCTTTTTCGTGAGTTTCCACCTATGGCTGTGCCGGTTGAGCAGTTCGTCAAGCAGCTTGAGGACAGCGGGATTCTCGCTGGCGACACGCTGAAGGATTTTCTGCCTCCCAAGGGGACACCGAAAGACGCCGAGGAACTGGCTCGTGAGCTGGTCAAGCAGAAGAAGCTGACCAAGTTCCAAGCGGAAGAGATCTACAAGGGGAAGGGGAAGTCGCTGACGTTGGGCAATTACGTCCTGATGGAAAAGATCGGGGCCGGCGGGATGGGGCAGGTCTTCAAGGCTCGTCACCGTCGCATGGACCGGCTGGTGGCGGTCAAGTTGCTGCCTCCGGCGATGACCAAAGACAAAGCGGCCATTGCTCGGTTTGAACGAGAAGTCAAAGCGGCAGCCAAGCTCCGGCATCCTAACATCGTGGCGGCCGATGATGCGGATCAAGCCAACGGCGTGCATTTCCTGGTCATGGAGTTGGTTGAAGGAAGTGATCTGTCGGCGCTCGTGAAGAAGAACGGGCCATTCGGTATCGATCAGGCGGTGAATTACATCACGCAAGCGGCACGAGGATTGGAAGCGGCTCATGCGGAAGGGATCGTGCATCGAGATATCAAGCCGGCCAACTTGCTGCTCGACAAAAGAGAGACCGTCAAGGTTCTGGATATGGGCTTGGCTCGCATCGAAGGAAGTGTTGATGCTCCGACGCAAGCCGAGCTGACTTCCACCGGGACCGTCATGGGAACCGTGGACTACATGGCTCCCGAACAGGCGCTGAACACGAAGACGGCGGACGCTCGTGCCGACATTTATAGCTTGGGCTGTTCGCTGTTTTATTTGCTGTGCGGCAAGGCGACTTACGATGGCGACACGCTGATGGCGAAGTTGCTGAATCATCGTGAGCAGCCGATCCCCTCGTTGAGGGCGACTCGGCCAGAAGTGTCCGAACGGCTCGATTCGATCTTCGCCAAGATGGTGGCCAAGAAAGTGGAGGACCGTTACCAGACGATGACCGAGGTCATTGCGGAGTTGGAACGTTGCCGAAACTTCAACGAGCAGACCATCACGAATCAGCAACCGTTGTCCCGTGGCGCGAGTTCCGGTTCCACGACGAACCCCAGCCTCTCGAACTTTTTGACCGAGCTGTCGCAACCGGCGGCTGAAGCGATGGTCATGAAGCCGGCTCTTCAACCGAAAGCGGGCCAGAGCAACAGCCGTCTGAAGCTAATCGCGGCCGGTGTCCTGGGCGGTCTGATTCTGTTGTTCGGAATCATCGTCAAACTGAAAACCAAAGAGGGGAAGCTGATTGTTGAGGTCAATGAACCGGGCGCGGTGGTGCAAGTGCTGGATGAAGTGGGGAAAGTTCAAATCACTCGCAAGAACGAGCAGGGGACCATCACCATCTCGGTGGTTCCTGGCAAGCACCAGTTGAAGGTCGAGAAGGATGGCTTCAAGGTCATCACGAAAGACTTTGAGATTGAGACCAACGGCACGAAGACGATCACGGCCAAATTGATCCCACTGAAGAAGACAACGGGGATTGTGGGGAAAACTCCACCGGAGAATCCTCCGGTCGTCACATCGCCTCCTGTGAATCAGCCTACCGGCCCCACCCCTCCGCCGGCTATCGCCCCGTTCGATGCCGCTCAGGCGAAGGCCCATCAAGAGGCATGGGCCAAGTATTTGGGTGTGCCGGTCGAGTACACGAACAGCATCGGCATGAAGTTTGTATTGATCCCGCCGGGCGAGTTTCTCATGGGGAGCGACGAACAGGAGACCAAGGCGTCGCTGGATTCGATTCAGTTGCCGCCGGAAGGGGCCAACGAATTCTATCGCGACGTGCGCAAGTGGCGCGAATCCCAAACGCCTCAGCGGCGAGTTCGCCTCACGCAGCCTCGCTATTTGGGCCAGCACGAGGTGACGCAGCGTCAATATGAGAAAGTGACGGGGGCGAACCCTTTCGTGTATGCCAAAACTGGCCCGAGCAAAGAGCACGCCGATTTCGTCGCTGGCCTCGATACGGCTGACTTTCCCGTTGACAACGTCAGTTGGCAAGAGGCAATCGACTTTTGCGGCCAATTGAGCCAGTTGGAGCGTCTATCTCCTTGTTTTGCGGGGGACGGTGACGGGAGGACCTGGGTCGACGGGATCGGCTACCGCTTGCCTTCGGAGGCGGAATGGGAGTTTGCCTGTCGTGCGGGGACCATCACGCTTTTCTGGTCGGGACAAATGCGGTCGGATCTGGACCGGGCAGGTTGGATCGGATTTCCATGCCCCAAGAAGGTCGGCACGCTGGCGGCCAACCCGTTCGGAATGTACGACGTCCACGGAAACGTGTTGGAGTGGGTGTACGATGCCTGGGATGAAAAACGCCACGATCGAATTGTCGAAGGCGCGGTGATTGACCCGCTCGTCCATCAGGGCATCGGTCGGATCCTCCGAGGCGGACATCTCGGTTCCGACCCGTACTCAGTCACTTCGGCGGTTCGATACCAATCTTGGTTCCTCTATCGCGATTCTAATTTTGGTTTTCGCGCGTCGCTTTCCGTCGATGCAGTGCGGCAAGGACTGGCGGCGAAGTCGGCCCAATGGCCCGCTGATGCTCCTAAACCAGCCGTCGCCCCGTTCGACGCCGAGCAAGCCAGAAAGTACCAACAAGAATGGGCCGACTATCTGAAGGTGCCGGTCGAGTACACAAACGCCATCGGCATGAAGTTCCGGCTGATCCCGCCGGGCGAGTTCATGATGGGGAGTTCCGACGCGGACATCACGCTGGCGTTGAAGATCGCCGAAGAAAATAAGCTGGACCCAGCCGGCTTACAACGCATCCAAGACGAACGTCCACAACATTTGGACCGCATCACCAAGCCGTTTCGCCTGGGAATTCATGAAGTCACCATCGGGCAGTTTGGGAAGTTTATCGAGCAATCGGGCTACAAGACGCAGGCCGAGGAATTCGGGGGCAATTCCGATGCTATTAAGGCGGATGATCGTCGCGTCACGCTGGAGAGTAAAAAGCTCAATTGGCGAACACCTGGCCCGGAGGTGGGCGAGAACTCCGCGGTGACGCAAGTGAGTTGGAACGACGCGGTGGCGTTTTGCAATTGGCTGAGTGCGCAAGATAAGCTGGAACCGAGCTACGTGCGCGATGGCGCTAGCTGGGAGTTGGTGGCGCAACCCCAAGGCTATCGCCTGCCGACGGAAGCGGAGTGGGAATATGCCTGCCGGGCGGGGACCACAACGCAGTATTCGTTTGGTGACGACTGGAAAGAACATGACAAGTTCGGCTGGTCGAACACGAATGCGGGTGGTCGGCCGCGAGGTGTAGGGCTCTTGCCCGCAAACCCGTTCGGCTTGCACGACATGCACGGCAATGTGTGGGAATGGTGTCACGATTGGTACGACGGCCAGTGGTATGCGCGGTCTCCTAGCGACGATCCCAAGGGACCTAATGGAGCCTTGAGCCGGGTGAATCGGGGTGGTAGTTGGGGTGGCGGTTGGAGCGGCACGGCCGCGACTAGCCGGTCGTCGTGCCGGAACTTCCTAGACACCCCGGCTGCCCGTCACGTCGACCGTGGTTTCCGTGTAGGCCTCGGTTCGGTAGGAGCCCGGCCAGGCACGGCGAGCGTCACGCCGCAGCCTGCCGTCCCGGCCGCTTCATCCGGCAAGCTCTTCATGCACGATCCCGCCTTCCCGCAATGGATGAAAGACGTGCAAGCAATGCCTGCCGAGAAACAAATCGAAGCGGTCAGCAAGAAGCTGATGGAATTGAATCCAGGGTTTGATGGGAAAGTGATGGATGGAGGTGGGAGAGGCGCTCCCAAGGTGGAGAATGGTGTGGTGACGGAGTTCGGCTTTTATTCGGCAAAGGTGACCGATATTTCTCCGGTAAGGGCCTTGTCGGGCTTGATGACACTGAAATGTTCGGGAGAAAGTCAGGGCGGACCAGGAGACCGCAAACTGACGGATCTATCTCCGTTATCCGGGATGCAATTGGCGATTCTGGACTGTTCATACAATTACCAGTTGTCCGATCTTTCATCGTTGAAAGAGATACCCTTGGTAAAACTATTTTGCTACGAGTCGCAGGTTGCTGATTTGACGCCATTACAGAGTTGCAAGAAGCTAGAAACGCTTCGCGCCACCAAAACCAAAATCACTTCCGAGACCGTTGCCGCGCTGAAAAAAGCTCTACCGGGTTGCGATATTCGCTGGGACGATCCGGCGAAGGCCCCACCTGCTGCGCCCACCAAGCTCTTCATGCACAACCCCGCCTTCCCACAATGGGTGAAGGACGTGCAGGCCCTGCCCGCCGAGAAGCAGATCGAAGCCGTGAGCAAGAAGATGGTGGAGTTGAATCCGGGCTTCGATGGGACGCTAGTGAGGGACCGATCTGACGAACCACCCAAGATTGAAAACGGCATCGTCATAAAACTGGGGTTTGTGACCGACAAGGTGACCGACATTTCTCCTGTGCGAGCCTTGACCGGGTTGTTCGGCCTGGATTGCTACGGTAGTTCAACGGGCAAAGGGGCATTGAAAGACCTGTCGCCATTGAAGGGGATGAAATTCACCTATTTCGTTTGCTTCGATAATCCTGGCTTGTTCGACTTGTCGCCTCTTAAGGAGATCCCACTTGAACTGCTGTGGTTCTCCAATACCAACGTCTCTGATCTTTCGCCGCTGCAAGGGATGCCGTTGTTTTCTCTGGTTTGCAATGGCACGCAAATCTTCGACTATTCACCACTGAAAGACATGTCCCTTACAGAACTCGATCTCGACTTCAAACCCGAACGAGACACCGAACTGCTCCGCTCCATCAAGACCTTGGAACAAGTCAACGACAAACCGCTCGCCGAGTTCTGGAAGGAAGTCGAGCAGCAGAAGAAGGGGAAGAAGAAAGAGAAGAAGTAGTGTTGGCTCCTTGAAGTGTCATCAGTGTCGCGTGACAGAGCCTCACAGAACTGCTCAACGGAAAACTCAGATGGAACGATCCCGCTAACGTCGATTACGCACCGTAATTTGATGTCACCGACGAATCGCTATTCGCGCTGTAGGGTCTTTATCCGAAACGCAGTTTATTTTTGCACGCGTGTTTAGCTCAGCCATGTAACCCGAAGCGTCAGCGAGGGCGGCCGCTCCAGAATATTTGGAATCGTGAGCCCTGTGGAGCGTACGCCTCACTGATGCTTCGAGTTACATCAGCCGAACAGAAAATGCGATACTACTCGGGTCCGCGAACGCGCTACGATCCGGCCAGCGCACTTGGTTGTGCCCCGATTCGCTTGTCTATGGGTGGTGATTTTGATCTTGCTGACAATTCGGTTTAGATGCAATACCGTTCAATTCGTCTTAACAAAATCGCAGCCTCCTGCGACTGTGTGGATGTAACAAGTCCCACGTAGCAAGGAGGCTGCGATGAGTTTTTTT
>JANMIF010000011.1:0-3360 GCA_031375695.1 Planctomyces sp.
GACTCGGTTCCACCCTGCCGTTTGTGTTGGGTCGCGCTGGGCTGGCAGGTGTCGGCGTATACGATCGCCGTGTGGTTCGGTCCGCCGTACGTCAGTTTGCCGGCCCTGATATTTGCGGGGATCATGCACTTCTTTTCTGGCGGCGGGATCACGTTCGGTGCCCATCGCTACTTCAGCCATGCCTCCTTCAAAGCCCCGCTCTGGTTCGAAAACTACTTGGCCTTCTGCTACACCCTGTCCTTTGACCGGTGTGGCCAAGGGATTATCTCTTGGGTCGCGGCCCACAAATTTCATCATGCCCATAGCGATCAGCCACTCGATCCCCATTCGCCGACGAAAGGCTTCTGGCACTCCTTCTGCGGTCACCATTTGTGGCGACGCGAAGACCTGTTCCATTACGAAACGTACAAGCAACTTTGCCCAGAACTGACCAGCCGCCCGTGGTTAGTGTGGTTCAACAAGCCCTCAACAATCTGGGGAATCCAGATCGGTGTCGCACTGACCGTCTGGACGATGGGGGGATTGTTGTTTGGCAAAGTCGAGCCGTTTGACACCTGGATGGCGAACTCGTTCCTCGTATGGGGCATCTTTGTTCGCTGGTCCTTCACCCAAACACTGCACAGCTTAGTCGACACCATCAGCCACGGCTTCGGGCCGTTTCACGAACTCCCGGACACTTACGGTACACGCTGCCTCAGCAAGAACAATCTCACCCTGTGGTTCCCCCAACTCGGCAACGAGACGTGGCATAACCTCCACCACGCTTTCCCTCACGCCGCGAACAATGGTGCCAAATGGTTTCGTTGGGATGCCGATGCCCTGTTTATGCTGTTCCTGGAACGGATCGGCATTGCGACCGGTTGCCAATGGCTCAGCGAAGAAGACTTAGAACGCCGGCGACGCCACATCGTCGCCAAGGTCGGACCGTCCCACGGACACGTGGATACGACTTAAGGGCAAGCTCTTCCCAGCAATTATGCCAACCAATTCGAATTCTGTTGTCTGAGTCCGATAAGACAGCTTCGAGAAATTTGGACAAAGCAAATACCAACTTACTTTTCCCGTTCCATTCGTTATGATCCTGGCCACGCGGAGCCATACGGCAGTCAGAATTTCGGCTCTGCCTATTCACTTTTTTCAGTTCGGAAGACTCATAAAAAAGCAACCCGGTCGTGCCGGGGGGCTGGTTGACGAGTAAGCCGGCGTGGTTGGACCCTCATGGGTTCGACCACGTCGGCTTTTTTTTTTCAAAGTTTCACAAACAGGAGCCCAATGATGGTCGAAACCCAATCAGCAATCGCCGATTCCCCACCAATAGTCTGGACGGCAAAAAAGTTGGCGGATGCGGCACGTCAGTTTGAAAAGCATCGGACTGGTCGCACCCCAAAGTCGGTCACCGCAGTGATGGTCGATGGCTCGCTGGTGATCACTTTGCGCGAGACGTTGTCCCCAACGGAGCAAGAAATGGCGAAAACTTGGGACGGTGCCGATCAGTTGCAGAAGTCCCATCGACGACGATTCCGCACCTCCTGGGGTTCGCTGCGGCGGGAAGTTGAAGACATCACGGGAATCGCCGTGAGGGCGGCCACATCGGAAGTCGCCGCACGCACCGGAACCGTAGTATTGGTCTTTCGGTTGGCATCCAACGTCGGCATCAGCACTTGGAGTGAATCACAGAATGAACCGACTTCGATCGACCGGTCGTATGTCAACGGGGAACCTGCTTTGGGAGGCGAGGGCTAGGTCGTGTCTTTTTTTCGATTGCATGGAGGCTTTATGAATTACTTAGAAAACGCTTTGACCATTTCGCAGGCTCGGCCACGCACGATTTCCGGACGACAAGGAAGCCAAGCGGACTTCGTGCAGGCACTGCGGGTTCTGGGAGCAGGATTTCCCACCTGGCAGGCCCATTTCGATGGTGCTCCTCGCAGCGGGCACGACATTCACGGAGTCTTCCTCAGTTGTTCTCGTGAGACTTGGGACTGGGTCTTTGGGCCACCTCACAATGTTGTCCATCATCGTGTGGCTTTCACGCACAGTCCGTTTCAGGCGTGGGAGTGCCGTTGTGCCGACGGCAGCGTGCTGTGTCTCGGACATCTCTTTCAAGCGGTTGACGGTGTTCCGTGGGTGGTTCTCGCACGGATGTACTTTTTCCAAAGTTCCTCGCGATTCTTTTCAAGGGAGTTTCCCATGCTCACGATGCCCAACCCTATTCTGCCCAATGCTGTTGACGAGCTGACCTCTGCCGATCTGGACCGAGTGAAGAACGACTTGCTGGATCGGCTTCGATCCGTCGTGCCGAGTCAGGAACACGTTCTGGCGCATTGGGATCAACTTGATGAGATTGCGAAAGCCAAGCTGGCGACGCAAATCGACGACGTTGACTTCGATCTGTTGCAGACCGAGCAGTCACGTCCGCCACTTCACCCACAATATGAGGCGACTCTCCAGCCACCGCCGGTCATCACGCTGGAAGAACAGTCTTCCAGTCACGACGCCTTCCTCGAAGGAGAGCTTTGTTTGCAGGAAGGTCGCGTCGGAGTCGTACTCGTCGCGGGAGGCATGGGAACTCGGCTCGGCTTTGAGCAGCCCAAGGGGATGTTCCCCATCGGGCCGGTGTCCGGAAACTCGTTGTTCCAAGTCTTGATCGAGCGAATCGTCGCGCTCGGACGCCGCTATGGAGTGCGCATTCCGCTGTATCTCATGACCAGCGACGTCACGCACAAAGCGACGGTGCGATTTCTGAGAGAGCATGATGCCTTCGGACTCAATCCCGATGACCTCCGAGTCTTCTGCCAGGGAACACTCCCCGCGATCGACGCCACGAGCAAAAAACTTTTGATGGCCAGCCCCGGCGAGTTGGCCACTTGCCCCGATGGTCACGGGGGCTTTCTCGATGCCGCGCGAAAGTCCGGCATCTTTGAGAACATGGCTCGGCGAGGAATCGACGTGTTGTTCTACGGTCAGATGGACAACCCGCTGTTGCTGATCGCGGACCCGGAGTTGATCGGCCACCATCTGCTGGCCAATGCGGACATCACCACGCAAGTCGTCAGACGGGCCAGCTCGACCGAGAAGGTGGGCATGTTCGTGTCCCAAGGCCCGAAGGTGTGGATCTTGGAATACAGCGAACTCCCCAAAGAGGTCGCGACGGCCACCGACGACGATGGCGCGCCGCTCTTCTGGGCCGGCAACACGGGAGCACATCTCTTCCGAGTTCCCTTTCTCAAACGGATCGCCGCCCGGCCGAACGCGCTCCCCGCTCATCCTTGCCGCAAGCAGGTGGACCACATTGATGCGCAGGGGCGAATCCAACAGCCGCTCGAACCCAACGCGATCAAGTTTGAAAAATTCATCTTT
>JANMIF010000026.1:0-18659 GCA_031375695.1 Planctomyces sp.
CAGGAGTATTGCAAGAAACCGTACAGCTTTGTCGGTGCGGGCCGGCTGACGTCCATGCTCTGGAAAACGGGCAATGTGCATTCCGTGTGCGAATATCGTTTCAACATTGTTCGCGGGCCAAACTTGCAGGAATCGTTCAACCCGCTGTTTGAACCGTCAGATCTCTCTGACCTTGTAAAACTGGTGCAAGTAATGGCGTCAGTGATCGCCGACGATGGCTGCCTCCATGCGGACGATCGTGAGCGACTGAGGTTGCTCATCACGGACCTGGACGCGCTAACCCTCCGCTGGGATGCCGCTGAGATGTCCAAGGGAGCAAGCTAATGGCCAAATCACCGATCCATGAAATTCGCCGTGGATTGATCAAAGTGCGAATTTGGCGAAAACGCACACGCGATCGACTGCGGCACACGATCACCGTCACACGCCTCTTTCGCAACGGTGACCTTTGGAAAGAGTCGTCGCGGTTCGGACGCGATGACATTCCACTGCTGCGAGTCGCGCTCGATGCCGCACACACTTGGATCTTTCGGAAGACTGAAGTGCATTGATCATGGCGCTTAATCTCCTCCTTTCTGTCAAACAGTATGACGCTCACCGCCGCCCTCTTTTTTTATCCACATTTGTGTTCGGAAATTAGGTTCTTTGAAACTTATCGTTCGAGAGAACTCCAATGACAAACGATGTCCTGCTCTTAGACGCCATCCACCGGATTGAGGCAAAGCTCGACGGACTGATCCAACAGAACGAAGCCAAAGAGTTCTATTCGACATCTGAGGTCGCTCGGATCACGCAACGAGCCGAGTTTACAGTTCGGCAGTGGTGCCGGCTCGGTCGCATCCGAGCCACGAAACGTTCCTGCGGCCGAGGCATCACCAAGGAGTGGATGATCTCCCATGAAGAATTGACGCGACTTCGCTCCGAGGGACTCTTGCCGCAGAAACATTGGTAGCACCGCATCAAACTCCCTGTCGAGCCGCTTCGCCTTCCTGCGTTGAAGACTGACGATTCGGCGGTGAGCCGAAGACCGTCTTGATGGCTTGAAGTTGCTGATCAGGAATCAAATGCCGATATCGTCGCACCATTTCTTCGGTTTGGTGTCCCATCCAGACATTGATTGTCCGTTGATCCACGCATTGAGCCGCACAGTTTGACGCGAAGCTGTGTCGCAAAACGTGCCAGCCCCGAACGTGAGACCACTTGCCCTTCAATGAACGCTTCAGAAAACCGTGAGCTTGGTGAACGGTCAAAGGCAAAATTCCTTCCGATTGTTTGCTCGCGTTCGTTTCACTACTTCTCAAGCAGAACGAGGAACGTCCACCAGGGTGCTTCGCGAACCATTCCAACATGACTTCTCGCAACAGAGGCGACATCGGGACGGTTCTGGTTGAGCAACCGCCTCGGACTCGTTTTTTCTCACGCCAAGTCACCATACCCGATCGGAAATTGAAATCCGACCGCTGCGAACGAACCAATTCGCTCCGACGTGCGCCGGTATGTGCCGCAGCGACTACCATCGGATAGAGAAATTCAGCCCCAGCCTGCTCTTTGATGAACGCCAGTAGTTCGTCGACTTCCGGCAGCGTTAAGAACAGCGTTTCCCACAACTCGGCTTGTTCGGCCTCAGTCAATCCCTCGCTCGCAATTTGAAGCTCGATTTCCTTCCATGTTTGGAATCGAGGCTTCTCGGCCGTTTTGGGAAACCGAAGGTCTTGATTCGGAAACTGCATGCTGACGTAGTTCGCAGCAAACGCGTACTTCCAAACGACGCCAAAACTCGTGAGTTCTTTTTTGATGGTCACCGTCCCGACTTTTTTGCCTTTTCGTCCCGACTGCTTGGACCGAGCATTGACGAATTCCTGAAGCATTTGCCGATTGATGTCGCGGAGCCGGGCGCTTGCCCCAAGAATTCTTTGAATGTGGTTGAGATGAATTCGCATCGTCAACAAAGTATTCGCTTCCAAAGCACCTTCCGGCAGAGAACTCAGAAACTTGTCACAGACCTGTTCGAGCGACACCGAAGGGATCGGCTTGCTCGTCCCCTGAGTCCGCTGCCCTTCGGACATCAAGAACGTCAGCACGTCAATGCCGTCAGGCAACTCGACTTCGCCCGTTTCAAGCATCCGCAGGCGGCGATCCACCCGCGACGCGATTTCGTTCGCCTCTCGTTCGTCGCAAGTCCGTGTCGAGCGTTTCAAACGTTGCTCGCCGTATCGAACCACCAACTGAAACGGTCCATTTGCACGATTTCGTTCGATCCAAGCCATGAGATTTCTCCTTCGTTCCGAGAGGGTAGAAGTGAATCTCAAACCGGCAATCGACGTAACTACACCACAACCGCAAGTCTTCCCCACGCAACCGCATCGTGAAGCCATCAATGCCACACGTTTGCCACACGTTGGGAATTTAAACGAAAAAAGGACTTACGCCTCATCGACGTAAGTCCTTTCGCAATTGAGTGCCCAGGAGAGGACTCGAACCTCCATGCCCGTTAAGGGCGCTAGCTCCTGAAGCTAGTGCGTCTGCCAATTCCGCCACCTGGGCTGGTGATGAGGCGGAGGATAGAACGAATTCCAAAAGGCGGCAAGCGTCGAATTCCCACTCAAGCGAAAACGCAAGAGCACAATCGAGGGCAGACATTCCAATCTGTTCGGCACGTCGATTGAGGGTCACGGGAATCAGAGACTTTAGGCCGTGAGTTTGTTGTTGAGTATCCGCAATTCCGTTTCGACTTCGGAATTCGACTGCGGTTCCACGGCCAGTCCGCATGTGCTCAAACGTATCCATCTCTCGCCGATAGCAGAGTCGCGAGTGCATCTCGCGCGGGTTCGTGACTCACCGAGTTCAAATATTCAAATGCGGTTACCGGCATCGACAAACAAGTCGTTGCTGCACATCGCCCACAGCTTTCGGCGGGAGCGGGCGACACTCAACCGCGAATCGGATCGTGTTGCTTCCAAGGGGGCGGGCAGATTGACTCGAGTTGTTTGAGTTGCTCATTCGGAATCTTCACCGAAGCAGCGGCGACGGCGTCTTCGATTTGGGTGAGATATTTGACGCCGACGATCGGGGACGTGATTGCCGGTTGCGTTAGCGTCCAGGCCAGAGCGTATTGCGACATTGGCACGCCGAGCTCCTTCGCCAGAGACTCGGCCCCTTCGAGCTTGTCGAACAGCGGGTCGTCGAGCTTCCAAATCCAGTCGGGCTTCTCGGCGGCTCGCGAGTCGCTCGGCGGCGGTTGGCCACGACGGTACTTGCCGGTCAGCAAGCCACCTTGCAGAGCTTGATACGGCGTCACGCCGATACCGTGTTTGCGGCAAAAGTCGAGGTCGTGTTGAAATTCGCGACGCAGCAGGCTGAACGGAATCTGCGATGAGACTGCCTTGGGCCAGCCATTGCGATCGGCGAGCCACAGGAACTCGCACAACTGCCATGCAGAATGGTTCGAGATGCCAAACGATCGCACCTTGCCCGAGCGCACTGTCTGATCGATAGCGGCGAGTGTCGTCTCCGGCGGCACGTCGCGATCGGGCCAGTGGATAATGTAGAGGTCGATGTAATCCGTTTGTAGCCGTCGTAGACTGCGATCGACTTCTCGCAAAATGTGAGTCGCCGATAACCCCCGATCCTGCGGACCGGGGCCGACCGGAGCACAGACTTTCGTGGCAACGATGGCTTTGTCACGACGTCCGATCAAAGCTTTGCCGACGATCTCTTCCGCGATTCCCCCCGCGCTGCCGAGGTAGCGGGCATAGCCTTCGTAAACATTGGCCGTGTCGATGAAGTTGATTCCCAGATCCATCGCGGCATGAGTCAACCGAATGGCATCGGCCTCGGCGACCGGAGTGCCGAAGGTCATCGTCCCCAAACAAATCGGCGACACCAATAGGCCGCTCGAACCGAGATTGCGATATTGCATGAACGAGGTCTTTCAAAGGAAGTAGCCACGCTCGCCATAAGCGTGGGGAAACTCGTGGAACCCAGGCTCTTGACGAGCGTGGCTACGATCTGATCACAAAATGGAGTGAATCGGAGTGCCGGTTGAAATTGGCACCGGCTGGCCTTCGGGAGTTCGCAACAGGCGGTGTGGGTCGATTCCCAGCAGGTGATAGATCGTCGCGGCAAGGTCTTCGGGGCCGACGGGGTCTCGCGCGGGATAGGCGGCTTGTCGATCGGACGCTCCGTGAATGCGACCGCCGCGCAAGCCGGCTCCGGCGAGAACGACCGTATTGCAGGCGGCCCAATGATCGCGGCCGGCGGCGGCGTTGATCGTTGGGGTTCGGCCAAATTCGCCCAGCCACACGATCAGCGTTTCATCCAACAACCCACGCTCTTCCAGATCGAGCAGTAAACTCGAAAAACCTTGATCCATGTTTGGGAGCAATTGCTGTTTGTGTTTGTTGAAGTTGTCAGCGTGCGTGTCCCAGTAGGCGTCGTCGCGTTCCCAATTGACGGTGACCAGCGACACGCCCGACTCTACCAATCGCCGAGCCAGCAGACAGCCCTGACCAAACGGCGTCCCGCCGTATCGCTCGCGCAGCGCGGCCGGTTCTTGAGTCACATCGAACGCACGACGCACGTCCGGTGACGTGAGAAACTGAATTGCCTGCTCGTGATAGCCGCCGAAGTCGCGGACGCTAGCCAACTGATGCAGGTGCGCGGATTGCTGGTCAAACTGAGTCAGCAAGTTTCTGCGATCCAACAGCCGCCGCGAGCTGTCGATCATTGGCAGCGGTTGAAAGTCGGGCCGATTCGGGTGCTGCGACACAAACAGCGGATCGAACTCTTGTCCCAGAAAGCCGGCAAAAAAACCCGGAAAGATGTGGTTGTTGGCCGACACTTGATTCGCTGGTGCGTTGAGGCTGACGGCGGTCGGCAGTCCGCGTTTGGCGGACTCAGGGCGTCGCAAGAGGTGATTCGCGACCGCTCCGAAGCACGGAAAATCATCGGCCGCGTTCTGCGGGTTCGTGGCTGGGCGGCGATGTCGAACTCCCGACAACATGTTGTGCATCGCGACCGTGTGCGTGTTGTCGGGATGCGTGACCGACCGGATTTGCAAATACCGATCGGCCAGTTGAGCCAGCTTCGGAATGTGTTCGCTGACCTGAATGCCGGGGACGTTGGTCGAGATCGGCTGGAATTCGCCGCGCACAGCCGATGGCGCTTCCGGTTTCAAATCCCAGGTGTCCTGATGAGCCGGAGCTCCAAACATAAAGAGCACAATGCAAGCCTTGGCGCGCGGACGATCGATGGTTGCGGACTGCTGATCGGCCTGAGCATGACTCGCCCACAACCCCGGCAAGCCCAATCCGGGCAAGCCCAGACAACCCAATCCGCCGACACGCAACCACTCGCGCCGCGAAAACCCTTCGCACGTTCGAGTTGGCTGGCCAGAGATTGAGATCATCGCACGCCTCACGCTCACAAGACGGGCGGCATGATAATCTGCGAGCGGCTTGGAATGAGGGGTCGTGCGTTCAAAATTCAAAATTGGTGGAGACAGCGTTTTTCTTTGTCCCAGAATTCTCTCCGCCATTTTTGAGTTTTGAACGCACGACCCTTTCCATGCCACGCTCAAAACTCCCCGACCAGATCTTTCGCCGATTTGGTCGAAAGGGCTTTCAGCGTGTTGTACGAAATGTTCAGGCTGAGAAAGCGGACGTGGCCGTCGGCGAGCAGGAAGTGAACGCCGCTGGTGTGCCAGCTCCAGTATTGGCTGACGGTGAGGCTGCTGGTTGGGCCGTCGGTGGGTCCGAACAAACCGTTTTGCGTGTTGAGGTATTGCTCGCATTCAGAGCCGCCGCAGATCAGCCAGCCCCAGCCGAGATCGTTGGGCATGCCCCGTTCGCCGTAGAACAAAGTTTGCGATGTCCCGTCTCGGACGTCTGCAAAGCGGGTCGAACTGCGGGTGAACATCATGCCGTTGCCGTTGGTTGTCGCGGTGATGTTGAAGTAGCAGGTGGGATAACCGATCCCCGTGTCGCCGGAGACTCCGAGGTAGTTGCCAGGATAAAGCACTCCGCAATCGGCCGAAGCGGGGAGCGGACCGGTTGGTCCGGACAACAGCGTGCGGCCGGCATTCGGATCGCTGGGGCAGAGGTAGGTGTTGATGCGCGTGTTCGGCGCGTTCGGCTTTCCAGCGGCTTGAATGGACTTCGTCGACAGGCAGCAATCTTGAGCGTTGAAGTCCACGGTGTAATGGGCCGCTCGCTGTTCGACATACGGCAGCAGGGCCACCAGGCTCCCCAGCGAAAAGGTGGGGCCGGGGCGAACGTGAGCTCCCATTGGAAAGCACTTGCTCACGTCGTGATAATTGTGCAGTCCGAGTCCAAGCTGCTTGAGGTTGTTCTGGCATTGCGACCGCCGCGCCGCCTCGCGAGCGTTCTGTACCGCAGGCAAAATGAGCGAGACCAACATGCCGATGATCGCAATCACGACCAGCAACTCGATCAGCGTGAACCCCAGACAAACCGGCGAGCGGGGCGGCGTCAGCCCCCCGGTGGTGCGTGAAATCGCTGCAAAACCGGCGGGTGATCGCAATGGTGCAATTGGCCGCACAGTGCAACCCCCGGTGATGAATGAACTCGCTGCGAAACCGGGGGACTGACGCCACCCCGCTCGCCAAGATTCAACTTTTGTTGGGCGCATCAATGTTGCGACTCCTCGTTCGGAGGCGAGTCATTGTCCGAGTCGTTGTCCGGCCAGTAGAAGTGCAGCGTCGCTCGTTGTTGATCCGGGACCGTGACCGCTTCTTCCCAATTCATCCGCGGAGGTTGGGAGGTCGAGGAACTCATTTTGACCAGCACGGAATAATCCAGTTCTAGATTGACAGCCGCTTTGTACTTTCCCGGATAGGGCCCGTTCTCGTTGGTGAATCGGTAGAGGCCATCGGTGACGGTCACGATCGCGACGGGGCCGTTGTTACCCGGTTCCGGAAGAAACCGAATCGTGCCGTTCGGGATCAACTTGTCCGACGAGACGATCGCGCCATCCACAGCGACTCGTTGTGGACCGGACGACTTGCCGCAGCCCATCAACAGGCTGGCTGTGATCAGGCCAATCAACAAGCTTCGGGACCGAAGTCCGAGTCGCGGAGCGACTCGGCTACGTCGCTGAGTCGCGGA
Organism: Planctomyces sp.; assembly: GCA_031375695.1. Lineage (GTDB taxonomy): Bacteria > Planctomycetota > Planctomycetia > Planctomycetales > Planctomycetaceae > SXKJ01. Next base: position 7,125 of record JANMIF010000026.1, read on the forward strand.
GCGACTCAGGTGTGAAAGCCCGTCACTTCTTGCCAGATTTTTTGCCGCCCCCATGACATCCACCGCCTCCGCCATTACCACCGCCATTACCACCGCCTCCACCGCCACCGCCTCCACCGCCGCCTGAACCGCCACCGCCTGGATTCGGCAACGCAATTGCGTGAGCTGGCTTGGCGAGCAATGCCGTCAAGAGTGGTGCCGAGACGGCGGCGGCGACCGCTCCCTCGGATAGGAATTGTCGTCGTGTTTTCTGGTCCGTTCGCTTCTTCGTCATGTCATCTTCCTTTCAGAAATGTTTGGCCCAAAAGTGATGGGCGACCAGGATACAGCACCGGCTTGATTGTGCGGAAGCGGACGTAGCTGTGACGACGACCCCGCCGCCGCGAGAGGTTGCCGTCAGAAACTAACACCGAAGTTCGCCGCGAGATTCCACAACCAAATCGTTCGATTTCAAAAGTTTGCCGTTTCCGCGAGCCTTTCATTGTTTCAATGAACGTCCTGCGGATACGTTTCCTCGGTCTCTGACTCGTGCGAGGGAATTGTGATGCTGGGTTCATCGTGGTTTGTCAGACAGTTGAAGTGCGTGGCGATGGTTTTCACGGCGATCGGCAGCGCGAGCGGATTGTTCGCGCAAGACCCGTCGCCGGAGATTTCGGATGCCGTATTGGTGGCGTTCAGGAAAGCCGATCGCGACGGAGGTCGGGCTCTGTCGCTGGAAGATTTTTTGGTTGGTCGCGGAGCTGCGGATGTCGCGAAGCGAGACTTCATGCTCTACGACTTCGACGAGAACGGCTCGCTGAGTTTGGATGAGTTTGCTTGCGTGAGGACGACGACGGCGTTTGATCAACCGGGTGTGTTGCCCGATTACTTGCCCAAGGCGGTCGATTCGTCGATGGCCGCGATCGACAAGGCGTTTGGAAATTGGGATCAGGACTCCGAGCGGGAAGTCAACGCGGCTCAGTTCCTGCAACAGTTCATTCAAGAGATGCAGCAGTTGGGGCCGAACGCGGTGCGGGCCAATCCGCGGGAAGCGGACCCGAATCGGGATGGCAAAGTGAGCCGCACGGAGGCTCGGCGGTTTGTCGAGATTCAGTTGGGGATTCGTCGCAGTCACGGGACGTTGATGCGGTTTCCGAATGGCAATGTCGCGAATCATGCGCTGTGGCTGCACATCGACGCCGATAAAAATGACCAAGCCAGCCGCACGGAATATCTCGAACGGTCGTATTCCGGCGAGCACGCGGCCGAGCAATTCAAGACGTATGACGTGGATCAAGACGGCGTGATGTCCTTCGAGGAATTCATTCGGATTCCTGGGCGCGGGTTCACCGACACGGTGCTGCTATTTCGGACGATGGACAAGAATTTGGATGCGCGGCTCGATCCGAATGAGCTGTTGGCGGGATCGGCCGATTGGCAAATGCGGCTCGCCGAACATGCGTTTCCAGGCTTCGATGTCGATCAGGATGGGCTGTTGTCGCTGGCGGAATTTCGGCTGACTCCGCAAGCCAACATGATCATGTCGTGGACGTCCGAGATCGCCGATCCGAACGGAGACGACCTGCTGACCTTCGCTGAATTCAAGTTCGATCAAATGCAGTTTCCGTTGCTGCGACTGTGGTACTTCAATCGGTTCGACACGAACGGCGACCAGAAACTGTCCACGACCGAGTTCTATTTCAAAGTTCGCATACCGAATGAGTTTTATGTGATGAACGAAGACGGCACGGGCTGGGCTCCATTTTTCAAGCTGGGCGACCGCAAGCATGTCGGTGCGCCGTCGGTGTCGCCGGACGGCAAGTCGATCGCGTTCGATTCGTTTGAAGGGACGCCTGAAGGAGACACCGTTTACGTCATGGACATTGAGGAACGAAAGCCACGCAAGCTCTGCTTGGGTCTGATGCCAACTTGGTTCCCCGACGGCAAGCGACTGGCGCTGACTCGCAGCATCCCACAGCGAGGCGTCTGGACAATGCACCCCTCCGACGAAAACAACGCCGAATTCCACGCTCCCGGTTGGGCCGCCCAAATGTCTCCCGATGGCCAGCGGATCGCGTATTACGAGGGGCGAGAACTCAAAGCCTACAACGTCAAAAAGAAAACGATCGACGTGCTGCTCCCCGCCAACGAGCATCCCTATCAACAAATCTTCTGGAATTTTACTTGGTCGCCCGACAGCACCCGGATTTGCATCAAAGGACTGAGCGTGGACAACACTCAAGAGATGTTGATCCTCGATCCGTCCGCAGCCCCGAAGCTGAAGTCGCGAGCCAGCACCAAAAAATCGATGGTGGAAGACCCGGCCTGGCATCCGAACAACCGCCGCATCGTCATCGGCATGACCTGCGACGAACGCAACCACATGCAGATGTACGAATTCGATCCCGACACCAACGACCCGCCGACACTGGTCAAAGGCCAAGACCCCGCCCGCCACTACGTCGGCGGCTGTTGGACCCCCGACGGCAAACGCATGATCGTCGTCAGCCGAGGGGATTGATCACTGAGGGTGACGGTTCCGTTCGAAAGAATTGGCGAGTGGGGCGGCGTCAGTCCCCCGGTTGTCACGATTCCTGCAAACTTTCGACCCCGGTCTGAGACGTAACCCAATCAATGTGACTCGTTTCACAAATCCTCGCTTAATCGGCGCAGCACGTCGAAAAACGGCACCTTTTCAAATACGCCAAACAGCGGGTGCGAACCGAGACGAACGACGGCGTGTCGCCGAACACAACTTTCTCCAAAGTGTTGATGTCGTCCGAGCAGGTGAACACATCACGATGTGCTGCCGCTCCGTCGCGTCCAGCGCGACGGATCTCTTGGGATTAATTCTCCAGACTCTTCGGCAAGTTGTAGTGATAGACATAGCGAATGTTGGCCTTGTCGATCCCCATGCCGAACGCGATCGTCGTCGGGACGATGGCCCAATCCGAACCGGCGAGCCAGTCTTGCACAGCGGCGCGGTCCTCGTCCTTCATGCCGGCGTGATACACCTTGGCCTCGAAACCTCGCCGATACATCCGCTCGGCCACTTGCTCAGCGGTTCGTGCAGCGTGACGTACTCGATCGTCGGCCCACATTCACGATGCCCTCCTTGCGTTCTCCCTTACGAAACGTGATCAGCGGCACACGCTGCTGCTTGATGAACCGTCCAACATTGGCGATGAAGGCGTTGCTGGTCGGCTCCATCAACGCCGATGACGCAAAGGTGTATCTGCGGTGAACCCAAAAGAAATTCACCACTCCCAAGTCGTACTGCAACTGCGGCTGATTCACGTTGAGATACATCCGGTCGATGCGCTCCACTTCCAAGGTCACGTGCTCGTTGAAGACATCGGCTGCGGTTCGAGGTTAACTCATCATCGGCTCCGGTCGTCACCATCCCGAATTTGGACAACTACCGCTTCGAGCGGACACATTGCGGCGCTCAGCATACCTCGTCTAAGCACGACCGGAGCCCTTGATTCTAAGACTCGTCGGTCTGAGGCGAAGCCTCGTTACAAAGATGTGACAAACTTTTGAGGTCGAGTTGGCGTCATAGTGGCTTCTGCGGCTGCGTGTTCTCGGTGGTTCCGAGCGCGTTTGCCGATCTGCTTCAAAATGAAACAGGAGCCAAACATGTTGCCGATCCGATTTATCGCATGCTGTGTCGCGGTTGTGGGAGCTGTCCTATGGCAAGAAGAATTGCCTGCGGCCATAGGCCAAGGTGCGTTGGCTCACATGCCGGTCCGCGAAGTGACTGTGTTCAAAGACGGTCACGCGTTCGTGCTGCATGAAGGCTCGCTGCCGGTCAACGCCGATGGCGACGTGCATTTGGATTATCTGCCGACCCCGGTGCTGGGAACATTCTGGCCGTACTCGGCGGACACGAAGATCAAGCTGCTGTCTGTATCGGCGGGTAAGCAGCGAGTCGATGTGACTCGCACGGCGCTGGTCATTCCAGAAGTGCTGCGAGCCAACATCGGGCAGCGTGTGCTGATTCATCAGGGCGAGCGATCTTACTTCGCGAAGATCGTCGGCTTTCCAGAGCGGTCTGCCGAAGAAGAGGAGCAACAATCGCCAGCGGGTTCGGAACCGAAGCTATCACAGCCTGGCCAAGTCATTGAGTTGCTGACCGATCAGGGAACGAAGGTCATTCCGACATCCACTATCACCGACGTAACGTTCGTGGATCCGCCGAAGCACGCGGTCAACTACGAGGAGATCCGGAATCTTCTGCGGATGCGATTCGATTGGGGACAGGCTCCGCCGCCGAAGCAGGTTCAGGTGGGGATGACCTATCTGCAAAAGGGAATTCGCTGGATCCCGCATTACCGAGTGCGGCTGGAGGCGAATGGTGTCGCCATCGTGGAACTGCAAGCCACGTTGCTCAACGAGCTTACCGATCTGGATCGCGTCACTGCGAATCTGGTGATCGGCGTGCCGAGCTTCGACTTCAAATCGACGGTCGATCCGATTGCACTGTCCACCGCAGCAGCGCAATTGACGGCGTACTTTCAGGACAACTCGCAAACTGCCTTCTCGTTCTCGAACAGCATGATGACTCAGACGCAAGTCGCGCGCATGGGCGAGTTTCAGGGTCGGCAACCTCAACCAGCGGTAGAAAAAGATCTTGGTCCCGAAGTCGGCGGTGCTGAGCACGGTGACGACATGTTTCTCTTCACGGTCAAAGACATCTCGCTGAAAAAAGGGGAGCGGATGGTTGTACCGGTTGGCGAATGGAAGCGGAAATACTCCGACGTGCTCCGATTGGAATTGCCGATCGCTCCGCCAGCCGAAGTTCGTGGGCACTTCAATAACGATCAGCAATCGCAACTCGCGAAGCTGTTCCACGCGCCCAAGGCCAAGCATGTTGTGCGTTTGGAGAACACCTCCAAGGTGCCATTTACGACGGCTCCGGCGATGCTGATGTCGGACGGCCGCGTGCTCGGGCAGGGCATGATGACTTACACGTCGCCCGGCAGAGCAGCCGACATCACCGTCACGACGGCCGTCAATCTGTCGGTCATGCACGAGGAAAATGAAACGAAACGGACAGCCAATGCCGCCAACTTCGGCGGACACAACTTTGATCGTATCGATGTGGAAGGCTCGATCCGCCTGACGAATCATCGCCGCGAGCCGGTGCAAGTCGAAGTCGTGCGCACGCTTTTAGGCACGATCGACGAAGCAAGTCACGAGGGCAAGATCACTCGACCAGGTGCGTGGACGGCGTACGACATCAGTCAGCCGACGTGGTGGCACTGGTACTCATGGCCAAGTTGGTGGTCTCAGATGAATGCTCGCGGCCGAACCCAATGGGAGGCAACGATCCCGGCTGGCGAGAAGCTCACGCTGACCTATCAGTGGCACTATTTCTGGCACTGGTAGAGTCGGCATCGCAAAGAGGAAGCCAAAGGTGAAACATTCCGGCTGTTGCCTCAGTTCACGTCGTCACCGGTCAAGAACTTTTCGACTTCGTCCGCGTGGCGGGCGATGTGACGGACACTGCGGGCAAGGTCTTCGGGGGAGACTTTGGCTCGCGAGTGGTTTTCAACGATGACGAAGTGCGGGCGGCCAGCGATGTCTCGGACGGCGATTGTGCCGTGCGGTAAACGGGCATTGCGTCGCAGAGCCATCTCGTAGTGGTGCGTCTGAGCCGGGCCGCCGATGGAGAAAATCTGTAACTGGCGGAACGGGATGTTTTTGTCTTTGTCGGTCGGAGCAATGACGACTTGCTGCTTGCGGCCCGAACGAAGTTTCACGGTCACGTCGAACTCGTCGGGGCTCAGTCGCGGCGACCATTCAATGTCTGGTTCGCCATTGAACGATTCGCACATCAGTTGCCGGACGTCGCGAATCTGTTCGAGGGCCGAGAACAATCGAGGCTGAACTTGATCTGCGTCAGCCGCACGCTCGTTCGGATCGCGTGCGATCAACCACGTCAGCAAGTCGGTAATCTCGTTCGACAGATTTGGGCAATCGATGCGGACATCGGGAAACGGCTGCGAGGCGACTTGCGACATCAACTGCTTCACCGTTTTGCCGTTGTGAGGCAGCTTGCCTGTCAGCATCCGATACAACGTCACGCCGAGGGCATACACGTCTGTCGCCGTCGAAGCGGGCGAGCCGGTGAACAATTCAGGAGCCATGTAATGCGGCGTCCCGACGAGTCCATCGAAGACTTTCTCGCCACGGCCGCGAACTCGCTTGGCCAAACCAAAGTCGCCGATTTTGGCTCGACCCAATCCGTGCGATTCTTTCGCCACGAGCACGTTCTCCGGTTTCACGTCGCGGTGAATCAGGCCGGTTCGATGCGCGGCCGCCAGTCCGTCCGCCATTTCCGCCGCGATCCGCAAGGCATTCGCCGGACTGAATTGCCGTTGAATGTCGAGTACTTTTTGCAGCGAATTTCCGGAGACAAATTCCATTTCCAGAAAATGCAACCCGTCCTGTTCACCAACGGCATACGCCATGACAACATGCGGATGATGCAGGTTCGCGACGGCAATCGCTTCTTGCCGAAAGCGGTTGACGTAATCGGCGTCGGTCTCGACATATTTCGGCGACAGCACCTTGAGCGCACACCGCCGTTCCAATTGCTGATGCACGGCCAGATAGACGGCTCCCATCGCTCCGCGACCGAGCAGGGTTTCGCAGCGATACACGCCGAGCGTCTTGCCGCTCAGTTTTTCCGCAAGGTTTTTCGGAGATCGCTTCGTCGGCTTCGAAGCCTCGGCCGCGTCCCCTTGCTTCGGCGAGCTGTCGGAATCGACCAAATTGGGCAGAACAATCGGTTCGGCCACGACCGGAACCGACAGGATCGTCGTCGTCCCGGTCGGGACGTGATCATCAACTTCGTTGTCAGCAGAATCGTGGTTTGTAAGTTCTGGCATGGGAGTACTTTAACCGAGTGAGCGTCACCAGTCCTTGGGTTTGCGGTAAATTGACACCATCGATTCCGATCACGGTTTGAAACGTCCCGCCTTGCGGCGTAAGGCATCAAAACTCGTTTCAATCGCGGCTGCCGGGGGAAAAAGGTTTTGTCGGACGACTCAAATCGAAGCGGCTGCACCGTCGAAGACACGGCCGTTGAGGGCTACAATCCGTGGCCATACTTTCGCCTCAAACCAAAGAATCTTGAAGTGACAAAGACGTTCGTTCCATTGACCACCGAAATTCCCTCGTCAAAAGGGACGTATGCTTTCGTGAGCCTCGGCTGTCCGAAGAACCTAGTGGACAGCGAGAAAATGCTCGGCACGCTGGCACTCGACGGCTACACGCTTGTGCCGGAACCGGAAGGGGCGGACTTCGTCATCGTCAACACGTGCGGGTTCATTGAGCAATCGCGGCAGGAATCGAAATCGGTCATTCAGGAGATGCTTGACCTGAAGCACGAGGGCCGCACGAAAGGAGTCATCGTCGCCGGATGCTTGCCGGAGCGGCTGGGTGGCAGCTTGCTCGACGAAATGCCGGATATCGATCACATCGTCGGTGTGTTTGGCCGCGACGAAATCACGAAAGTTGCCGACCGGTTGCTCGGACAGCAAAACGAACAGCGGATGTTGTTCCGCCCCGCGCCGATCAAGGCGATGAACGATCAAGCGCGGCTGCGGATCACGCCGGAGCATTTCGCGTATCTGAAAATCTCTGAGGGCTGCGATCGGACCTGCACCTTCTGCGCGATCCCGAAGATGCGCGGCAAGCACATCACTAAACCGATCGAAATGGTGATCGAAGAGGCGAAAGAATTATCGGCCGACGGCGTGCGAGAACTGATCATCGTGGCTCAGGACACGACGTATTACGGCCTCGATCTGTACGGTCGCACTCGGTTGATCGAACTGCTCCGCGAACTCGAACAAGTCGATGGCCTCGACTGGATTCGGCTGATGTATCTGTACCCGATCCACTTCTCGGACGAGTTGATCGATACGATTGCCAACAGCGAAAAGATTCTGCCGTATCTCGACATGCCGCTACAGCACATCAACAGCGCCGTGCTCAAGCGGATGCAGCGACGAGTCAATCGCGAGCAAACGATTGAGCTGGTCAACAAGCTGCGCGAACGAATCCCGAATGTGGCGATGCGAACGACATTCATCACCGGCTTCCCTGGCGAAACCGACGAGCAATTCACCGAACTGAAAGACTTCGTGGCTGAAGCGCGGTTCGAACGCATGGGTGTCTTCACGTACTCGCTGGAACCGGGAACTCCCGCCGAAAGGCTTGACGGTCATTTGCCCGAAGCGGTCAAGATCGCTCGGCAAAATGAGCTAATGGAATTGCAGCAAGAGATCGCGTTCGAGTTCGCCGAGCAGTTCATCGGCTTTGAATTGGATGTCCTGATCGACAGCGAAACCGACGAGCCAGGAGTTTTCATCGGCCGCACATACGCCGACGCGCCGGACATTGATGCCAGCGTGATTGTCGTAGGCGAAGGCATTCAGCCGGGAGATTTGATCCCAGTGGAAATCACGGCTCGCGACGGCTATGACCTCGCCGGCGAAGCAGTCGTCACCGAAATGGCATGACGATCAGGGATGCCAGATTCTAGTAGCACGGTTTTTCAAGCCGGGCAAGCGGCGGCTCGGTTTGGAAAACCGGGCTACGAAAGGATTCAACATGTCTTCCGATTCAACAGCGAATACGACCGAGAATTCCGCTACACCGCTGCCCGCATTACCGCGCATCGACGGACGGTCGCTGAACGTTCCGAATTTGATCACGCTCAGCCGGTTGGTGTTGTCCGTCGTGCTGTTCGCGATGATTTGGTATGGCACGTCGTGGATCTCGTCGGCGGTTGTGTTTGTGGTCGCGGCCACGACCGATGCGCTCGACGGCTACATCGCTCGCAAATACGGTTTGATCACAACGCTCGGCCGGATCATGGACCCGTTCGTGGACAAGATCATCGTTTGCGGAGCGTTCTTGTTCCTGGTGGTCGAACCGAACTCTGGCGTCAACGCCTGGATGGTCTTGATCGTGTTCAGCCGCGAGATGTTCATCACCAGCCTGCGTTCGTTCCTGGAGCAATACGGTCGCGACTTCTCGGCCGCCTGGAGCGGCAAAATCAAAATGACACTGCAATGCGTGGCCGTCACCACCTGCCTGCTATCGCTTGATGCCGACTTCGCCACCCAGCCTCATTTCTTGATGTTTCGCGATGTCATCTTGTGGATCACGATCGCCGTTACGCTCTACAGCGGAGTCGAATACACCTACCGAGCTTATCGTCTGTTTCGCGCGTGAATCGTCACATCACACGATCCGCAGCCCAGGCGTAACGCCGGCCGGTGAGGAGCTCTTTGTATTCGGCGGTGATCGGTTCGTGAATCGTTTTCCGATCGAACGGCGTATTGACCGCCACGAGACTCGCGACGAGATCCAGGTCGGCATAGCCCACGCCGGAGACTTCGAACCAATTGCGATCGATGTCGAATATGCGCAATCTCACTCACTTCGCGCGGGACGGTGACGTGGCTTGCGCACGCAGGTCGCGGAGCAGGTCGGCGAAGGCGGACTCGAAGGGGTCGTGGTTTTTCCAGTTCGAGAAGTCGGGGATGTGGTATTCGCGGAGTTCGACGGCCAGGTCTTCGCGAGTATCGGCGTCGAAGCAGCTCCAGTCGCGGATGCGGTCGAGGCTCACCAGCCGGATGGGGAACAGCTTTTTGCCTGGGCGTTGCTCGCGGAGTTCGGCCTGGCGAGCTTTGCGAAGCTCGGTCTGCACCCATTCGCTGTTCATGCTGTGCTCCGAGAGCACCAGCAGCAGGCGGTCGTTGACCTGGATGGCCCGGTCGATTTTACGTAGCCATCACGCTCCGCGTGATGAGCCGAACGCTCCACCTCGCGTTGGCCAGCATTCGGCTCGTCACGCGGAGCGATGACGGCTACGTACTGCCCCCTGCATGTCTTCCGGAGCGAACCAGACCCGCAGCTTTTCGCCCCGCAGCTTCTCGTGCAGCCGCCGAGCGAACTCCTCGTCCTGGCTGCTATCGCTGATGAAGCACGATTGGTATTGAATCGGCTGCATCGTCCCGATGAGCGACGGCAGGTCGGTGATGAAATCCAGTTCTTGATCGTCAGAGTCACGCGCACTATTCGGATGCGTGCCTGGGGTCGAGTCATCGAGCCCCCGGTTTCAAACACTATTGCGTCGCACCAAGCTAGGGGCTCGCGGACTCGACCCGGGGCTCGCGGACTCGACCCTAGCCACCCGCCGCAGCCGCGTAACGGCTGGCCCAGCTTTGCAGAAGCTGGGTGCCGTAGGTACAAGAAACCTGGAGTGGATGCTGATCGCGCAGTCGACGCTGGATTTTAGGTTGGACTCCACGCGCAGGGTTCTAATGCTTCGGGCACATCAGTCGCGATCTTCGTATCCGATAATTCTTCCTTCCGTGTCATATCGTTTCTTCTTGTCGTCACGCCAATCATGACTCCGTCCTGAACCGGTTCCGGATGACCGCGTAATTCTATCGAACCAAAAATGGTTTCCGATCAATCCGATGATTGCCGCGAGAACGCCTAAGTTGTCATGACCTGAACGAAAAAGGGCCACGCAAACCACCACCCCGATAATCACTGGAAAACACCCCGACGACACTGCTCTCGTTCCTTCCCAGACGAATTTGAGCGCCCAGTAGATTACCCACAACGAGAACGCGATACCGGCTACGCCGAAGAGCAATGCAAGCACATCCATCCAAGCCTCCTAGTCTCCGTTTTTTTCACGGATTCGTCGAAATCTTAGTGTACGACGTGATTCATTTCGGCGTCGAAGGAGTGATTCGCGCATCGGCGGGATCGTTCCGTTGCATCGTAAACTTGCCCGGAAATTCGACATTGATACTGCCCGCTTTTCCGAATACGGCCGACAGCAACGTCTCTGCTGGGTGGATATCGGTGTCCTTGGCCTCATCTGCGTTGAACAGGTTACGGGACAGCTTGCTGACGAGTTCGGCCGGAACGTCGGTCTTGGTGATGTTCTGCCATTCCATTGCGAGTTCGACGAGCCAATTCGCCCGGTCAAAATCCAAGTCGAGTCGCTTCAGCTTGAACTCTTCGTCCGCATGTTTCTGGAACCAGCGGTGGTTCCACTGAATGAAAAACGTTGCGATGCCAATGAAGGTAAGGGCAAAGCCAATCTGACTTCCGACGGCGATCCAATTGATTGGCGGTTCGCTGTTGATGACGTTTTTGTCGAAACAATACCAAAAGCCCGTGAAGACTAACGCCAAGAGAGTGATGGTGAACCAGAAGACTGTTCTTCGTCGATTCTTCGTGCCCACCGTCAACTCAAACGTTGTGTTCCGCGCTAGGAGTTTGGCTTTAAGTTCTTTGTAGATGTCTCGTCTTGCTTGTCTGTTCTCTCTCTCGTCTATTTCGGCACGAATCTTCTTCAGGTCGGCGTCCTTCGCCTCTAGAGCATTTTCGTGATTGGTCTTCAGGGCTTCGGCGAGGTTGCTGTACTCTTCCTGAGTTGTTCGGACTCAAGGAGGAGGAAGACGATGGCGGCGGCATTGACGGGTGATTTGCGGATTCGGGTGATGGTGGATG
>JANMIF010000040.1:0-8282 GCA_031375695.1 Planctomyces sp.
ATGTTTGTGATCCGCGGTGGGAATCCGCTAGCGGGGCGAGTGCGAGTTGGCGGAGCGAAAAATGCGGCGTTGCCGATTATGGCGGCGGGGTTGCTCGCGGATGGCGAGACCGTGTTGCACGACGTCCCGGATTTGATGGACGTGCGGACGCTCGCCGAACTGTTGCAGACGCTCGGCCTGCAAGTCGAACGCCGAGCCGATCGATCGCTGTCGATGCAGGTGATCGATGATCGGCCGGTGATTGCTGAATACGAGCTTGTCCGAAAAATGCGAGCCAGCTTCTGCGTGCTTGGTCCTCTGTTGGCTCGGCGCGGTCGAGCGTGCGTGTCGCTGCCGGGTGGTTGCAACATTGGGGATCGGCCGATCGAACTGCATCTCAAAGGCCTGCGAGCACTCGGTGCGGAGATTCGGGTCGAACGCGGCTACGTCATGGCCGAGGCGAAGCGGCTACACGGCAATCGAATTTATCTTGGTGGTCCATTCGGCAGCACGGTTACGGGCACATGCAATGTGATGAGCGCCGCCGTTCTGGCCGAGGGCGAAACAATCATTGAAGCGGCCGCATGTGAACCGGAAGTGGTCAATCTCGGTAACATGCTCAATGCGATGGGAGCCAAAATCGTCGGCCTGGGAACTCCGTTCCTGCGAATCGAAGGGGTCGAGCGGCTGAACGGTGTCGAGCATACGATCATCCCCGACCGCATCGAAGCGGCGACGTTCATGGTCGCATCGGCAATCACCGGCGGCTGCGTCGAGATCGAAAATGTCGAACTGACTCACTTGACCGCGGTTGTGGAAAAGCTGAAAGAAATCGGCGTCCGAATGGAACTGGTGGATGACACACCGACTCCGCTCGCGCAGCTTAATTCGATCGACGCACTCATCGGATCACTCGAATCGGCCGATCAAGCGAAAGACATTCTGCCATTGCCGAGGATTAATCGTCCGTTGTCGGCCTCTGGAACTGCAATCATCCGCGTCGATGGACCGGCCGAGTTTCGAGCGGTGGATGCTACGGCGTTGCCGTATCCCGGACTGCCGACCGATGTACAAGCTCAGTTCATGACGTTGCTCTGTTTGGCTGGCGGCATCAGTGTGATCACCGACAAAGTGTTTCCCGACCGCTTCTTGCACGCCCCTGAATTGGTTCGCCTCGGAGCCACGATTCGCCGCGAAGGTCCAAGTGCGATCATCAGTGGTGTGCGACGACTCAGCGGAGCCTGCGTCATGGCGAGTGACTTGCGAGCCAGTGCTGCACTGATTCTGGCCGGCCTCGCGGCCGAAGGGGAAACCGTCGTGAAGCGGATTTATCACCTCGATCGAGGCTATGAATCGCTCGAACGGAAGCTGAATCAATTGGGAGCGGACATTCGCCGCGTTGAAGACAAGCCCGAAAATATGCCGCGCAGTCTGTGTTTGACCGAAGCGACAGGCGAAATCCCCGCCGCGTTTACCGCGCCGCACTTCTTGCGCGTGTCCGTGGCTGAAACAACTTCGGCTGATAGTCCGTAGCTGAACTCGTGAGAATTCAGGGAGTTTGGCCGACGAACTCCCTGAATTCTCACGAATTCAGCTACGGTCGTTGGACGTCGCTTTCGAGCGCTCGCGATTCGGGTTCGCCTCAGCGGGCACCGCGGCCGGTCAAAACGACGATGACGGTGCTGGCCAAAATCCTAAGATCGTTCCACAAGCAACATTTGCGAGAATACAGAAGGTCCAACTGCACCTTGCGGCGAAAACCTTCGATGTCGCTGTCGTAGCCGTTGACCACCTGGGCCAAGCCCGTCAATCCCGGCCGCATTCCCAAGCGATCCAAGTAGTGGGGAATCTGTGATGACAACAACTCAATGAACTCGGGCCGCTCGGGACGCGGGCCGACCATCGACATATCACCACGGAGGACGTTCCACAATTGCGGCAACTCGTCGAGTCGCGTGACTCGCAAGAACTTCCCGATCGGGGTGACTCGCGGATCATTCTTCTGAGCGAATTGAGCACCGTACTTTTCGGCGTCGACTCGCATGGTGCGAAACTTCACCAACACAAATGGACGCCCGTAGCCTGCTTTGTGACGACGATCCGTCCCGTCTCCGCGCTGTTCCGCCGATGTGTTGCGAGATCGGGTGCGTCGGTCTTGGCTTCGCCGAGCGTTGATGCCCGTGCGGACTTGCCGAAATAGAATCGGCCCTGGCGAAGTGAGTTTCACCATCACCGCCACAATCAACATCGCTGGCCAGAGCATCAGAAGAAGACAGGTGGCCACAATTAGGTCAAGAACTCGCTTGGATCGGTGTCCCGATTTGAGACTACTGATCTGAACAAAATCCCCTGTCGGTAGCGCCTCATGAAGCGGCTGGCCTACCAACCCCGGCAACTCGATACTGGCAACGCCAAGATACGAACCGCCGGCGACAAGCTGAGGAGTAGCATCCATGTTCATGCTTTTGTTTGATTTGAATTTAGGCCGGACGAGCAAGATGGGTAGACTTTGCCATGACGGTAGAACAAAAAAAACTCAACCTCTAAGGCTTGCGAGGCAAAAAGATAAAGGCCGCAGTCAAACTGGCGCGACGTGACGATTGTGACGATTGTGACGATTATCTGGGCTCGATTTGAGGTGGGATCCCATCGATTAAAGTCCCGGCTGGGTGAACGAAAAGTCTGAAGGAAATCAACCTTTACGGCAAAACTCGGCTTGTCTCAAATGAAAATTTCGCCACCATACGCCCCAGCGTTCGGGCGGTCGCAGCCCGAGGGACCAGTTTTCTGGCTCACCGCAGACCGGAGTCTTTTGGCAAGCCGGTCGCATCGAGCCTGGGTCTAATGAGAAAGGAGGTGGTTTGTGAGTTTCGATAGTCCTAGTTGCCAACGAGGTGGTGTCGCTTAAGACGCCGGCGGGCTGTCTTTGGCAGCCACCGACCCAAGACCGGCGAGTCTCGCTGACTCGTGGCAGATCTTGGAACCAGCCTGGGTGAATTCTTTCACTCGTGGCGGCTCGACTGAAGAATCACCTTTGATTCCTTCGACGAGTAACAAGCCCCGGCTCCTTACGGAGCCGGGGCTTCCTTTATTTCTGAGGAGTACGATCTTGCAAGTTTTTGAAGTTGTGTCCCGGTTTATTCACGTCGCGACCGCCATCGTGCTAGTTGGCGGCACGGTTTTCATGCGATTCGTGCTGATGCCCGCAGCCGCGCCGTTGCCAGAAGCGGAGCACGATCAATTGCGACAGCGACTGCTGGCTCGCTGGAAACGATTCGTGCATGGCGGCATTTTGCTGTTTCTACTGACAGGCTTTTACAACTTCATTCAGGCGCTCCCCAAGCATCGTGGTGACGGTTTTTACCACGGCTTGGTTGGAACAAAGATTCTGCTGGCGCTGGGTATGTTCTTCATTGCGTCGGCTCTTGTGGGGCGATCGGCCACATTTGAAAAGATGCGTCAACAACGAGCGAAGTGGTTGGGCGTGATCGTTGTGCTGGCGATCGCGATTGTCGGTATTTCGAGCTTCCTCAAAGTTCGCGGCATCCCGGTTCAATCGCCGGTTAAGAACCTGGGGTCGCTAGCGAATTAGCTGGCGACACTATCCGGACGCGTGATTGAGGCTAACGCTCCACGAACGCTGAAATTCGAGTTGCGTGAAGCGTTCGCGTTCGCAGGGGCGTCGGTTGAGGGTGCGGCAACAAGCACTTGGAACTTTTTCCCCCATTCTCCGTCTTATCCGCGTAAGTGTCCGCGACGGCTGGGAAGGAGAACTCATCATGACCCGCTACAAGAACCCCGCAATGAAACAACTGGCGGACCAACAGGTCCGCTTTGCTCCGCCAGCAGTTCGTTTGGAGCAGATTGAACGTGCCGAACGACTGATAGAGGAGTTGGAGCCGCAGAGCGATCAGCGTTACGACGACCTTTGCCACCGGCTGACGAACTTCCGGCCGGATCGTTTTCCGGACTTGATGCTGACTAACGATGAGGCTGTGCATGATCTTCACTGCTTCATTGAGGACATGTCGACCAGTTTGAAGCTGACTCCCGCCATGATCGACGAGCCGGTTCTTTCGCTGGAAGAGGTCAGCAGCCGATATCATGTCTCGACCAAGACCGTGCAGCGCTGGCGTCTACGAGGTCTCGTCGCGCGACGGTTTGTCATGGGACGACGGTCACGGCTTGGTTTTTTGGAGTCGTCGGTTCGGCGCTTCGTGTTGCGACATCGCGATGAAGTCGCGCGGGGTAGCCGCTTCAGCCAACTTTCGGATGACGAAAAGCGTGACTTACTGCGTCGAGCTCGCAAACTGGCACAATGGGGTGCGCAACCGACTGAGGTTGTTCGCCGAGTCGCGAAGAAATTCCGCCGGGCACCGGAGACGATCCGCTACACGATCAAGCAGTTCGACAAACAGAATCCGGGTATTGCGATCTTTCCGAACTCCAGCGATCCGCTGGGTGACAGCGAGAAGAAAGAGTTGTATCGGCTCGCGCGGCTGGGAGTGACTATCGACAAACTGAGTTCGCGATTTCACCGGACTCGATCAAGCGTTTACCGAGTCATTTCCGAAGTCCGAGCGACGCTGCTTGTCGGGCAGCCAATCAGCTTCATGGATCACGAATCGTTTCGGGCAGACGACGCGGATGCGGTCATCTTGTGCAACGCGCCGGCGCGCGACTCGGACGACTCATTGCTCGAACCGCCGGCGGGGCTGCCGCCGTATTTGGAGAGCTTGTACCAACTGCCGCTGCTGACTCGCGAGGAAGAGGGTTACTACTTCCGCAAGATGAACTATCTGAAGTTCAAGGCGGAGGAGCTTCGCAAAACGCTCGATCCGCATCATCCGCTGTCGCCGGTGATGACCGAGATCGAACGGTTAATGGACGAGAGCGTGACGGTGAAAAACTTCCTGATCCGCAGCAATCTTCGACTGGTCGTGTCGATCGCGAAGAAACACCTGCGGCCGAACGTCAACTTTTTCGAGATGGTCAGCGACGGCAATATGTCGTTGCTGCGAGCCATCGAAAAGTTCGACTACAGCCGTGGCAACAAGTTCTCCACGTACGCCTCATGGGCCATCATGAAGAACTACGCGCGGACGATTCCGGCCGAGTACACGTTGCAAGACCGCTTCAAAACCGGCAACGAAGAGGCGTTCAAACTCTCAGCCGATGAGCACATGGACGGTCCGCAATTGGAACGAGAGAACGCTGCTCAGCACTCGATTTTGATGCGGATTCTCGAGCGGCTCGACCCGCGAGAAAAGGAAATCTTGATGCTCCGCTTCGGACTGCGGCCCGGAGCAGAACCGCAAACGCTTGAGGAAGTTGGCCACCGATTTGGCGTGACCAAAGAACGCGCGCGGCAACTGGAAGCTCGTGGATTGAAGAAGCTTCGCAAGATCGCGACCGCTGAAAAGCTAGACATTCCGGGCTTTTGATTGCCGGCGGAAATGGGACTGATGGGACGAAGGAGACTGATGGGACGACTGCATTGTTCCATCGATCTCATAAGTCCCATTGGTCCCATCTGTCTTATTCCCCGTCGCGTCGCCAGCCGGTGCCGTCAGGGCGATCTTCCAGCGTGACCTGCAATTCGGTCAGGGTTTTGCGCAGCTTGTCGGCTAGCTCAAATTGCTTGGCTTTTCGCAGATCGGCTCGCATCGCGATCAGCAATTGCATCAAATTGTTGGTGAATGCCTCGTCACCTCCGCCGGCACTCGGTTTTGCGATCGGCTGCCGGAAAACGCCCAGGATGTTGGCGAGTTCTTTGAACAACGTCATGCCGCGAGTCAGCGCGGTCATCGCGTCGGAATTGGATCGGCCTTCGCCTTCCAGTTTCTGCTCGGTGATAAATCCGTTGAGTGTCTTTCGCATGTCAAACAATGCGGCGACCGCACCGCAGGTATTGAAGTCGTCGTCCATCGATTCGAAGAATCGTGTTCGCAGTACAGCGAGTTCGGCGAAGAATGCTGCCGGTTCACCAACAAGGTTGCTAGTCGCTTCGCGAGTTGTTGACGTCGGCAGCACAAAGAAGAAGTCGGGTTTCGTCAGCCGATTGAAGGTTTCGATCAGCCGGTAAAAACCGTCGAGGCTCGTTTCGCATTCGGCCAATCGGTCCTCGCCGAAATCGACGGGACTGCGGTAATGCGTGGCGAGCAAGAAGAACCGGACAATCTCAGGATGAAACTTCGCGAACAGCCCTTTGACAGATTCGGCACCTTTTGACCCGGCCAGCTTTTGCTCTTCTTGCTCGGCCTTTTGAGCCATGAGATCGGCTTCGGAGGCGGGGCGATCGCCGTGACGATCGTGTCCACCGCCGATCTTGCCGCCGCTGCTTTTTCGCAGCAGGCCATTGTGAAGCCAGTACCGAGCAAACGGTTTTCCGGTACACGACTCGGACTGTGCCAGTTCGTTTTCGTGATGCGGAAACATCAGGTCGAGGCCGCCGCCGTGAATATCGATCTCATCGCCGAGCAGCTTGCGAGCCATCGCGGAACACTCGATGTGCCAGCCTGGCCGCCCCGGTCCCCACGGGCTGGGCCACGCTGGCTCGCCCGGTTTGGAGCTTTTCCAAAGTGCGAAGTCGGCCGGATGCCGCTTTCGGTCGTTCGCTTCGACTCGGGTGCCGGCCAGCATCTCGTCGATGTTGCGGCGGCTGAGCTTGCCGTAATCGGTGTCGTGCGAACAGTCGAAATACACGTCGCCGTTGAGCGGATACGCGAATCCCTGGCTGACCAGCGACTCGATGATCTCGTGCATTTCGCGGACATGTTGCGTGGCGTACGGAAAATGATCGATGCCGTCGACGCCCATGAGCCGCAGGTTGTCGAAGTAATCGTCGGTCATCCGCCGAGCCAGCGCATCGACCGATGTCCCCAACTCGTTAGCCTTGTTGATGAGCTTGTCATCAATGTCGGTGATGTTGACGACCCAGCTCACGCGGAAACCGCAGTACGCTAGGTATCGCTTGATGGTGTCGAAGATGACTGGCCCGACCATGTGGCCGATGTGCGCCGGCTTATAGACGGTCGGCCCGCACAAATACATTTTGACCTGCCCCGGCTCAACGGTGTGAAACTCTTCTTTTTGCCTGGTGAGCGTGTTGTAAACGCGAATCGACATAGCCTGAGATTCCGATATCCGAACGATTGAAATGGAACGGCGAACAGCCACTCGCGGGAGAATCGTGCAAAATGCCTGACCGGTTCAAGAGGCATTCATTCCAACGCTTTGATGATCTGCTCCACGCTAGCGAGTTGCTTCTTGTAGTTCTCCAGCGTGTCGCGGGTTTGTTGAAGTACGTCAGCGGGGGCTTTGGCGACGAAGGCTTCATTCGCGAGTTTCTTTTCGTTGGAATCGATCCCCTTGAGGAGTCGGTCTCGTTCTTTGTTTTTTCGTTCGAGTTCGGCGGCACGTTCGGCGGCGACGTCGATGAGGCCGTCCAATGCGACGAAGACTTCGGCGTCGGTCAAACTGCAACTATGCGAATTGGTGGGCGGTTGCACGTCGGCTCCGGCAGCGGCGAGTAAGGCTTTCGAGAGGCTCTCAAACTGTGCCGCGACGTCGTGCATCTCGGAGGCGATGTCGGCGTTGCAACGCATGTGGAGTTGGATCGGGGTGCTCGACGCGATGTTGTACAGCGCGCGGACGTTGCGCACGGCGACGATCGTTTCTTGCAGCCGCTCGAAGCGGCGTTCGAGGTCGCGGTTTTGCCACGACGTCGGGACGTCGGGCCACGGGGCGAGCATGACGGAGGGGGCCGCGGGTTCGGGGACCAGATTGTTTAACCCCAATCCTATCGGGGTGGGCGCTGGTACGGCATTGGCGTTCGTGGTCGTATCACCGCTCAGCAAGCACGCCATTGGCGTTGCGGTTAAACATGTCAACCCGCGCACCGGCGCGATCTCGTTCAAGCGTTGCCACAGTTCTTCCGTGATGAACGGCACGAAGGGATGCAGCAAGCGGACGATGGTGTCGAGCACGCTGACGAGGACTCGCTGGGCGATCGGCTTCAGCACTTCGTCGCGCAGGCGCGGCTTGATCATTTCGAGATACCAGTCGCAGAACTCGTTCCAGACGAAGTCGCGCAGGATGCGCGTCGCCTCGTCGAAACGGTAGCGGCCAAGCATCGACGTGACCTCGCCGCAGGTGTGCGACAGGCGGCTGAGAATCCATTGGTCTTCGAGTTTCAGTTCGGACTCGGCGACCGGTCCTGGCGAGTACCCGGCGAACGGGGGGCGTAAGCCCCCTGGTAGCGCTGGGACATCAGCACTTTCGTTGGAACCAAGTGCGTCGGA
>JANMIF010000051.1:0-14768 GCA_031375695.1 Planctomyces sp.
GGTGGTGGCCTGACGATCACAACCAGCGTGACGGCTGGCGGGCTGGGGGACATCGTCTACACGACGACCACGGCAACGACCAGCGGCAGCGTGATCCTGACGGGGACGACGACGGCAACGGCTGATGACGTGACGATCAACAGCGTGGGCAACATCAGTGGCACCGGTCTGGTGACGGCGGGGCCGGTGGTTTTGAACGCCACCTCGGGAACGATTGGAACTTCGATTGCGAGTCCTGTGCGATTGGCGGCCACCAGTGTTGAGAGCAACACGTCAGGGGGGGGCAGTCAGTTCCTGAGCGAAGCCGATAGTGTCGACGTTGGAGCCAACGATCTGAATGCCGGGACAGGGACCATCACGCTCAGTGGCGGCACGTTCCTGGCCACCGCCACCGGCTCGATCCTCAGTCCCTTGGTTGTGGCCAGTGGAGCGACCGTTGGCGGCACTGGAACCACCGGTACGATCACTACACAGAGCGGCGGCAATGTCGCTCCGGGGAGCAGCCCGGGCGTTCTCAACAGCGGTAATGTGACGTTGGTCAGCGGCTCGAACTACAAGGTCGATATCGACGGCACAGCGGGCGCTGGAGCAGTTCTCGGTCACGATCAACTCAACGTGACTGGCACCGTCAGTTTGGGTGGATCGAATTTGGTCGTCACGTTGGGTGGTACCTACACGGCCCATGTCGGCGACTTGTTCGTGATCGTCAACAACGACCTCTCTGATCCAGTGACTGGGACTTTCAAGATCAACGGCGACACCGTCGCTGACGACGGCGTTTTCGTGGTCAGTAGCCAGGGGTTCGTCATTGACTACACCGGCGGTGTCGACGGCAACGACGTCACGTTGAGGCCCATCGTCCTCATCGTGCTCCCGAACACGCCGAATACCGTGACGGTGCTACGCGTCGGAAACGAAGTGGTGGTCAAGTCAGGAAAAACAGTGCTCTTCCATGCCGACATCGGGACTCTCCCCGGCGAGTTGCGCATCGAAGGGGGTTCGCAGGCCGATCGAATCACCCTCGACGATTCTTTGAATAATTTCTACACGGGCGTTGTGATCGTTAATGGCAATGGTGGCAATGACACAGTGAACGCCATTCGATCGAAGCTCGGCGTGATTTTCACAGGTGGAGACGGCAACGATATTCTGGCCGGTGGCAGCGGGGATGATTCCCTGGACGGCGGCGCGGGGAACGACAACATCACCAGCGGTGGCGGCAATGACACAGTCCACGGTGACGCCGGCAACGACAGGTTGGATTCTGGCTCTGGAAACGACCAAGTCTATGGCGGCGACGGAAATGACGTCATCAATGGCGGCAGCGGCAACGACCTGATGTTCGGCGACGCGGGCAACGACGCTCTCGGCAGCGGCAGTGGCAACGACGTTCAGGTGGGTGGTTCCGGGAACGACATACTGACTGGCGGATCGGGCCGTAGTGTGCTGATTGGCGGCATCGGGAGCGACAAGCTCACGGGTGGTTCGGTGGATGACATTCTGATCGCCGGAAATACCGACTTCGATGATGTCACTGTCTCTTCGAATCTCACTGAGCTGATGAATATCCTCGCCGCGTGGATCGGCCCAGGCAGTTACCTCGACCGAATCACGACCTTGCGGGCTACCCTACAGGCAGGAGTCACGGTTCACGATGACACGCCGAGCACCGACATACTCAAGGGGGGTTCCGGCCGGGATTGGTTCTTCGCTCGGACGGTGCCAGTCAAACGCGACAGTGTGTTGGCTCGCTTCACGGGACCAAGCACACTGGCGGAGACGTTGGACGAGATTTAGAGACTCTGTCCGGAAGACGCGCTTGTCGCGTCACTTTTGGCCGCGAGCTGCGGGAACTTGTCGTATTGGGTGGCACGCCCTGATTCATCGAAGGGCGTGTCCGCCTGATTACGCTCCCATCTGCGCGAAGCACTACGCCAGCGCGTTCCGGCTGATGGTCACGGATTCCGATCCGTTATAAATGGGACGAAATCTAGAACGGAAACGTCGCATCGATCGGTGATGCCGAGAGTTCAACGAGAAAGCTCGCTAGCCGTTCGGTGACTCCTTCAAAGAAGCGGCGGCCTTTGTCGGCGGAAGCTTTGTGAGGATTGCCGGCACCGCTGTTGGTTGTCAGCAGATGCCAGGGGCGAGTGATCGAAACCCAGCCGTCATTGACCGCCGCGAAACGCGTTTTATTCACCGCCCCAGCATCGGCGGTGATCTGGCCGGTAGTGGGATCGGTGGCGACGAGATGCGGCTTCAAGAATTGAATCAGCGACGTTTCCATTTCCCCGGCGTGATCGTCGGGATTCTCGAAAATCTGCTTGCCAAGATCGGCGGACAGACCGCGATACCACTCGCACAAAAAGAGTTTGACCGGCGTCTTGTCGGTCAATTCACGCAGCACGGGTTTGAAGTCGTTGCCGCCGTGACTGTTCAAGATCACGAGCTTCATGACTTTGTGCTTGGCCAGTGAATCGACGATGTCGCCAATCACGCGAGTCAACGTGGACGGGTTCAAGTTCATCGCCAGCGGAAACTCCATCATGTTGGTCTCGGTGCCGTAGGGCATCGTCGGCAACATGACCACTTTCGCCCCGCGCTGCCACGCCAGTTCGCACGCTCGCGAGGCAACCCCCTCCCCCTCGAAGGCATCCGTTCCATAAGGCAAATGCAAGTTGTGAGGCTCCGTCGCCCCCATCGGCAACACGGCCACTTGATACGGGTTCGCTTTGACGAATCCGTAATTGATCTCACTCAAAAGCCAAGGACGCGGGGCGGCAGATGTCATGCTTAGGTTTCTCCAAGATGTATGGGTGCACTAACCCGAAGCGTGAGCGAGGGCGAACGCTTCATAAGGCGAATGGCAACTCAAATTTTACCTGTAGGGCGGCCACTCTTGGCCGTCGCGCGACAGACGGGCAAGAGTGCCCGTCCTACATCTGGTAAACGAAGTCCTGCCATTCGCCTAAGTTAATGAATCGAGAGTTTTGTGGAGCGTTCGCCCTCGCTCACGCTTCGGGTTAGTGAGAATACACGGCTTAGTGAGAATACACCGCTGCGTGTCGCACCGGCGTTTCCAGTACAAGCAAACACAACGCGGTCAGATACAGTCGGCCGGCTTTGTCGGCGTATTCTTCGGGGCTGCCGGGAGGCTTTTTCGGGTGCCAGCTTCCGCCGGTTTCGCCGCCGCCGGTCAATTGATATTGCAGCAGAAGCTGCGACGTGTACTGATACCACTCTTCCCACTTCGGTCCGCCGAGATTGTGCAGAACCTGAGCCGTGTAATACCACGAGTAGACGTTTCGCTGAAGCGGTTTCCACGTCGGGCGATTGACGTCTGACAACAGATACTCGACCGCGTTGACCTGGGCCGCGTGATCCTTTGGCCAGCCGAGCCATTGTCGGCAGAGCATCCCTTCGGCGGTCATCGCGGAGGAAACTTTTTCCAGCGGATCGACCGGCTGATACTTGTACCGTGAGCCAGCTTGCTCCGAGACCGAATCAAGAAACAACGTCGCTCGCTCAAAGTTGTCGAGCGGCACGTCAAGCTTCGCCATCCGAGCCGTGTGCAACGCCATCAACGCCCAGCCAGTGACCGACAGATCACCCATCGACTCGCCCGTTTGTGGCTGATATCGCCAGCCGCCGTCGCGCGGATGCTGCGACTTCATCAAGAACTGCACCGCTCGTTCACACGCCGATTTCAAACTCGGATCGCCGGTCAGAGCATACGCTTCGCACATGGCGATCGTGGCTTGCGAATGTGCATAAAACGCGGTCTGCCGACCAAGCTCCGCATGATCGTGAAAGTCGCCGTCCGATTTTTGAATCGACTTCAGCCAAGCGACTCCCTTGGCCACGACCTTCGCGTGATTGCCTTCCTGCGGCGTGTGACCGTCGCCCAGAAAACACAACAACGCGAGCGCAGTCGCCCCCGTGTCGGTCCGAATCGTCCGCTCACCGGCATCGGGATAACCCTCGTGCAAACTCCAGTTGCCCCCTTTGTTTTGCTGTCTCGCCAACCAGCCAAGTCCCGCACCGATCCCCCGTTCCGCCTTCGCATCCGGCGACAGACTTCGCCAGATCGCCGCCCGACTGTCACCCGTCCGAGCCGCCAGCGTCCCGCCGCCAACTGCGACCGGTTGAGCTGGCCCGCTTCCCGGCACGGTCTTGCGTTCGATCGCTTTCGTATCCACGGGCTTCGTCGGCACATCGCTCAACTTGGTATTCGTCGCCACCGGGCTGAGCTGCATATTCTCAATCTTCACCGGCTGCGCCTGAGCCTCCTTCGCCGCAAGCGAATCCGGAGCCATCCACCCCCCATCCAAAATCGTCGGCCGGCCTGTCCCGCCACCCGGCAATGCCCACAACGCTAGCAGCATGAACAACAACGCATGCAGTCCCATGCTGGTCAGCACGCCGTCCCGATTCGTCCGCCATTCGTGCAGCCAGCGTTCTTTCCAGGTCATCGAGCCACGATCGACCAGATCATCCACCTTCAAGCTCAAGAAAAACGCCGGCACGTTGGCGAGGCTTTTTAGCACATCCCGGCTGCTCTTTTTCGCGACCGACTTTTTTTCGGTGGCTGACTTGGCGACATTCTGTTCCGAAGTCGCCTTTCGAAGCCAAGTCGGTTTCTCAGGCGGCTCCGGACGTGTTGGCAGGTCTGACATGGTTCGGCATGGTAACAATCCGAGCGAATGACTGAAGCATGGGCGCAGTCTCGACGTGGACTTTGCGGGAAGGTTGAAAACCTGTCCCACGACTAAGGAATGGAACATGCGACCGATGAGCCAAGTCTTTGACGTAATCGTGCTGGGCGTGGGCGGGTTTGGTAGCAGCGTGTTGTTTCATTTGGCGAGCCGTGGGCTGCGTGTTTTGGGTGTCGATCAATTCGGCATCGCACACGATCGAGGTAGCTCGCACGGCGAGACGCGAATTATTCGCAAAGCCTATTTTGAACACCCCGATTACGTCCCGCTGTTGCTGCGAGCGTACGACCTGTGGGCTGAACTGGAGACGGAATCACAGCGGCAACTCTTCTGGCCGTGCGGCTTGATGTTGGCTGGCTTACCGAACAGCGAGGCCATTTCCGGTGCTCGACGGTCGGCTGAAGAGCACAACTTGGAGATCGACAACTTGACCGCAGTCGATGCTCAACGGCGCTGGGCTGGATTTCAAATTCCCGAACCGTTTGACGTGGTCTTTGAACGGGAGGCCGGCTTTCTGAAAGTCGAGGAATGCGTGCATGCGCATTTGGATCGAGCGATGGAATGCGGGGCAAGTCTGCATTTGAACGACGCCGTCGTTTCCTGGTCGGCGACAGATCGCGAAGTCCGTGTGCGAACAGAGCGAGAAGAATTCGTGGCGGCCAAGCTGGTGATCACAGCCGGAGCGTGGGCCGCGCAGGTCTTGGCCGATCTGAAGTTGCCGCTGCAAGTGTTGCGTAAGCCGTTCTTCTGGCACGCGACAACATCGCCGCATCACGAACTCGCCGCCGGAATGCCGACGTATTATTTCGAGATGCCGACGGCTGATCGCTCTTCGCATCGTTCGTTTTATGGATTTCCTTCGCTCGACGGCCGAGCGTTGAAAGTGGCCGAGCACACTGGCGGTGACATTGTCGATGATCCGCTGAAGCTGGATCGCAAGATCCGCGAAAACGACGCGGAGCCGATTCGAGAGTTTTTGAAGACCTGCCTGCCCGGCACGCTGCCTGTGGCCGTTCGAGATTCGGTCTGCATGTATACCGTTACGCCCGATCGGAACTTCGTGATCGATCGGCATCCGGATTGGCCGAACGTCGTGATCGGCTGCGGGTTCTCTGGCCACGGATTCAAATTCACGACGGTGCTCGGACAAGCTCTAGCCGATTTGGCGATGAGTGGTCGGACAGATCTTCCGATCGCGTTTTTGAATCTTGCTCGGATGATTCATCCCCCGCGCGGCGCTAACAGCCTGTTGAAAAACGTGGGGCAGGTTTTCAACCTGCCTGAAATCTTCGGCATTCGAGCAGGATGAAATCCTGCTCCACGAGTTTTTCAACAGGCTGCTAATGTACACCGACTTCGAAGTTAAGAATCCGTCCGAGACGAGTGCCGTGTCAGAGCTTGAAATAGTGGTAGCCGAACTTGTGAGAGCTCGGGGATTTCTGAAGTCTCACGACTTCAGCTACCCCCGTTTTTAGCCCTGACAGGGCACTAGTAGCCGCCCCCGTTCGGACTACGGGTCGCCGGTCGCTCTGAAAAACTCTTCGACCGCACTCATGACTTCGCGGTGCGACGTTTCGAGCACGTCGTTGTGATCGGCGTTCGGAAGTTCGATGAAGCGTTTCGCCACGCTGCCTGCCGATTGGTCGCGAGCCGCGGCAAACAGCTTTCGACCCAACGCGATCGGAACGACGGTGTCGCGGCGCCCGTGAAATAGCAGGATCGCGGCCGTGACGTCTCGAATCCGAGACTCACTTGGAAATCGGTCGATCAACAGCCAACGGACCGGCACCCATGGAAAATGAAACGCGGCCGCATCCGGCATCGAGCTGAATGTCGACCGCAGGATCAACCCGCGCGGCGGTCTCTTTGTCGCTTCGAGTTCGCTCGCCAGCCGAACCGCCACGCCGCCGCCGAGCGATTCGCCGAACAGCACAATCCGCGACGTCGCGATCTTGTACTCTTCGGTCGCCAACTTCCAAACGGCCCGTGCGTCGCGAGCCAAACCTTCCTCGGTCGGCTCACCGCTGCTGTCGCCGTAACCACGATAATCGCAGATCAGAACATCGGCACCGGCCTGAGCCAATAGCCGAACATCGTCAATTCGATAGGCTCGATGTCCCGCGTTTCCACTGAAATACAAAACGAACGGCCGTCCCGCCGACAATTCACGCTGTAATGCTTCTGCGTCTTTCGCCGCGTGACCGTTCGCTAAAACAAGCCAGCCACGGAGTTGGCACTGATCGTCCGATTGAACGGCCACGTCGTGAGCCTGGCCTGGACTGAATCCCGCATCTTTTGCGGACAGCCTTGCGGCGCGAGTCGGATGATAAATCAATGACCTTTGCAAACTGGTCAACATCACCAGCGTTCCCAAGAACGGCACCGTCAGCATGAACACCCACCGACGCAAGCCCTGCAACCGAGAGGCGGGCTTCCTGACAGATTGTGAAGTCGGTTGCATTGCCAGCCTCGACCCGGTTGCTTTCATTCCGTTGCGGTGAGCAAGATACTGGCGTCCGCTTGAAAGAACTAACCCGAAGCGTCAGCGAGGGCGAACGTTTCAGAAGGCGTTGAATTTACAATTCATTGCGTTTTGGAGCGACCGCCCTCGCTGACGCTTCGGGTTACATAACGCATTCCAACTCGATGAAAGACCGATCCGCCATGTCCGACGCGTATCAGCAATTGACCGCCGCAAAATCCACAAATCCGACCGCCGTGTTTGCGGCGTTGGTCGAATCCTTGAGAACTCAAAAGGATTATCACCGGCTGTTTGATGCGACGTTGATGCGGAAGAAGCAGGAGCTGGGCTTGCCGCTGCTGCGTCCCACATCGCTGGATGACGTGCCGCCAGAAAAGCGGACGGAGTTTGAGAAGACTTATGTCGAAGCCGCGCGCGAAGCCGGGAACTTGTTCTTGAAGGACAGCAAGTTCGGGGATGCCTGGATGTATTTCCGCACGATCCGCGAACCACAGCCGGTCGCCGATGCACTGGCCGCGATGCCCGCGCGGCTCGAACCGGGTGACTCGACCGAGGAGCTGATTCAAATTGCGTTGTTCGAGGGAGCGAATCCGGCGCGGGGTGTCGAATGGATGCTGCGGACTCACGGGACGTGCAGCACGATCACGTCGCTGGAACAGCAGATGGCCCGGCTCCCGGCCGCCGATCGCAAAGTGTGCGCGGCGATTCTCGTGCGGCACTTGTACAACGACCTCACCGAATCCGTGCGAGCCGACGTGCAACGCCGCATGCCGATCGCGCCCCCTGCGGAAACGTTGCGCGAAGCAATTGCCGGCCGCGATTGGTTGTTTCAGGAAGGGAATTATCACATTGATGTTTCGCATTTGAACGCGGTCGTGCGGTTTAGCCGGTTCCTCGACAAGTCGTCTCCCGAACTGAAGCTGGCGATCGAATTGACCGACTACGGCAGCCGGCTCGACCCGCAGTTTCAGTATCCCGGTGATCCGCCGTTCGGCGAGTTCTACCCGGCTCACCGACACTTCTTGCAGGCGATTTCCGGCGAAAAAGTAGACGAGGCGTTGGCGTACTTCCGCGAGAAGCTCACCGCCGAACCGGACCAGCGGGATCAGCAATTGATCGCGTATGTACTGGTCGATTTGGCGTCGCGGATCGGCCGCTGGGATACGGCGCTCGAAATGGCCGAGCAGCATTTGCTCAACCTGGAAGAAGGGAATTTTTCTTTCTCCGAACTCTGCCGCGATGCCGGCCGAATGGATGTGTTGCAGCGAGTCGCTCAAGCCAAGAACGATCTCGTGACGTTTACCGCTGCGCTGCTGAGTTGAACTACTAACCCGAAGCGTGAGCGAGGGCGAGCGCTCCCCCAGCCACCAATTTCACGTTTTGGGGAGCGCTCGCCTTTGCTGACTCTTTGGGTTACTGGTTGATGCCATCTGCCGCGGAAACAACATTGAAGCTTGCGTGGGACCCGGTTTGGTCGTGGCCGGTGTCGGTGCTGGTGGCGGTCGGGTTGTTGGCGTTTGTGTTGTTGACGTATCCGCCACGCGTGCGTCATTTGCCCTATCGGTGGCGACGGTTGCTGTTGGCATTGCGGTTGGGGACGGCGCTGGCTTTGGCCGTTTCCATTTTGCGGCCAGAGTTGCAGTGGTCGAAGACCGAACGCAAAGCGTCGATGCTGGTCGTGCTCGGCGACAGCAGCCGGAGCATGCAGACTCCCGACGGGCCGGGGACCACGACACGTCGCGCGCAGTTAGTCAAAGTCATTAACGAAGCGCAGCCGACGATCGCGGCGCTGCGGAAGGAAATGGAAGTCCGATATCTGGACTTCGACCGCGAGCCGCGTCCGGTCGAAAAGCCAGAAGCAGCCGCGCTCGGTGAGCAATCGGCAATTGGCTTCGCGCTGGAGTCGGTGCTTCGCGAGTCTCAAGGGCAGGGGTTATCCGGGATCATTTTGCTCAGCGACGGTGCTCAGAAAGCGTTGGCTCCGCACGACATTGATCCGCGAGCGGTCGCGCGGCGGCTGGGAGAATTGCAGATTCCGATCTTCCCGGTGGCTTTCGGAACGACTTCGGTTTCCGACACGACGCTCGATTTGATCGTGGAAGATTTGCTGCTGGACCCGATCGCATTTGTGAAAAAGACGGTTCCGTTACGAGCGAAAATCCGGACCTTCGGCGCGGCGGGACGCAAATTGACTGTGCGGCTACTGGTTGAAGATCCGAAAACTCGTGAGGGCTTGAAGAGCGGTGAGATGAAAGTTCCGCCCGCCTCAAAGAACGCGCAGCCGGTCGTGCAGATTGAGCCGACTCGCAACGCCGACGTGATTCCCGTCGAACTGTCGTTCGTTCCCGATTTGCCGGGAGAATACAAGATCGCGGTCGAGGTGGTGCCGATCGAAGGAGAGATCAAGCAGACGAACAACTCGCGCGCGACGTTGCTCACGGTTCGCAAAGGGGGCATCACCGTCGCGTACTTCGACACACGCAACCCGGAGCAGAAGTTTTTGAAGCTGCTCAATGCGACCGATCAGATTCAGCTCGATTGGCAACCGGTCGTGTTCGGACGCTTGAGCGGCTTGACCGACATCGACGCCGAGTGGTTTCAGCGTGGGCGATACGACGTGTTCCTGATCGGCGATGTCCCGGCGAAGACGTTTGGGCCGCAAGTGCTCAAGCAAATGGCCGCGCGAGTTGGCGAAGGGGCCGGATTGATGATGCTCGGCGGCCTGCGAAGTTTCGGAGCAGGCGGATATGCCGACACACCGCTGGCCGATCTGCTGCCGGTCGCGATGCGGCCGAATGAAACGCAGACGGACGATGAACTCGACCCGTCGCTGCGACATCCGCAAGAGCTGACGATGGTCCCGACTCGAATCGGGTTGAGCCGTTACGTGATGAAGATCGATTCGCCGGATCAGAATCGAGCGGCTTGGGAAAAGCTGGCTCCGCTGGACACGGCGGCCAAGCTGCGTTCAAAGAATGACTTCGTGGAAATCCTGGCAGAATCGACCGACGGTGTCCCGTTGCTGTTCGCGACCGAAGTGGGCCGAGCGCGAGTCATGGCGTTCGGCGGCAACACAACGTTTCGCTGGGTCTTGCACGGCCAGCGAACAACTCATCAACGATTCTGGCGACAGGCGATTTTCTGGTTGGCTCACAAAGAAGATGATTTAGGGCAGTCGGTCTGGGTCCGCATCGATCCGCGAAACTACCATCCGGGCGCGGCGGTGCAGATCGTGTTTGGAGCACGCTCACCCGATGGAACGCCTCTGACCGATGTCGATTTCGATGTGGCCATTATCAACCCAGAAGGGGCAAAACAAAAACTGACGCCGCAAGGAAACGGACAAGAATCGACCGTGTCTTTCAATCAAACGGAGTTGCCAGGCGATTACTGGATCAGCATTGGTGCCTTTCGCAACAAGCAACTGATCGGCGGAGCGACGTCGCGGTTCCTGGTCGATCAACGGGACTTGGAATTGGACAACCCCGCCGCCGATCACGGCCTGTTGGCCGAATTGGCGAACCTCACCGGAGGCAACCTGATCACGCCTGAAGGTCATGCCGCGTTTCTCGAACGCTTGCTGAAAGAAGGCCTCGTCCGCCGCGAAGAAACGGAAGTCACACGCGTGACCTTGTGGGACAACTGGCCATTCGTGATTCTGTTTGTGACGCTGCTGGCCGCCGAATGGACGATCCGCAAGCTGCGCGGCTTAGTGTGATGTTCCCCACTAAATCGATTCCGCCAGCACCGCGTTCATGAACGCTTCATGAAATGTCGGCAGGTCGCTCAATTCGCTGGCGATCTGCGGGGCGGCGAAGACTCGGACACGCTTTACGAAGTCGTCGAATTGGGTTTTGGCGAGCGCATCGACGACCGGCGAGACGCGGTGCAGCGGGCGATACAGTTTTTCTTTTGGGAAGTAGATCGAGACATCGAACTCGACCTCGCGATGTGGCGGCGGGGCGTCGAGTAGGATGTCCGTCGGGGACAATGTTCGGCCGAGTTGTTTTGACAGCGATTCGCACAGTCGCCGGCCAACGCGGACGAGGAATTCATACGGTTGGCCGGCGAGTTTCGAATACGTTTCCGGATGCAGCGAGTGCGTGAACTCGGCGACTCGCTTGAAGAGCCGACGCTTTGGCCCGAAAGCACCTTCGGTCAGCGATTCGCAGTCGGTTCCACGAGCGGCTTCTCGCAGCGAGCGGATCGTTTCGGCTTCGGTCAGTTCAAAGAACGTCCGTAGGTCAAATTTGTGTCGCAATTCAAAGAAACTGCGTGCGAACATCGCGGTCGCCGAGCGGACGGCGTGATGCCAATATACTTCGCTGAACATCACATACCGCGCGAAAACCATCAATTCGGCGGCGGTCTTACCCTTCACGCTCAAGGCCAGTCCGTCGCCGGATTCGTTGACCAGCAGCGATTGAATCAGCCGTTGCTTGTCGAAGTGACGGCCATAGGGGACGCCGCAGTGCAGGCTGTCGCGGTCGAGGTAATCCATTTTGTCGATGTCGATCGGCCCAGACAGGATCGACCGCATCAGCCGCAGCGGCACGGAGTTCGTTCGCGGTTCGAGCACGTCCAAAACTTCCGCCGGATCAATCTGCCATTCGTCGCGCAATACTTGGGCTAGCTCATGATGTGGCTTCAAGTATTCGGCGGCGAAGGCCTCGTGATGCTGCAACTCCGGCAATTCCATGTCTTCGATCGGGTGGCAGAACGGCCAATGTCCGAGATCGTGAAGCAGCGCCGCCGCCATCAGCACTTCGGCTCGATGCGGATCGACAACCGAACTGAATCGCGGATCGCGGCCCAACTGCCACAGATATTTCAGAGCGTTCAAGAACACGCCAAGCGCGTGCTCGAACCGAGTGTGAGTCGCTCCCGGATACACGCGGCTCGTCAAACCCAACTGCGAAATGTGCGTGAGCCGCTGAAACTCGGCCGTATCGACGAGCGCTCGAACTCGCGGGGTGAATGGAACATCCAGCTCGACCGGAATGCGAACGATGCCTCGGCCCGCTTCGAGGTTCATCAATTCGGGAATGTGGCTGTAAGGATGTGGCATTGCGGGATTGAATGCGGGAGCTCCGAAGCAAGCAAGTGAGCGGGAAACTCGACTTGCGAGGTTCGGAACTTTTGGCCTAGAAGCGAACTAAGTAGGCGAGTGATCGAGGGCGTTAATCTGCGGCAGCGAGCCTCGCTTGCGCGTCGGGTTAATATGCCGGAACATTTGAATGCCTCCAATGAATTCCAAATGGATCACTGCGTGGAGCCGGTTTGCTCAGCAGGTCTGTTGCGACGCACAACTGTGGTTGCTGGGGGTATTGTTGCTGCAACTGTTCCGAATTGTGCTGATCGTGGCCTTTCGCGATTACTTGTCAAACGACATTCGCTGGACGGAACTGGCTCTAGCGTTGTGGACCGGGTTCCGGTTTGATGCTCAGACAGCGGCGTGGTTTGCGGCATTGAGCTTTTTGGCGAGCCTCGGTTGCTTGTTTGGAGACGCGAGTTCGTTTGCGAATCGATTACGGGCGATTTCGCGATCACTGTTGATTGTTGCGGTTGTGATCGTTGGCGGAGTGGACTTGGGTTACTTCAGTGAGTACCGCGATCAGTTCAATCATTTTCTGTTCGGAGCTGTGTACGACGACTTCCGAGCGGTGTTGGTGACGATCAGCAAGCAGTATCCGGTGATTAAGAGCCTGCTGTTGGGTGCGGGAGTGTTTGCAGTTTTGTGGTCGTTGAGTTGTCGTATGACTGCGCGATCTTGGTTGCGATCCGATCAAGTCGCTTGGCTGGCGGTGCGGCCTTGGCGACGGCTGATGTTGTTAATCTGTTGTCTGTTGCTCTGCGGCGTGACTCTGCGAGGTTCTGTTGGCCGTCGCCCGATACAACGTAAAGATGCCGCGACTTCACGCGATGCCGTGCTCAACAAGATGGTGCTCAATCCGTTTTCTGCGTTGCGGTACGCCGTGACGGAAAAAATGAAACTGAACAGCGGTGCCGGCCTGGAGATTTTTCTGGCCGATCGGGATGTTCGTCGAGCAGTGCAATCGTTCGCGAGCACTTCGGATCCGGTGGCCGATGTTGATGCGGCGCTGCGGCGAGTGGCTCAGGGACCGAAAGGGAATCCGCCTCGGCATGTCTTCTTCATCTTGATGGAAAGCTATGATGGTTGGGCCACGCTGGAACGCTATCAATCGTTGGGCCTGTCCGAGCGTCTGATGGATTTGGGGCGGCGAGGTCTGTTCACGCGGAAGTTCTTATCAGCCTCGTCGGGCACGATGACCTCGTTCGCGGCGATCCTGACTGGTCTGGCCGAGGCCGGCATCGTGACGAATTATCAGCCGTTGGCCCGTCGCCCGTTTCCGTCGTCGATCAATCCAATCGTGCAGCGTTTGGGATTACGGACACGGATGTTTCTGGGCGGCTATTTCTCATGGCAGCGGAGCGATGCGTTTTGCTTGGAACAAGGTTTTCAGGAGCTGTATGCCGCGCCGCACATGACTCAATCGCACAAATCCAATGAATGGGGACCGGATGATCGCGACCTGTTTGACTTTGTGTTGCGAGCGACCGATCCGGAGAAGCCGAGTTTCAACGTCATCATGACATCGACGTATCACCCGCCGTTTTCCGTGGATGTTTACGGTCGAGGCTTTCCGCACAAAACAGTGCCTCCCGATTTGGCTGGCGTGTTTCAGGCTGACGCCGATTATCTGCGAGTTCTGGGACACTTGTGGTATGCCGATCAAATGTTGGGTGAATTTGTCGCAGCCGCAGAAAGAAAATATCCCGACGCCTTGTTCGTGATCACCGGCGATCACACATCGCGGCAGTTCTTGAACAAGCATCCGACGCTGTTCGAGGAGATGGCGGTTCCGTTCGTGATGTACGGTCCGTCGGTGTTGCGCGATGTCCCGGTTCCACCAGACTTGGTCGGCTCACACCACGACATCATGCCAACGGTCATCGAACTGCTGGCTCCACGTGGGTTTGAATATCACGCGGTTGGGCATGATCTGCTAGACCCGAATCGACGGCCGATAGGCTTTGGACGTCATCACATCATCAGTCGCGACTTCATCGCGTCGCGTCTTCCCGAGAAAGAGTGCCAATCGTTGAACGGTTCATATTTCACCGAGGCACCGGCCGAGCTTTCGAAGTTGCAAGCAGAATATCAGATGCTGTTGGGTGTCGCGTGGTGGCGCATTTGTCGCGGAACGGAGCTTCCGGATTCGCCAATGACGTCTGTCAGTCGAACGGCGGAACTGAAGTAACAGCCTGTTGAGAAACGTAGAGTAGGCGGCTCCCATGCTCTGATTGCCAGTTAGAAAGCACAGGCGAGCCAACTTCAGCTGCGGCTGTTTTCAACGGGCTGGTGACCCGATGTGTGCATGCAAGCGGTTTCAATCCCAATCGACCGTCTGAGGTGCTGTCGATTTCACGGACAGTCCAACTCCTTAATCTGGCGGGTCCAGAAAGGAGATCAAGATGTCACGGAAAGTGGTTTCAAAGACGAAGCGTGGTCGTCGGTCGTTCACGGAAGAGTTCAAGCGTGAGGCGGT
>JANMIF010000060.1:0-10509 GCA_031375695.1 Planctomyces sp.
CTGTTTGCCGGCTATGCGTATGCTCACTTCAGCATTCGGCGGTTGAGTCCGCGAATGCAAGCGGCGGTGCATATCGGCTTGTTGTGCGTCGCAGCACTGTGCTTGCCGATCGCGCCGGATGCCGGTTGGAAGCCGGAAGGGCACGAGAATCCAACGTGGCGAATCCTGTGCATGTTGACCGTCAGCGTCGGGTTGCCGTACTTCGTGCTGTCATCGACCGGGCCGCTGATGCAAGCTTGGTTCAGTCGCACGGAACCGGAGGCTTCGCCGTATCGGTTGTACGCGCTGTCGAATATCGGCTCAGTGCTGGGCTTGATCAGTTATCCGTTTTTGTTTGAACTGCTGTGGGCGACCGAAGTTCAAAGTTGGATGTGGTCGGCTGGCTTTGTGATGTTCGGCGTGACGTGCGGTTGGTGCGCGATTCGCGCGGGGCAAGTTCAACCTGCGGTTCAGAACTCCGAACTAAGCCCTGCTGTCGCGGACGTTCCGCCGACAGCTTGGGACAAGCTGTTGTGGTTCGGCTTGAGTGCCTGCGCGTCGACGATCTTGTTGGCGACGACGAACCAAGTCTGTCTTGACGTGGCAGTTATCCCATTTTTGTGGGTACTGCCGCTGTCGTTGTATTTGCTGTCGTTCATCTTGGTGTTTGACAGCGAGACGTGGTATCCGCGTGGGACGTATACGATCGCGATGGCAGTGTCGGTGACGTACGCGACTCTAATCACGTATCAATCGGCGAATCTGCCGATCATGCCCCAGTTGGTGATTTACTTTGTGACGCTATTTTTCTGCTGCATGGTCTGTCACGGTGAGCTTGTGCGACTAAAACCGGCTCCCCGTTTTTTGACTTCGTTTTACCTCGCAACCGCAGCGGGGGGCGCAGCAGGGGGATTGTTCGTCGGCCTTCTGGCTCCGGTGTTGTTCGAGCGATTGATCGAACTACAACTCGGACTGATCGCGAGTTGTCTCTGTCTGCTGGGAGCACATCGGCGACAACAGACGGCGCGTAAATTGACTCGCGGCGTCATGTGGCTCGGAACGTGTTTGGTGGTAACGGTGCTGGGTTTGGTCCGCCTGCTGAATTCGACATCAGCCTCAGAGAATGAATTGGCGATCAGCCGGAACTTCTTCGGCGTGCTGAAGGTGATTGAAGAACATTCCGGCGATCCGCAGCGGCATGTGCGAACGTTGGTCCACGGCCAAACCAAGCACGGCCAGCAATTCCAAGCGGCGGACAAAAGGCGACAGCCGACAACCTATTACGGCAAGCAAAGCGGTGTCGGCCTGGCCTTGCGAAATCTGGAGCGACCGACCGGCCGGCGCGGCGGCTTTGTGGGACTCGGTATAGGGACGCTGGCGACCTATGCTCAGCCCGGCGATGAGTTCCGATTTTATGAAATCGACCCGGATGTTGTGCGACATGCTCGCCAACATTTCACATATATGAGCGACAGCGCGGCACGAATCGAAGTCGTGCTCGGTGATGCGCGGTTGGCCTTGGATCGCGAACCGCCGCAACAGTTCGACATCCTGGTGCTCGACGCCTTTAGCAGCGATGCGATCCCGGTTCACCTGCTGACTCGCGAGGCAATGGAAATCTACGTGCGGCACTTGCAACCGGACGGCGTCATGGCGTTTCACATTTCCAACCGCTTCTTCGATCTACAACCAATCGTCGCGAGACTGGGCAAAGAGTTCGGCTTTCGAGCCGAGCGGTTCGAATGTCAGCCGAATGACGATGTCGGCCAATGGGCCTCTCACTGGATGCTGCTCAGCCGGGATATGGGCTTTTGGTCCCGATCCGAAATCGCGACCAGCATTCACTCGACTCCACTGAATCAACCGCATGCGCCACTCTGGACTGATCAATTCAGCAATTTGTTGAGCATTCTGAAATAGACGGCGTCATTTAACCAACCTTGGCTTTCGAGCGTCGCGCGGGTTTTGTGGCGGTTCCGGTGACAGGTGGCGTGGCGCTCGCGCCGCCGCGGATTAGGTCGATCAGGTCGTCAGTTGAAAGTTTCCCGGCTTGATCGCTTCCCTCAAGAATGCCCGCCACCAGTTCGCGCTTGCGACCGTGCAGCGCGAGGATTTTCTCTTCGATCGTGTCTTTCGCAACCAAGCGGTACACCGTCACTGGTCGCGTCTGGCCGATGCGGTGCGCGCGGTCGGTCGCTTGATCTTCGACTGCCGGGTTCCACCACGGGTCAAGATGAATCACGTAATCGGCGGCAGTCAGATTTAGACCTGTGCCGCCGGCCTTCAGCGAGATCAAGAACAACTCGTAACTGCCGTTCTGAAACGCATCGACCGCCTCTTGACGCTGCTTCGGCGGGGTTGAGCCGTCGAGATACTGGTACTTGATGTCACGCGCATCGAGCGCCTTGCGGACCAGTGTCAGATGCTGCACGAATTGGCTGAAGACCAACGCCCGATGTTTTTCTTCACGCAGTTCCTCGACCAGTTCCAGCAGGGCATCCAGCTTCGCCGAACTCTTTTTCCACTTCGCATCCTGCAACGCTGGGTGACAGGCCAACTGCCGCAACTTCGTGAGTCCGGCCAGCACATGAAAGCGATGATCCTTGCCGCCGCCGACTTCCAGCCCGGCCAACTGAGCCAGGATTTGCAGCCGAGCGGTTTCGTAGCGCTTTCGTTCCGGGTCGGAGAGCGCGACATCGACTTCAATCTCCGTCCGTGCGGGAAGCTCCTTGAGCACTTCGTCCTTCGTGCGTCGCAGAATGAACGGCCGAACCATGCGTGACAGTGCCACTCGCCGGTCCATGTCTTTGTGCTTTTCGATCGGATTCCCAAACCGCTCGCGGAACCGATCCCAGCTTCCGAACAGTCCGGGGTTCAGCACTCGGAACAACGCCCACAACTCGCCGAGATGATTTTCGATCGGCGTGCCGGTCAGCGCCAGTCGCCACTTGGCGTTGAGATCGCGGACCGCGCGAGACGTTTTCGTCGCGGCGTTCTTCACCGCCTGCGATTCATCCAAAACCAGTGTGCCCCATTCAACCTGCTCAAACTTGTCGAAGTCTCGTTGCAACAGCGCGTAACTGACAACGACCAGATCGCCGCCACGCACCGACTTCAACAGTTCGTCGCGATCGTGATCGCGATACGCCACCGCATTGATCGACGGCGCGAACCGAGCCGTCTCACGCATCCAATTGAACCCGACTGATGTCGGAGCCACGACCAGCGTCGGACCTTCTTCCATTCGCTCGATCAACAGCGCCAGCGCTTGAACGGTTTTTCCCAAACCCATGTCATCGGCCAGACACGCACCAGCACCCCACGTCGCCATTCGCTTGAGCCACCGATAGCCCTCGACCTGATAATCGCGCAGGTCCGCCGTCAGCGAGATCGGCGGATGCGGGTCGATCTCGCGAGACTCTTCCAATCGCCGCAGCACATCGCGCCACGCCTGACACGCCTTCAGATTGATCTGCGTATCGAACAGGTCGTTCAACACCGGAGCCGCCGTGAAATCGACTTGCAACTTCCCCTGATTCTGATGCGCGACATCCTGCAAGCCGAGCAATCGCTTCTTGAACTCCGCGCTGATCCGCGCCCACAACCCGCCTCCCAGCGAGATATATGATCGACCGGCCTTCATCGCCGAGAGCAAGTCCATCAGCGGAATCTGATGCCCGTCAATTTCGATTGTCCCTTGAATGCCGAACCAATCGGTGTGGTCTTCGATCTCGATCCGCAATGCCGACGACGTGATTTCGCTGGTCATGCGCATCTTGGCCCCCTTCGGCCACAGCACGACCAAATCATCCGTCGCCGATTCCGATGCCAAGCCGCCGAGGTTATCAAACGTAGTTTGGGACTCCGTTCCGACCTCAGAACTTGGCGAGAGCGAAAGCATCTGACTGTCTGCCAGCTGAGTTGATTGTTGATTCAGGTCGGGACGGAGTCCCAACCTACTTTGCCGACGCGCAACCTGCCGGTCTTGCAGCAGCGCCAAGAAATCCAGCGTCTCGTCATCGGTCGTGATTCGCCAATCCCAATCGACCACTTTGGGGAAGCGATCCAATTGCAATTCGGCCGCGATCCCAGCCGCTCGCTGCAATTCGGGATCAGGATCTCGCAATAAACGACGATAGCCCTCTTTCGAGATCACATAGTGCCCGGCACGCCGGTCGCCGGGAAACAACAACGCCCCGTCTTCTTCCGGCCGCACTCGCAATCGCACAAACAAGCCCGCCGACGGACCCGGGATCAATTCCAAATACGTCCGCTGATCGGCCTCCACTTCCCCCAAACTGAACTCGTCCGGCAATCGCACGCGAGCAAACTCGCTCAGCTTCGCCAGCCGAGTCACCACCGCCGCCGCCTGTTCGCGAGGCACCTCGATCCGCAACTCATGTAGTTCTTCCGTTAACTCGCACAACTCATGATCCTTGAGCGGCACCAGCCACAGTCGCTGTTCGGTCGCAAACATCACTCCCAACTTCGCGTCCGACAAACATCGCGCATCTGGCGGGATCAACTCGTTCCCAACCATCACCGACAATCGCAGGCCGGTCTCGCTCACATCCGCACCGAAGCCAATTTCCCCTGTTGTCACCACGACTGGACGATCGGGATTCGCCGCCAAGCAGACATTGCCCGCTCCCACCAACGCCAGCAACTGCGACCAGCCGCTCGGTCCGTCATAGGCGTATCGGTTGTATCCATAGCCGTAGTAAGTCGTATCCGACCAACCAAAGTGATCGGCCGCCAACTTGAAAACCGCTCGCTCGTGAGGCGATCGAAACAACTCTTTCTTTTCGCGAGCCGTCTGCCAGGAGAGCTGCCGCCCCTTCGACCAACCACCGTTCTTGAGCGTTGTCTGTTCGTAAATCTGAACCGCAGCCGAGGACGCCCATTTCGACCCTGTAAAGGCCACGCGAAACGACAACCGCAACGGTTTCTCGTCTACATCCACGTCGGTATCAGCGGCCAATTTCGCCACTTTCTTCTGCAACACCGTGTCGATGGTGTTGACCAGACTATCGACCGGCGACGGATCGCAGCCACGCAGCACGGCCACAACTTCGGGTGTCATGCTGCCGTTCAAAAAAGTTCGTAGTCGGATGACCGACAAGAGCGTGTGCTTACAGGTCACGCTGTCGAGTCCCGGACTGCAACTGCACGTCCCTGATAATTTGACCGAACCCCCTTTGGGCTTCGGAAACCGAATCTCGGCAACGGCGGATTCACGCTGATCACTGATCTCGATCCGCATCACACGGGTTTCTTCAATCCACGTCATCGAGACTTTAGACGAGTAGAAGTAGGCGTGATTTTGTTGCAACGGTTTGGGATGCCGATCCCCAAAACTCTGAATCCCCCGCCGATACAAATCCAACGTTACTTGCCGCTGTTTGTCACGCGAACTCATTTTCCATCGCTCCGGCTTCGTGCCTCATGGAATCCTCCCGCAAACCGACGAGCATCCTACCGATTCCCCCAAAAAAAACGCCAGCGAACCCCCGATCGGCTTCGATGACTCAGGCTCGTGCCACCCAGGTTCATAATTTTCTGTGGCCCGACAAAGGTCCGGTTGTGCGGGCTTGTCGCGGGAATTCCACTGGCAATTCGCCGCATGCGGATGACATCCGGCTGGAATTCACCGCTGGCACACGGCTAGTTTGTCCGGGAGATCACATGACCCGGCTCGCAAGCAAAGAGATCTGTTTCAAGATTCACAATTCACAACAAGGACCGAAATCATGATGAAGGGCAAAGGAGCCGAAGTATTCGCGTGGCTGGTCAGTTTTCTGGCGGGGTCAGATAGCCCCAGCCACACCTCGCGCAGAGAATGCGTGTTCTTGACCGACGGAGTCGATCTCGGCCAACTGCAACAGGAAGTCGAATTGCGGTACTCGATGGGAGGCCGCGCGGTCGAAATTCTCGAAATCAAATCGCTTGGCCCAATCGGCAACTGCCGTACGTAACTTGGCCGGAATACAAGCCCGTAGTGCAAGCGAATGAATATCACCGTCATGCGACCGGCAATTGAATGTTTGCCTGGTTTTGTGAGGCTGCGAGGTGACGAGCATCAAGAATGGGCGAACGCTCGCGAGATCGAACTGCACGCTAGCTTGCTACCCGAACTGACCAAATCTTACGCCGGTACCAGTCGGGGCTTGCGAGCCGATCACGATCACGCGCGGACCGAATTTTCCTCCGTGGCGACGAAACAATGCGTGTGAGCAAAACAACGCAAGTTGCCTCGGCGCAATTGGCAACTCTGCTGCAACTCGATCCGGCGACTCCGTTGCAACTGGCGGAATCGGTCGTCGCCGCGTGGTCGATGACTGACAGCGAGGCACCCGTGCGACAATTTATCGCGGACGGCTTGTCGCATCGGCCGGAAGTATGCGGAAAGTTTGCAATCGTTGCAGGTGATCGTTCAAGCCAAACGCGAATACCTGCGCGTCTTGCGCGACTACAACACAGCTCAGCTTCAATCTCAACGATCGGTCGGCTGCGCCAATCCGTAGCACTGGTGGCTCGCCTGTGATTTGCGTTCGGCGAACGGAAAAAGCGGCTCGCCTGTGCTACGTCACTTGCTGCTCATGGCGATTGTGCCGTTCCAGTTTTCGGGCGGCGTGTTGTTGTGGCTGGTCATGACGCCTCGGAGGAAATCGCTCGGCCCGTCGTTCGGCAGTCGGCGCAAGAGGTCACTTGTGACGTTCCATTTGCCGGACACAAACGCATCGAGCGCGGCTTCGTAATCGCGGATCTTGCCTTCGGTCAGTTCGTTCGGGTCGCCGGTACGCGGGACAAGTTCGTGGATCGCGACGAAGTTCGTCATGCCGTAGGGTTGCAACGTCACAACACGGCGGCAGCGTGCCCAGTCGGCTTCCTTGACCGCTCGAATCCGTTCGGCCGCACGGTCGTTCAATAAAATCGGAACGCGGAATTGTTTCGTCATCGACTCCAGCCGCGAGGCGAGATTCACGACCGGGCCATACACGCTGACTTTGAATTGATCGACGGTGCCGAGCTTGCCTGCGATTGCCGTTCCGTTGGCGATGCCAACGCCGCAAGCAAAATTCGCCAGCGGATGTCCCTTTTGTCGTGCGACTTGAGCGAATCGGCGACGAATGTTGAGCGCGGCTCGGCAAGCTTTTTCGACCTGATCGGTTTCGCCTTGAGACGACCGCAACGGCCAGCCCCAGAACCCCATTGCGGCATCCCCTTGAAAGTCGCCGATCACGCCGTCTTGATCGATGATCGCACCGGTCATGATGCCCAATGCCTCGCTGACTCGATCCCACAAGTCGTGCAAGTCTTGCTGACCTTCCTCGGCGATTCGGCAGGAACCACGTAGGTCGCAAAACAACACGGTCACTTCGACTTCTTGCGGTTTGAGCACTTCATCCATGTCTTGTCGCGTGAGGGCTTCGATGACTCGCGGCGAGAAGAAGTGCGCGGACTGGCCGACTCGGCGCTGCAAGAAGTTGACTTGCTTGAGCGAACCGAACAGATCGGCCGCCAGTTCGGCGAACTTGAGATCACTCTTGCGATGATCGTCTTCAGAGACGATTCGCGGCGTGCGTGCGACCTTCTGTTGGCGAGCACGTCCCGATAAGTACACGCCCCAGCCGGGTTGCGGATCGTCCGGCAACGGAGCACAGATCGCCCACGTTGTTTCATCGCCAAGCGTAAACTCATCGGAAAGAGCCGCCGTTTCCCACTGAAAGAAAACCGATTGCCGCCGACGCCGGATTGCCTCATTGACCAAGCGACGACTCGGTCGAATCGCTAGCGGTGAGCCGTCGCGGCGTTGCGATGTCAGCACCTCGACGTGCTGATCGTCGCTCGTCGTTTCCGGATTGATGCGCACAATCGCCGCGGCATCGGCGGACGGAATTCCCTGCAACAGCACTTCGACAACTCGCCGCTCCAGTTCTTCGTCAGTACCGGACAGTCGGATCACTTCCGGCAAACTGGCAAGCACCTGAATCCGCTCGTCCGCGTCATCGAACATCACTTTCCGCAGTTCGGCTGCGCTGCAGGTCATCTCGGTGAACGGCGTCGCGCTGGCGAATGACTGCGTTTCCAAATTCAGCAACGTGAAGACCGTGTCGCCGATCGCGAACTGCTCGCCGACGTCGAGTAGGAAATCATCCGACGGCACGCCGCGCACGAAAATTTGATTCTTCGCCGATTCGATCCGCCGCACATGCAAGCGGCCGTCGTGCCAATGCAGTTCTGCATGCTTGCGCGAGATTTGAGCATCCCACGCAACCGCCCACATGCCGTTCGCCTCGTCGCGTCCGAGCACGATCGGTCCGTCCGGCAGTTCGTTCTGCCACATGCTTTTTGACTGAATGCCGCGAGCCACCAAATCAGCCATCGGCCTGCTCCTCACGACGAATGATCCACATCAAAAAGCCCCACGCTCCCGGCACCAACAGACACGCCACCGCCACGCCCCACAAGCCCATTTGGCGAGCTTGCCCACGAAGTTTTTCGCCAATCTTCATGACCGATTCCCGTTCGCGTTGCACCAGCACGATCCAATTGAGCGACGCAATGCGGACCGAAGCGGCCAGATAAGTCGTGCCGTCGATCGGGTCTTCATAACCCAATTCTGTGGTTTGTGAATCCCGCTTCTGACTTTCCTTGAGAAACGGCACATCCCAGGTCGGGACCGATTTTTCGGAATCCTGTGGAAACCACTTCTCGTTTCGCAAGTCACCGCGCGGGCGGCGGTGCATGCAGCGGAGTTTGTCATTGAAGACTATGATCTGGCCATCGGACGGTTCCAGCCGCTGGATTTCATTGTGAAAATCCTCCAACTTCACGGCAATCGCCAAGACCCCCAACGGGGCACCGCCGACTTGTTCGCCATCCCAAACCGGGATCGAGATCGAGATCGTGGGAAAACCGCTCTTCCCAAAAAACGGTTGCGAAATGTGCCGCTGTCGGATCGGGGCATGTCGAGTCCCGTCATTCGGTTTGTCCCCGATGCCGTTAAACCAGTCGCGCCACGAATAGTGCTTGCCGATCAGCTCCAACGACGCCGGACCATACGGAGCCGCGCCGCGCATCACCCCCGTCGCATCGGAAAAGTTCCAACGGATGACCTTCCGGCCTGAGCCCGCTTCCAGCAGTTTCTTACCTCGCTCATCCATGAATCGCGATATGCGATCGTCCGACCAGCCGCTCTCGGCTCCGGCTTTGACGAGCTTCAAAAATTCGGGATCGCGTGAAATCTTGTCGTTCAATTCGTTTTGATGATTGAAGTATTCCTTGACGAAGTCCGAGACTTCTTTGGCTTTCGGTCGAGCTTGCAACGCCACCGACTTCATGATTTCTTGAGCCAACGCTGTCTGCATGTTGTCCACGATCCGAGTCGTGAACATCCACGACGAAAGGCTCGACAACAGCACGAGCACCACGGGGACCAACATCCCGAAGGCGACCAGCGATCGTTGTCGTTTCCGGCGATCACGTCGCCGGATCGCATTCAGCACGGCCTGTGCATCCCGAAAACGCTTTTCGGGATCAAGCTCCAAGCACCGATCCACGATCTCCGCCAGCGACCGATCCACGCCCGATATGGCCCGATGACCAAGCGGCTTCGCGGACGATTTCACTTTCTGCTGATAGATCAGCAACCGGTGAGACAGCTCGGCCGTGTTCTCCAATTCCAGCTTGAGTGTGCTGTCCTCGCGAGGCGGCCGGCCGGTCAACATCGCGAACAAGATCGCCCCCATCGCGTACACATCCCAGCGTGTGTCGGGATACGACTGCGACAAGTCCGCCTGTTCGGGGGCCATGTAAAAAAACGTACCGAGTGCCGGCGACGTGTCGCTCGCGAAATGTGCCTGCCCAAAATCGGCCACGATCGCCCGACCCGTCGCATCGAGCAGAATGTTTCCCGGCTTCAGATCGCA
This sequence comes from Planctomyces sp., assembly GCA_031375695.1. Taxonomy (GTDB): domain Bacteria; phylum Planctomycetota; class Planctomycetia; order Planctomycetales; family Planctomycetaceae; genus SXKJ01. The sequence goes on from JANMIF010000060.1 coordinate 9,912, forward strand.
GTGCAAAATCCCTTTGGCATGAACGTAAGCCAACGCCTGCGCGATCTGCCGAAACATCTCGACTGCCTCGCCGACCGGGATGTTCCCTTTCCTCAACCGAGCTGACAGCGAACCTTGCTCGGCATAATCCATGACGAAGTACGGCGGCCACGACTCCGATTCGACGTCCATCAACCGCACGATATTTGGAGCCGCATGAAGCTGAGCGAGTTGCTTGACTTCTTCTTGCAGCGATTCCCACTGCTCGCCAGTGCCGCGAGCAAAAAACTTGATCGCCACCATCACACCCGTGCGACTGTCTTTCGCCAGCCACACGACACCGTAAGTCCCCGCTCCCAACTCGCTGACCAGTTCATACCCCTTGGCATGCAGCATCCCCCGACTCAGTTCGCGAGTCTTCTCCAATGAGCCAACGTTTTGCCCTTGAGTCAGCGTTCCATCAACCGACATTTAATCCACCTTGTATTTCAATTGATAAACGGCCAAGTGTCAGTAATCGGAGGTCAGTCCCGGCGTGGCGAACGCGGGACTGTCAGTAATCCAAGGTCAGCCAAGTGTCAGTGATCGGAGGTCATTATTCTTTGGGGATTCGTGTTTG
>JANMIF010000064.1:0-53495 GCA_031375695.1 Planctomyces sp.
CTCCGCCGTGGACCAGCGCACTGCAACGTCGGCATCCTGACTCAAAAAAACTCATCGCAGCCTCCTTGCTACGTGGGACTTGTTACATCCACACAGTCGCAGGAGGCTGCGATTTTGTTAAGACGAATTGAACGGTATTGGGCTTAAGCCAGTCGCAGAGAGATTTGACGAGTCGCTCGAATCGAAGCGAATCCGCGATAGACTGCCGCCAACCCGATGCGGTTGTGTCGGAACTTTGTCAAACGCGATTTTCAAACTACGAATCCCGTTTCCTTTGGGCTTCTCGATCGTCCGATTCATCCAAGACCTGAACTATCGGAAACCTACCTCGCATGAATTCCTCTGACGAAACACAACCAAGCCGTTCGCATCCCGCAGAGCAGTTACCACTCGAGTCGATGGACCCGCAGTTGACTTGGATTCAACCTGGTGGCGGGGTGATCTGTCACTTGGAGATCGGCTGGGGTTCTATCCGGCGATGCTGGCTGAAGTGGCTGTGGCCGGGCTATGTCGAGCGAATGCGGGCTTGTCGCAAAGGGGATTTCAATGGTTGTCCGCATGAAGTGCTTGATCCCCGCGATCTGAAGTTCTTCCGCAATCAAGGGGGATATTCTTGGGAACTGCAGGACGATCCGTTTCGATGGCGAGACAAAATCCCGTTTGCACGATCGGGACTGTGCGAGTTGTTGGTCTTTTCATTGATCACGTTTGGCCCCGCTGTCGCGCTCATCTGTTGGTTGACTTGTCCCTGTTCGTCGGGAATCTCGTCGTGGCTGCGGACAGTGGCTTGGCTTGCGACGGTCGCGTTGACTGTCATCGGCGGTCTGATCGTGTGGTTTTTCCGAGATCCGCCTCGTCGGATACCGGAAGCTCGCGGCCTGATTGTTTCACCGGCGGACGGAAAAATCGTGGCGATTGAGGAGATCGAGCATGACGAGTTCATCGGCGGGCCGGCGGTGCTGATTGGGATCTTCCTGTCGATTTTCAACGTGCATATCAATCGAACTCCGGTGACCGGACGGGTTATTGGCTTGCGGTATCGGCCCGGAAAGTATTTGAATGCTCTGCGTCCGGAGTCTGCTCGCGAGAACGAACAGCTTGCCGTGCGGATGCAGGAGACGGAATTCCCGTATCGGCGATACATCGTTCGGCAGATTACTGGGGCGATCGCTCGGCGAATCGTCTGTTGGTTGAAACCGGGAGATATGCTGACTCGTGGCGAGCAGTTCGGCATGATTAAATTGGGATCGCGGACGGAATTGTTGCTGCCGCGTGAAGCGGCACTGAAGCTGCGCGTTCAACTGGGCGACAAAGTGAAAGCCGGCACTTCGATCTTGGCGGAGTTGGAATCATGAATCGCCGCGAAAAGCTATACGCTGTGCTGCCGACAACGCTGACGCTCGGCAACGCGGTCTGTGGATTTGGAGCAATCACGTTCGCGGCCAAGTGGTCGGGCGGTGATCCAGCGGTGTCGTTGTTCATCGCGTCGTGCTTGATTTATTTGGCGATGGTCTTCGATGCGCTGGATGGCAGCGCGGCGAGACTGACCAAGCAAACGAGCGAATTTGGCGCACAACTCGATTCGCTGTGCGACGCGATCAGCTTCGGAGCGGCACCGGCGTTTTTGATGCTGCAATTCTCGCAGTCTCGAGATTATCACCCTCGGTTCTTGTGGTTGATCGCGGCATTGTACGTTGTCTTCGCCGTGTTGCGGTTGGCTCGATTCAACGTCGAGACCGATGAAGATGACGCCCATGACTCATTCAGTGGCTTGCCGTCTCCCGCCGCGGCCGGAACAGTGGCAAGTTTTCCGCTGATGGTCTTCTGGTTCAGGCATCTGGAAGACTCCGATCTCGTGAAGCCTTCCGAACGGCTGGCCAAACATCTTGATCAATGGACCGAGAACATCCTGCCGATCGTGACTTTGGTCGTCGCCTGCCTGATGGTCTCAAGGATTCGGTACGCTCATCTTTTCAATCAGTTGGTCCGTGGTCGTCGCAGCCGTCAACATTTGCTTCAGATTGTCTTCGCGGTCGCGGTCATGTTTGTCATGCCACAGGTTTCCGTGCCGCTGTTCTTTTGCTGGTTCGCGTTCGGAGCGCCACTGAAGGCGTTGTGGAATGAGTCAGTCGTCCGTTGGTGGCAGCGCGGACATCCGAAGCCGGTCACGGTCAGTGGGCCAGCCATGTCAGCCTCGGAGCCGAGTTGGAAGCAGAGCGAACGTGCGTCGCATGATCCGCATGACAACGACGATGACACGGATGATGCCTAATGTTTACTGGCTTGATCGAAGCGTTGGGAGAAGTGCGATCGCTGGTCGATGAAGCGACTGCGAAACGAATTGTCGTCGAGGTGCCGCCGAGTTTTCTCGAAAACATGCCGCCGGAAAAACGACTCGGCGATAGCGTGGCGATCAACGGATGTTGCCTGACGGTCGTCGCGGCAGACGGAGCGAATTGGAGTTTTCAGGCAGGCTATGAAACGCTGGCGAAGACAAATCTTGGCCAACTGAAACTCAGCGACGCCGTGAATCTTGAACGAGCGATGCCAGCGAATGGCCGATTCGGTGGGCACATTGTGCAAGGCCATGTCGATGGTGTCGGCCGGGTCGCCGCGATCGAACCGCATGGCGAGTGGGCCGATTATTGGTTCGAGGTTTCCGAACGTCTGGCGGCTCAGATGGTCGAGAAAGGTTCGATTGCCGTGGACGGTATCAGCCTGACGCTTGTGAAAGTGGAACGGACTCGGTTTCAAGTGATGCTCATTCCGCACACGCTGGCGATGACGACGCTCGGCCGCCGCGCGGTCGGCTATGAAGTCAACATCGAGACCGACATCTTGGCCAAGTACGCGCAAAAGATGCTGACACCAGCGAATGGAAATCCGGCATGAGCCTGTCCGATCGGCAAACTCGCACGCATTTGATGAGGCTGTTTGAGCGGCACGGTTTTTATCCGCGCGGTGATTTGGGTCAGAACTTTTTGATCGACATCAACATCGTAGAGTTCGTCGCGGAATCGGCAGGCATCGGACCGAACGACGTCATTCTGGAAATCGGCGCGGGAACCGGTGGGTTGACGAGTTTCTTGGCTCCGAATGCCGCCGCGGTCGTGTCCGTGGAATACGATCAGAACGTCTTCGGCCTTGCCAAGGAAATGTTGGACGGGCTGAGCAACGTGACGTTGATTCATGCCGACGCGCTGAAAACCAAAAACCAGTTGAACCCGGAGGTGATGACGATCGTCGCGGCGAAACTCGCAGAATCGCCCAATCGGCGACTGAAGCTCGTCGCCAACTTGCCGTACAACGTGGCCACGCCAGTGATGTCTAATTTGATCGCCACCGATCTGCCGTGGGACTGCATGCTGGTCACGGTCCAGTGGGAGTTGGCTCAACGCATGATCGCTGTGCCGAAATCGGGGGGCAATTACGGAGCGTTGTCCGCCTGGATGCAATCGCAGTGCGAACTCAAGCTGCTGAAGAAACTCGGCCCACAAGTCTTCTGGCCGAAGCCGACGGTCGATTCAGCGATCTTACGAGTCGAGCCTGACCCCGAACGCTGCACACTGATCGCCGATCGGCACTTCTTTCACGAGTTCGTGCGCAACATCTTCAATCAACGCCGCAAGTCACTGCGCGCCGTCTTGCGCTCGTGTTTTCGTGAACTCGACAAACCACGAATCGCTTCGCTGTTGAGTGAACTCAATCTTGCCGCTGACTGCCGGGCGGAGGAATTGGAACCCAAAACTCTGGTGCGGCTCGCCAATCGGATTGGCTTGGAATTGAATGAGAAAACGAACCAATCGACCTGAGTTTCTTCACCAGGTACAAATACCAGCGATCTCTGCTGGCGAGTATTTCTCGGAACGCTACTTCTCTATCCGAACACGCTCTTCAAACGTAATCTGCACTTGCATCGCTGGGACTCCATTCCCATTGGGCCATTCCAAGGCTTGTGGAGCGCTCGTCCTCGCTAACGCTTCGGGTTAGTGCGCTGCGGAGCAAAGCGTCAGGCATCAATCACACGTGGGTCGACATCAACCGGAGATTCAGAGAATGGCGGAATTGGAATTGCCCTTGGGCTTCAAAACATCGGGCGTGGCGTGCGGTGTGCGAGGTGATTCGGGGCGATTGGACTTGGCGTTGTTCGTGAGCGATCGGCCGGCTGCGACGGCGGGAGTGTTCACGCAAAACCTGGTTTGTGGAGCTCCCGTAAAAGTGACTCGGTCACGACTGCCGCGTGCGACCGGCCGCGGGGTCGTAATCAATGCGGGCAACGCGAATGCAGCAACTGGCGAACGAGGCTTGGCAGATGCTGAGCGTATGACCGAATGCGTCGCGAGGACACTGGCTTGTTCCACCGATGACATCTTGGTTTGTTCGACCGGTGTGATTGGTCGGTTCTTGCCGATGTCGAAAATCGAGGCGGGAATTCCGCTTGCGGCCGCAGCGCTGGCCAACACTTCGGTCGCGTTTGAACTCGCGGCACGAGCGATCATGACGACCGATACCGTCTCCAAACAGGCGACTCGGTCGGCCGAACTGGTTGGCTCGCGAGGATCGACCACGGTGCGAATCAGCGGAGCGTGCAAGGGTGCGGCGATGATTGGTCCGAATATGGCCACGATGCTCTGCGTCATCATGAGCGACGCGGAACTGACTCCGGCGGATCTCGACGCGTCGTTGCGCGAGTCGGTACATCACAGTTTCAACTGCATAAGCGTCGAAGGGCATACTAGCACGAGCGATTCGGTGATCGTGTTGGCCAACGGAGCTGCAGACATCGGCCCGCTGACCGTCGCCAGCCGAGCCACGTTTCAAAAGCTGCTTGACGAAGTTTGTACGGAACTGGCCACGGCGATCATTCGCGATGCCGAAGGGGCCACGCACTTCATCACGCTCGACGTGACCGGTGCGCGAACTCGCGAGGAAGCGTTTCGCATTGCCAAGACGATCGCCGATAGCCCGCTGGTCAAAACCGCGATTCATGGAGCCGATCCCAATTGGGGACGGATCGTTTCGGCTGCGGGATATGCCGGCGTACCGCTCACCGAAGAGGACATTTCGCTGCGGATCAACGGTTTGGAGGTTTATCGAGACGGTGCCCCGCTGCCATTCGATGCGAAAGTGGTCAGCGACAGCATTCGCGAGCACCGCGACACGCACGTCGAACTGCTGCTGAAACTCGGCTCCGCCAGCGTCCGTTATTGGACTAGCGATCTGACGGCTGAGTATGTTCGCATCAACGCCGATTACACGACGTAACCAAGGAGTGCCTCATGCCATTGTCTCGTCGTGAATTTGCTTTGACCTTGGCCGCAGTCTCGACGACTGCGATCACAATTGCGGCTGATGATCTCGCTCAGCCGGAGAGGCCGGACCCCGTTCGCAGGGAAGCGGCGGCGTGGCTAGAGTTGATTCTCGTGCGATACCCTGACACGCATCTCACGCCAGAAGTGTTGAGCTTGGTGGCAGGCGATGTGCTCGGCGATATTTTGCACACGCGGCGAATCAGTTCGTTTCCGCTGCGAAACGGGGATGCACCGGCTGGCTCGGCGACGGCCTGGCGGAAGCCGGATTGAGGAATGTGATTTCACGTGACGACCGGCGACCGATTGACGGCTGCGATTTGGACCCCGCCGGGCCGCGGCGCGGTGGCGACCGTTCGAGTGTGTGGTGACTTGCGAAGTCTCTCGGTGCGAACGAGCGCCTATTGGCGAGCCACGAATGGTCGCCGCATGTCGGAATTGCCGGCCGAACAAATGTGCTTCGGTCGCTGGGGTCGCGACACCTTCGAGGATGTCGTTCTCTGCCGATGGGATGACTGGACTTGCGAAGTGCATTGTCACGGCGGTTCCTCGGCCGTTCGCCGGATCGTGGATGATTTGATCAACTGCGGTTGTGCGGAGACCGATTGGCGGAAACAAGGGCGTGATGACTTTCTGGATTCGGAATTCGCCGATGTCTTGTCGCGTGCGGTGACCTTGCGTGCGGCTGGCTGGGTCGTGAATCAAGCCGGGCGAATGTCTCGCGAGTTGTCGCGTTTGGAGCAGATTCGGTTGGTTGATCCCGATGCAGTGCAACGTGACGTCGATCGGCATTTGAGTTGGTCGCGGTTCGGACGGCATCTGACTTGTCCGTGGTCGGTGGTTGTGGTCGGCCGGCCGAACGTCGGCAAGTCGAGTTTGATCAACGCACTTGTCGGCTACGAACGTTCGATCGTGTTCGATCAGCCAGGAACGACACGAGACATCGTCACAGCCGAGACCGTTTGGGACGGCTGGGCTTTTCGATTGAGCGACACGGCGGGGGATCGCAATTCAACCGACGCGCTCGAAGCGACCGGTATCGCTCGCGCCCGGGCCGAGTTATCGACCGCGGATTTAACGCTCTTGGTTCTCGACATGTCGGAACCGCCGCAGCCTGACGATCTGCGTCTGCTGAGCGAACGCCCCGAAGCACTGCTGGTCGCTCACAAGATGGACTTGCCGGATCAATGGGGCCAACTGCGACCAAGTCACGCGCTAGCGGCTTCGTCTCGTGAGAAAAGCGGCTTGAACGAACTTGCCGAAGCGATCGTGAGACGACTGGTGCCAAATTTGCCGCCGTCTGAAGCCGTCGTGCCGCTGACTGAGCGGCAGACTGAAACGCTGCGGCAATTGCGATGAACTCGGCGAGCCCAGCGGCGTCTGCCGCCGGACATTCAGCCGGAACGCGCTAGTGGCCTGACCCCAAACTTCTAACTTCCCGCACGCCCTCTGAGTGACGAATTAAATGACCCCGCCATGAGTTCGATACGGCGTTGCGAGGTCCGGCATGTCCAAGCTCCATATTCGTTCCCATATGTCGTGGATCTGGCGCATACTTTCCGAGACGTAAATCAATTGCCTCGCTCGCACCGGTGGGCTGGCTGAGTACATCGGAACGACGCATCCCGTTTGCAATGCGACGGTCAATAACAAGCCGGCCAAGATTCGCTGACGCATGATGTCCTCCTTGACATCCAGGAATTCACTCGAAAGATCAACCCGTTACGGCACTTGTGTCGGAGTCCCGCTGGACGAGGCCAACATCTGTTTTTGAGCCGCTTCACCTAACTCCAACATCCGGACTTTTTCTTCCATCTCCTTGCCAGGCTTGAACGTGACGACGTATTTCTCAGCAACGTCGACTCGTTCACCCGTGCGCGGATTGCGAGCTTTCCGAGCGGCTCGTTTCTTCACCTCAAAGACACCGAAGTTCCGAAGTTCAATTCGCTTCTCTTCGACGAGCGTTTCCACGATCGCGTCAAAGGTTTGCTGGACAATCTCTTTCGTCTTTAATTGAGTCAGACCAATCTTGTCGGAGATAGTCTTGACGATCTCTTTTTTTGTCACGACAGAGGTCTCCTGCCAAGTGCCAGTCCGCGACGGGGAAACATTCGCCCCTCAAGTTGGGCCGCAACGTACTGCTGACGTTGATTTAATGTCAAGTCGTCGATCGCCGGAAGAGGACCGAAGATCGGCAAACTCTGCCGAACTCCGGCGAGACTTTGCCATTTATTCTTTCGTCTCGACGCAATCCATTTCTTCAGAGAAATCCATGCAACCGGAAAACTTTTGCTATTTTCCGGCCTCGAGTTGCGAGCGGTCGTTGAAATCGTAACGGTCGCCGGCGTTAAGCCGCGAGAGAGTCGCGAGATCCGTACCGGTGTGATTTGACAACACCGTAACTTGATTTGTGCCAACCACTTCCATCACATGGCCGCGCACGATCATGGCGGTCGAATCGCCAATGCCTAGTCCCACAACTTGTGGATGTTCACGCTGCAACTGAGTCATCTCGTCGGGCAAATCACCCGGTTGCGAGGTTGATGTGATGGCGACGCCGGGCAAGAACCCAAAACCGCGGTCATAGCCTTCGACCAAAACTCGCTTCATCGCCACAGGACTGGCATTGACGAGCACTTCGCCGTGCATCAATCCCCCGGCCGCGGTCCCGCCGATCACGCCGCCGTCTTTCAGGCAATCGCGGCAAATCTTTTCGGCCACGGTTCCCAAACATGACTCGACGAATTTGTGTGGCCGATCACCGCGCAGCCAAATTCCTTTCGCCGATTTCAACGACGCGATGATCCGCGGATCATCCGCCTGCTTTCGTGAGGTGACTTGCACGCACTGAACCGCCTTTGCTCCCGCCCTGCGAAAATGTTCCATGAGTTCGTTGTCGCCGTCTTCCGCGTCATCACCGTCCAGCGAAACGACGGTCACCGTCGCGTTCTTGCCGCCCGCCGCCGCGACAAATCTCTGCGTGGCTTCGGCCGGTACATGGTTGCCGCCGACGATCACCAATGTCCCGTCCAGCACTTGCGGTTTCATCGCGGCAATCAGTCCTTGAGGCTGACGCCGCGCCGCCGCGATCCGTCCGAGCACTCGCAAATCCGCCTCCGCACCCCGACGCATCGAATCGACTGTCGGCTCACGGGTGTCCGTCCGAGCAAAACAAACGCGCACTTCCGATTCTCCCAGCACCGACAGCTTGCGGCCTTGCACCAGCAACGCCGTTCCTTCGTCGATCCCCAATCCGACCAACTGCGGATGTTGCTCGATTACGTTCAGCAATCTCTCGGTCCGCTGTCGCCGCACGAAATGCTGATCGACCACCGCGCCGTCCAGGAATCCAAAGCCGCGACCCAGTTCGCATTGAATGCCACCGCGCCGAATCATCAGCTTCGACATCACCGCCGCGCCCGCCGACGTCCCGCCAATCACGCCGCCGCGTTCGAGCAGCTTGTGCATTTCCATTTCGGTGCGCGTGCCAGAATACGTATCAATAAGCCAAGCTTGATTGCCACCCATGAACCAGACGCCAGTCGCGCGCTGCAACGGCTCAACGAAGTTTTCTCGATCCGCCTCGTCGCGCGAACGAGTATGCAGAATCGTCAACTCGGCCAGCGATTGCTTCCGCCACCAAGCCACATAGGTTTCGATCTCAGGGGAATCGGCCGTGACGCTGGCCGTTGAGATCACCACGATTTTGGCTCGCTCGCCCCCCGCCAGTTCCGCCACTTTGCCACGCAGCTCCTCCGGCAAAATCCCACCGCCGCAAATCACGAGCGATCCTTTGTCCGGTCCGCGCGCGTGGGCCTCAGCCCATTCTTGTGATCGGCATTCGCGAGCATCTTGCACTGCGAACGTCGCCAGCACCGTGAGTCCACTCCAGAACACGCGGTCCAACCGAATGTGACAAATCAAGAGGCACCTCCCGTTCGTGGGTTGTTCTCCTTCACGGCGACGAGCCACCTCCTGCGGCCGCTCCCTCCTGAAGGGGTCTTCCTAGGCCACTAAGTATGCACGATTATTGAAATGAAAAAACCCCGATTTCCCTGTTTTGGCCGATAAATTCTCAATCAGTCATCGATCGTCGCAGAATTGTTCGGTCCGGCGATGGTCAAACGGCGAACCCAAAACGATATCTTCCTTGCCACTTGAAGTTCTTAAGCTCCTCACCAAAACACCGTCACCGGATACGAGACCCTGCCATGAAATTCGCAATCTGCCAAGAGTTGTATGAAAACTGGGACTGGGATCGGCAATGCCGTTTCTCGGCGGAACTGGGATACACCGGATTGGAACTAGCCCCGTTCACATTGGCTCCGCGGATCACGGACGTCTCGGCCGAGCGGCGGCGGCAACTTCGCGACACTGCCGAACGACACGGAATGCAGATCATTGGCCTGCATTGGTTGCTGGCCAAGACGGAAGGGTTTCATCTGACGACCGCCGATTCCGCCGTGCGCCGCGCGACGACGCAGTATCTGATCGAACTCGGAAATGCGTGCGCCGATTTTGGTGGTGACTTGATGGTGCTCGGTTCGCCGATGCAACGAAATTTGGAACCGGGTGTCTCGACCGATCAAGCGTTCGACAATGCGGCTGAAGTTCTCAAGGGTTGCATGACCGCTTTGCAAAATCGCGGAGTCCGAATTTGTTTGGAGCCGTTGACTCCGAAAGAAACAAATTTTCTCAACACCTGCGCCGATGCGATTCGGTTGATCGAGCTGGTCAATTCACCGAGTTTGGTTTTGCATCAAGACGTGAAGGCGATGCTCGGCGGTGAGTCACAACCGATCGATGAGATCATCCGAAAGTTCGCGCCGCATGTCGGACACTTTCATGTCAACGATGTGAACCTGTTAGGCCCTGGCATGGGGCCGACCGATTACGCTCCGATCGTGCATGCACTGCAAGAAACCCGCTATTCTGGCTGGATTTCCGTAGAAGTCTTCGATTACTCGCCTGGTGCCGAGAAGATCGCACGCGACAGCATCCTCTTCCTGCGCGAGATGTTCGCGTCGCACACCACGACCACATGACCTGATCGCAATGCTACGTGATCATTCGTTTCGATGTTGTCGACAAGTTGTTGAGAAGTCCGCGCAGTTCGCGCCGCGCGAAAATCACTTACGTCGATTTTGAGGTCGGCGCGCTTCCCGACTTGCGTCCGAATGACTTGCCACAAAGTGATTGAAAGTTTGAAGAAATGGGTTGCACGAAATTCTAAAAGACGTAACTATCACTCCTGTCAATGTGTGAGCAACTTGCAACGGATGGAAGTTGACTCCCTCAGAAATGAAATCAAGAGCTTGCTTTTGATTCTCGTTGCTGAACCGGAACGACGTACATTCGGGGTTGGTAGTTCACCAACGACCTATCACGGTTGGTAGGTCGGATTCCGTGAGGTGTGATTCGTCGTATTTGCTTTCGCCCGGTTAGCCAGCAAGCACGTCGGTCACCATCTGGTTATGTAAGGAGAGTTACTGTGGCCAAGAAGAAAGCTGCGAAGTCTGCTGCCAAGAAAGCCCCCGCCAAGAAGGCCGCTGCGAAGAAGAAGTAATCTTCGCGTCCCTTTGGGTGCTACTTAGCTACAGCCAGTAAGAAGCGGTCGTTTACGACCGCTTCTTCTTTTTTTGCGCGGACATTTGGCCTCGATCTCACATCTCAGTGTTGGTTTAGACCAGCCGTCATCGACCAGTCATGCCCCGTCTCGCCGGTTTGAGGCGGCGTTGCACTTCGGCCACCAAAAAGAACAGCTAGGGCCTCGACCAGCATCAAGACAGCAAGAGCCAGCAATACGACTCCGACCCACGGAACAACCTCTTTCGGAGCGGCGAAGGTTCCCGCAGCATTGAAGAATTTGGGCCAGGTCATCGAAATCAAGGCCCAAGTGCTCATGACGTACATCAACACAGTCGGGATGCCGGTCACGAACCAGACCCACATCTCGCCGCGAGTTCGCCAGAGCCAGACGGTCACGCCAAGCAACGTCAGCGCGGCAAGTAATTGGTTGCTCGCGCCAAACAACGCCCAGAAGGTCTTCCATATTGGCGGCAGTGCTTTGCCTTCAGCATCAACTCCCGGTTGCAACAGGAAAAACAGCGGCGCGCCGGCAGTCAATGCCGTTCCCAGCCAGCGGCCGAATCGATTATGCCAGCCGGTCAACTCTTCGATGATGTAACGTCCCAGCCTCGTACAGACGTCGAGCGTGTCGTAGATGAACGTCGTGAAAGCCATCAGCGCGAACGACACACCCAACTGTGGTGAGATGTGCAACACCTCCAGAAACCTGCCGATGCCCAGTGCGTAAATCAGATTCGGCTGAGGGTTCTTCACGGCGGCAGAGTCCTTGTCCAGGACCATCACACAGCACAGCGACACGATGGCAACCATGCCTTCCAGCAACATCGCTCCGTAGCCGATCGTCTTGGCGTCCGTCTCTTTCGCGAGTTGCTTCGATGTCGTGCCGGAACAAATCAGCGAGTGAAATCCACTGCACGCTCCACAGGCAATCGTGATGAACAACATCGGGAACAGACTCTGTCCCGACGGACTCACAAATCCGTTGAAGGCTGGGTACTGAATCGGCTCGCCGCCGAGCATCAATCCCAAGGCTCCGCCCCCTAAAGCGACATACAAAAAATAACCCCCCAGATGCCCGCGCGGTTGCAGCAGCATCCAGACCGGAACAACCGCCGCGACCAGGCAGTACACGAGCAGCAGCACATCCCAAATTCGGCGAGCATTGTCGGGAGTTGTCGCCAGCACCGATTGCAAATCAAACGGCATTTTCTGTCCCGCCCAGATCGAGACGCCGACCAGTGGCAGAAAAATGGCCGTTGCCCAATTGAGCGATAGCTTCGTGTGTCGCAGCAGCAGGCCCATGACGATCGGCAACAACAAATACATAAGCGAGGACGTCGCGATCCCGCCGCCAGTCACGATCGTTCCGTCTTCTAGCGTCTGCTGGCCGATGAAAGCGGTCGCGGTCAGGTCGGTGAACGCCACGATGATGTAAACCAGCGCGATCCACACGAAGCTCAGGAACAACACATACGAACGGTGCGTCATGTGGTCGCGCACGACCTCGGCAATCGATCGCGCTTTGTGCCGGATCGAAGCAGTCAGCGACGTCAGGTCGTGGACGCCGCCGATGAAGACACAGCCGACCAGAATCCAAATCAGCGCGGGAACCCAGCCGAATGCGACTCCCGCCAGGATCGGCCCGACGATCGGTCCAGCGGCGGCGATCGCCGAGAAATGCTGGCTGAGCAAAAACTTTGGCTCGATCGGTTCAAAGTCCACGCCGTCGTTCAACTCAACGGCAGGCGTGGCTCGGTTCGGGTCCAGACGCAGCAGCCGAGCCAGCAACCGCCCGTATGTCACATACGCGATCGACAGCAAGACCGCCGAAACGAGCACCACGGGTAACAGGCTCATGCGATTTCTTTCGATTTATGGGCGGGTAAGGTTTGGGGTCAGTCAATGAAGCAGCCGAATCTTTTCCGCATCTCCGCGCTTTGTCCATTGCGGGACGTAAGCGGTGCTGACATGTGGATACCCGTTGGCCGCGAACATTTCTGAAAATGTGGTTGGAGTCGCTCGATTCGACGATAGAATGTTGTAATTCGGCGGCCGCCGTTTGATTTTGTGTTTCGGTTGTTTCCTGTGGCCTCGTGACTGGAGGGGACTCAATGTCAGAACCACCGGGTCAGTATCCGAGGGTCGATTTCAGGATGTGACGATCCTCGCGGAATAGTTGCAAGGGATTGGCTTTCCCAACTTGTTCGTTCTTGCCCCGCCCTGCAAATCTGCTCGGCGGGGTTTTTCGTTTGGTGGCCCGTAGAGCAAGTAGCTTGCTTGCTCAGATTTCGTGAGAGACAGCACAAGCTAGCAGCTTGTGCTATAGGCCTTGCCTTGAGGTCATGCGGGCACATTGTCAGAGTCACGGCCGACCGTCTGCTCGTGAATTAACACACTAACAACGAGACTCATCCCGATGGACAACACAATAATCTTGCAAAACGTGGCGTCGGCCGTGAGCCGTGGTCAACTCTCGAAAGCCGCCGAGGCCAATGTGCGGACGTGGCTGACTGAGCCGCAGTATGCAAGCTATTTGCCGAAGTTGATGCAGCTCATCGCGGAAAGTAGTTGGTCGCAGCTGCAGGATTCATTTTGGGAACGGATTCCGTTTGGCACGGCCGGACGACGCGGTCCGATGGGAGAACTCGGTTCGGCGACGATGAACGAACGCACGATTGCCGAGTCGGCTCATGGCGTGGCGTTATGGGTCAAGCAGTCGTTGCCGCCGGAATTGCATCGAGCGGTCATTGGACACGACACGCGGAATCGGTCGCAGGAGTTTGCACGCATCACAGCGAGTGTTTTTGCGGCTCACGGGTTAAAAACGTTTTTGTTCCCATCATTTCGATCAACGCCGCTGTTGTCGTTCGCCGTTCGTGAGCTTAAGTGTGGCACGGGCGTCATGATCACGGCGTCGCACAATCCGCCGGCCGACAACGGCTTCAAAGTCTACGCGGCGACGGGCGGTCAGATTTTGGACAACGATGCCGATAAGCTCACGTCACTGGTCGAATCGGCCACGCATATTCCGATGTGCGACTTTCTCGAAGCATTGAATGAAGGGCGGATCGAACTTGTCGGCGAGGAATTGGACGCGGCGTTCATTCGCGCGGTTGTCGACTGTTCGCTGTCGAAGAAACGAGATGTGACGGCGCTGTTCAGCCCGTGCCATGGCGTTGGTGAAACGTCGGTGTTTCGCGCGATCGTGCAAGCGGGTTTCAGCGGAGTCCGAATTCATTCGTCTCAGCGGCTGCCCGACGGAAATTTTCCGTTCGCTCCCGATCGCTTCCCGAACCCCGAACGGAAGGTCGTGCTCGACGCGCTGATTCCGCCCGCGCGGCAGATCGGAGCCGAAGTGATAATCGCGTCGGACCCCGATGCCGACCGGATCGGTGTCTCGGCACGCGCGACTGATGGCGAGTACACGATTATTAACGGTAACCGGACCGGCGTGTTGTTGGCCGATTTCATTTTGCGGCAACGCCGCACAGCGGGATCGCTGACGCCGCGGCACTTCGTCACGACGACGCTTGTTAGTTCGTCGATGATCGAATCGGTCGCAGCTAAGTACGGAGTTCGCTGCATTCGGAACTTGCTCACCGGTTTCAAGTACATCGGCGAGGTCATGGATCGCGAAGGGCCGGAACTGTTTGCATTCGGCTACGAGGAATCGATCGGGTTTCTCGCCGGGACATACGTTCGCGATAAAGACGCCACTATCGCCGCGCTGCATCTGCTCGAACTGGCTGCTGAGTTGAAGGCATCGGGCAAAACGTTGCTCGATCGACTGGATGAACTGTTTGTCGAACATGGCTACTTCTGCGACGCTCAACTTGCGAAAACCTGCGCCGGTGAAACCGGGCGTCAGCAAATCCAAAAGATCAGCGAAACGCTCCGCACCGCGCCGCCCGCAGTCATCGGCGGAGCGCAGCTGACTCAAGTCACCGACTACAAATTGCACGAGCTTCGCTCGCTCCCCGACAACCGCCCGACCGGCCGAGTCGAATATCCGATCGGCAACTTGCTGATCTTCGACGGCGTCTCCGATCTGCCGGGCGCGAAGACCGGTATCCGGATTTGTGCCCGCCCATCCGGCACCGAGCCAAAGATCAAGTTCTATCTTTTCGCACAACCGGCTCCCGGCAGCCGTGACGAATTGCCGCTCCACGAATTGAAAAAGGCCCGCGAAGCGGTTCTGATGTCAGTCCAAAGCGATCTGTCGAAATGGATCGACGCAACGATTGCCAATTGAAATGACGAATTCCAAAACCCGAATACAGACGGATTGCGAATGACGATGTCGGAAGCTTGAAGACCGAATGACGAAGATCGTGCAACGCAGTCCCTACAGGCCAAACCGCAGTTCATTTCAACTTCACCATTCGGATTTCAAACTTCCTCCGGATTTCGTCCTTCTCCCGCCGTTAGAAAACATCCCACCCCATCAGTGATTGGTTGCAACGATGAATCAAGAAAAAATCGGACTCTGGTTGATTGGAGCTTGGGGGGGCGTGTCAACGACCGTCGCTGTCGGCTTGGCCGGGTTGCAGTCGAAGGTGGCTCCAGAGACCGCGCTCGTCACATCGCTGCCGAAGTTCACTCGCTTGAGTCTGGCCGAATGGTCACAGTTCGTGATCGGCGGGCATGAGATTCGGGAGACGAATTACTCCGCCGAGGCGGATGTGCTGTATCGGAACTCACGAGTGTTTGATCCGGCGTTGCTGAACACGGTAGCGCCGCAGTTGGTTGAGTTCGACAAGAACATCCGGCCGGGGACATTGATCAACGTCGGAGCCACGATCGAAAAGTTTGCGGGGCCGAAGACGCTGGCGACTCGCGGTGAAACGCCGGAAGCGGCGATCAAGCGGTTGCGAGGTGACATCGAAGAGTTCAAAAAGTCGAACGGTTGCAGTCGCGTGATCGTAGTGAATCTCTCTTCGACCGAACCGCCGTTCGCATCGGACGTCGGCAATTGGGATTGGGCGAGGCTGTCGAAGGAGTTGGCCGAAGCCAAAACATCGCCGGTTCCCGCCAGCACGATTTATGCGGTCGCGGCGTTTGAAGCTGGATGCAGCTTCGTCAACTTCACGCCGTCGGTCGGCTCGAATCTGCCGGCTCTCGAAGAATTCGCGATCAAACAAAACTGCCTGCACGTCGGCCGAGACGGCAAGACCGGCGAGACGTTGATGAAAGCGGTCCTCGCCCCGATGTTTGCCGCTCGCAACCTGAAGGTGATGAGCTGGGTCGGCCACAACATCTTCGGCAACATGGACGGCAAGGTGCTCGATGACCCGATCAATAAATCGAACAAGGTCCGCTCGAAGGATCACCTGTTGACCGAAATCCTGGGCTACAAGCCGCAGACGCTGGTCAGCATCGAATACATCGAGTCGATGGGTGATTGGAAAACCGCGTGGGATCACATCCACTTCGAGGGGTTTCTCGGCACGAAGATGTCGTTGCAATTCACTTGGCAAGGCTGCGACTCGCTGCTCGCCGCCCCGCTGGCCCTGGACCTCGTCCGCCTCACCGAGCGGGAAGCCCGCCGAGGCAAATCGGGCGTGATGTCACATCTCGCCGCGTTCTTCAAAAGCCCGATGGGGTCGCACGAACCGGAATTCGCCAAACAATTTATCGTTCTCGAACAATGGGCTGATTCCGTGGCGGCGGAGAAGTAGGCCACTATGAACTCCCGACTGTTCACGTATCTTCGACTACTTCGCCTGCCGACCGTGTTCACGGCATTGGCGGATATTTTTCTCGGGTTCTTGCTGACGCATCTGACGTTCGTCAACGAAGAAACGGTGGCGTTGCACGCTTCATTTTTGTGGCTGTGTTTGGCGTCTGCCGGAATTTATTTGGCTGGCATGGTTTTCAACGATTTCTTTGACCGGTTGATTGATGCGGTCGAACGTCCGGATCGGCCAATTCCTTCGGGAGCGGTTTCGGCGGCGGTGGCGTTTCGATTGGCGGCCGCGTTGATGTTGATCGGAGTCGTCGCGGCGGGTTGTGTCGGTGTGCCGAGCTTGATCGTGGCTAGCGCGTTGTGCATGCTCGTGCTGGGTTATGACGGCGGGCTGAAGAAGACGCCGATCGGGCCGCTGGTCATGGGAGGCTGTCGATTCGGAAACGTGTTGCTTGGCGCGAGTGCGGTTAGTTCCATCGGCGAAGTGCTGGCTCAACCGCAGTTGTTTGTGGCGCTGGGACTCGGCATTTACATCGGTGGCGTGACGTTGTTTGCGAAGCAAGAAGCGACGGTTAGCCGCCGGTGGGCGTTATTCGGTGCAGCAGTTGTCATCAATGCGGCGGTGCTGGGGTTGGCGTATTACGTCCATCGGTCCGGGTTGCCGGAAAACTCGTTTCGAGCATTGATCATTCTGGCGGTGATTTTGTTCACGCTCGATCGACGACTGGCCGCTGCGATCAGTAATCCCGGTCCACAGCCGGTGCAGTTTGCGATCAAGATGTTGCTGTTGTCGCTGGTGATGCTCGATGCCACGCTGATTTATGCCTTTAACGGACACGAAGAACTGGCGATGGCAACCGTCTCGCTGTTGATCCCGGCTATTGGTTTTGGCCGGTTGATCGCGATGACGTGAAGTTTGGAAAATTCCGCGACACACTTCGCTCGGTTCGCGCCAATTCATTGTGTCGGCTGAAAATGACCGGCAAATCAACCGACCGTTCGACAACGAGGCTCGAAAATGTCCGGATGCCAGGCGAAGCGAACTTGCGGCGGCGGGAAGGACAATCCGTGATGGATGACCGGGCCGCACGAGCGATCGCGGAGGGGCTGCGGGCTGGAGACTCATCGGCCTGGCGAGAGTTGTATGACTCGTTCGCGGTGCCGACTTGGCGGTTGGTGGCTCGGTGGTTGGGAGCGAACTCGGCGGATGTTGCGGATGTTGTCCAAGAGACTTTTTTGGCGGCGGCTCGATCGGCACAGAACTTTGATCCAGACAAGGGGTCGTTGTGGTGGTGGCTGTGCGGGATTGCTCGGAATCAAGCGGCGTTGCATGGCCGGCGCACGGCGCGGCGGCGGCAGGTAATCGGCGAAATTGAATCGCTCGATGATCCCGAATTCGCCGCACCGTTTGAGGGCGATCCCTGCGCGATGTTGCTCGTCGCGGAACAAGCGGAAATTGTGCGAGCGGTGTTGCTCGAACTGCCGGATGAGTACGCGCTGCTGCTGTCGGCAAAGTACTTCGATGACGTTTCGGTTGAAGAATTGGCAGCGGCGACTCGGTCGAGCGAGGTCGCCGTGCGATCGAAGTTGGCTCGGGCACGTGGGGCGTTTCGAGTGGCATTTGGACGGCAAATGAAAGCAGCGGCTTGCTCGGTGTGATGACAGCGCGGTGTTCCAACATGGTCTTTTTGGCCCCGTTTGTCTTTGCCATTTGCGGTGACTGGGACCGCAGAGACTTAAAGGACCAATGAGTCTTTGAGACCAATGAAATTCAGTTCAATTGAGGTGCAATCATGTCTTCGACCAATTCGGAAGATGACACAATTCAACAGTTGATGTCGGCTGTCGATCACGATGCGACGTTGCCTGATGCAGCGTTCTTGGCTGAGCTGCGTGAACAGTCGGCAGCAGAGTTTGTTTCGGCGGAGTATGGGCGTGGAGCCCACGAACTTTCCGGAAGCGATTCACTAGGCGGCGCCATGTTCGCCAGAACTTGGGGCAACACGCGTGCGACCCACGTTCTTACGAACGTGGTTACGAGTACGGTACATCAGACAGCGTCTCGCAGGCAGAAGACGTGGGTGACGGCGATTGCGGGGACCGCACTCGTCGCGGTGGTTTGGTTGATTGGTGTCATGCCTCGGCGCGACGCGACGCTCGGCGAGGTGTTGGCCTCAGTCAATCAGACGTCGGCATTGCGAATGCGGATTGAGACGGCGGGGGAGACTCGCGAGATCGTGGCAGCGGCGGGAGGGCGAGTTCGTTGGAGTCAAGACGATGGCAAGTATGTGATCGGTCGCGAAGGCCGGTTGTGGCAAGTCGATGAATTGGCTAATCGCGCAGAGTCGCATGAATCAGCGGCAGTGGCGGATGGTCGAGTCGATGTTGTCGCGATGCTGTGGGATTCCGTACTGAGACCGTCAGGAAGCGGTCTCGTGGATCGTAACCAGCCGCGCCCTGGCAGTCGCGTTACGAAATCTGATGACGAATCAACTGTCTGGCGAACAACATGGCGGGAGAAGCCGACGTGGTTGGCGGCTCGTGCCAGTGAAGTCGTCAATCGCGACGGGAGGGAGTTTCGGGTTTATCGAGCGACGTTGGATGCGAGTCGGCCTAGGATGCGGATTGAGGCAGTGGCGGATGCCGCAGACAATCGGCTTCAGTCGTTACGGCTGACGGATGAGCGGGACGGGCGCGAAGAGTTGCTCGCGGCGGTGACGGTGCTGGCTTGGGATGAGGCGGTCGAAGCGAACCGCTTTGTCGTACGCGAGTCACTGACGGAAGACGGGCGCATCGGAAAGGTGACTAAGCCGCAAGGGATTGTTTCATTACAGCCGGTCGTGGCGGTCAGTGCGAATCTCGCGCAGGTGGCTCAACGCTGGACGCCGGTTTGTGAAGAGACGTTGCTGCGGTCGGGCGACTGGCTGCGGACTGACTCCGCAGGAGCAAACGCGGTAGCAGTAAAGTTGGTCCCCGATATGCTCGTTGTTCTTGGGCCTGGTTCGTTGGCCGAGTTCGTGTCGCCTTCCGAATTGCGTCTGCATTCGGGCGAGGTCGAGATCACGGTCGCGGAAGGGCGAACATTCAAGCTGAGCAGCTTAGCCGCACGTAGCGCTGTCGTTCCGCGACATGAATTGCCGAGCGATCAGCCAGCGAGCGATGTCGAGAAACACGTGGAGCGCGCAGAAGGCGCGAACAGGAATCTCGGTCATGGAATGACCGAGCTACGGTCTGGCACGCACATCTTTCGCGTCGATTCGCAGCGGGAGCCGGGGGCGCTCGTGAAATTGGAACGAGCGCCGACTTGGTTGCTCGGTTTCAAGGGAACGATGCCGCAGGAATCGCTTGGCTCGCTCGTCGCGAACATTGATGGGCGGAATGTGCCGCTGTCGGTTGGGTATCACAAAGTCTCGGTCGATATTCGGGACCAGATTGCTCGGACGGTGATTGAGGAATCGTTCGTCAATCACAGCGACGCGCGGACGGAGGGAACGTTCTTTTTTCCGTTGCCGGCCGATGCGTCGATCAGTGGGTTTGGGATGTGGATCGGCGAGGAATTGGTCGAGGCGGACATTGTCGAGAAGCAGCGTGCTCGCGAAATCTTCGAGACAATCCTGCGGGAGAAGCGCGATCCGGGGCTGCTGGAATGGGCGGGCGGGAATTTGTTCAAGGCTCGCGTGTTTCCGATCGAGGCTCGGTCGGAAAAGCGAGTGAAGATCACGTACACTCAGGTGCTGCCAGGTCGGGGGCGGAAGTTTCGATATAGCTATGCTCTGCAAAGCGAGCTGTTGCGGCAACACCCGCTGCGTGAACTGTCGATTGACGTGACGGTCTCGTCGGCCGTGCCGCTGCGGAGCGTGAAGTCGCCGACGCATTTGACTCGCGATGAGATCACGCGGCGGGCGGGGCGAGTTCGCTTTGCGGCTCAGAATCACACGCCGACGCGGGACTTCGAGGTCGTCGTCGAAACGGAACAGCCACCGAGCAATGTGGTGCTGATCCCGCATCGACGGGGTGACGACGGCTATTTCTTGATGCAGTTCACGCCGCCCGGTTCGGATGGTGATTGGGATCGCGAACTTCTCCCGTCGAGCGAGCCGTTGTCGCTGCTGATCCTCGCGGACACATCTGGGTCGATGGACGATTCGCTGCGACGGACTCAGGCCGATTTCGTCTCGGCCTTGCTGGCGTCGCTGTCGCCTCGCGATTCGTTCAACCTCGCGACCTGCGACGTGACGTGCGATTGGGCTTTCGATGCGCCGCGAGCAGTCTCAATGAACGACATCAACACCGCACGGTCGTTTCTGGCCAAACGCCGATCGCTCGGCTGGACCGATTTGCGCACGGCGGTGAAGTCGGCGATGGCACAAGGGGTTAGGGGTCAGGAGGTAGGGGTTAGCAAACCGCAGATAACGCACATCATTTATCTCGGCGACGGCATCGTCACGACTGGGACGAAGACGCCGGAGGAGTTCGCGAACGCGCTGCCGCGCTTGGTGCGTGATGTGTCGAAATCTGAAATCTCAAATCTCAAATCTCAGCTCACTTTCCACGCTGTCGCTGTTGGCAGCACATTTGAGTGGCCGGTGCTGAAAGCGCTCGGTGCGATCGGTGGCGGATCGGTGCGGCGGCTCAGTGGCGAGCAGACGCCGATGAAAGCTGCTCGCGATTTGTTGATCGAGATTGCGTCGCCGGGCCTGCGCGATGTGAAAGTCGAATTCGCCGGGCTGTCCACGACCGCCGTGTATCCGTCATCGCTTCCAAACTTGCCGCTCGGAACGCAACAGATCGTGGTCGGCAAGTACCTGCCGGAAATCCGAAATCCGAACGAAGGCTCTCAGTTCTCAGCTCTCAGCTCTCAACCCTCTGTCATCGTCATCGGCACATTGAATGGCAAGCCGATCAGGCTGACTGCGCCGGTTCGGTTGCCGAATACGATCAACAGCGAATCGAAAACCGAGTCGTCATCCGCTTCCCGCTCTCCGCTTTCCGCTTCGCCCGATAGCAATTCGTTCATCCCACGATTGTGGGCGAGGCAGCATCTCGACCATTTGCTTGAGCAGGGGCAGTCGGCGGCGGTGAAGAACGACGTGATCGCGATGTCGGAAGAGTTTCACATCATCACGCCGTACACGTCGCTGTTGGTTTTGGAGTCGGATGCGGATCGCGAGCGGTTTGGCGTGAAGCGGCGGTTTCAAATGCGCGACGGCGAAAAGTTCTTCGCCGCCGGCAGAGACAATGCGAACTATGAACTCATCCAAAAGCAAATGCAGGCGGCTCAGCTTTGGCGACAACAGTTGCGAGACAAGGCTCTGTCGCAACTGAGTTCGCTCGGCCGCGATATTCCACTGAGACCGCGAATGCGTGGTCAGCCGACTCAGGGTGACGTGAGTTTCACTTCAGCGGGTTCTGTTTGGATGGATGACGGTGCGCAAGGAGTAACTCTCTTGAGACTCGGGGATTCCAATAAGTACCAGAGAAATAAGTACCAGAGATCTGACATGGATCTGTTTGACGACACGAAGTCGCGCTACGCAGTGGAGTTGCCGCCGAATCAATGGAGCTTCACCAACGGTAACGCGTTTTGGGACAAGCCAATGTCGGCGGGTGGAGGTTCCTTTTGGAGGAGGCCCACCACTCGGGAGCTGCTTTCCGATTCAGATAGTAAGTCGCATTTCGCCCAAAATTTTCTGGGCCGTTCGTGGAACGGTATAGATGAGAATGTGGATAGCGGTCTCGATTTTGGATCAATCCACCTCCCCTCGAAATTCGCACTGTTCAGGAGTTCCGGTGACGACTTTGTCGATGGGCGAGAACAATTCGCTGGCAGTCCATCGCAATTGTTCGACGAAGAAGGACGCCTTGGATTTGGAAACGGGCATAGTGAATTGCACGGCGATCTCAGCGGGCGAATGGACTACTTCTACCACGGCGGTGAGCAGTATCTGACCAACGCTTGGGAAGCGAACGACTTTACTATTCCGAGCTTAGTGCTTTCTGGACCTCTGCCAATGATCGATGGACCGGGACCGGGCGTAATGGATTTCAAACGTTCGGCTGGCTTTGATATTGATGGCTTGGCTTTGGGAGAAGTGACGTTTGAATACGACTCGGACGGTGATGGCTGGCACGAGGGTTTTCGTTCTCAGTTTGGTTTGGGTCGTGGCGGGCGCGGGGTGTCTCGCGGGACGATGCCGGCGGCTCCGAGCGAGTTGGCATTGCTCGCTCCATTTCCGAGTTTTCCGGTGAAACAGCCTTGTCCGGAGTCGGTGAGGACTCGCGCGGATGTCAGCAAGTTGTGGGAGACGAGTCGGTCGCAGATGCGACCGAAGCCTCGGCGTTGGTCGGAGGAGGCGTGGTTGCTCGCGGAAAGTTTGTTGCGGACGAAAACGCTGCTCGGACACGATGCGGGGTTGAAGTTGAATCGAGTGGTCGAGACTTACGACACGCGCTGGAAGGAGTGGACTCGGCGGAGCGAGCGGGAGGAGATCGTGACGCCTCGCGGGTGGCTGATTCGGTCGAGCGGCGATGATGCAGCGACCGAAACTCAGTGGTGCAATGAGATGGAACGCGGGATCGTGTCGGCGGCGTTTGAGCTGGGTTGGTCACGGCGAGCGAATGCGATTGATATCGCATTGCCGCCGTTGGGGCTAGGTGATTTTTCGCTCGGAGTTGGTGACCAGATTGGGTTGGTCGAGCGGTATCGCGAGGACTTCGCGTCGATCGAACAGTCTGCTCCCGACCGCAAGGTGCTGACGCTCCGATCAAATGACCCGACGCGAACGACTCGCGTGGTCATCGACACGGCGCGGCGAGTTCTGTTGACCTACGAAATGCGGCAGAACGACCGAGTCGAACTGAAGCTCGAATGCCGCGACTTCGTGCAGGCGGCGGGATCGTGGTGGCCGACTCGGATCGAACAGTTCGACGAGTTGGGTCGCTTGAAGTCGGTGACGACTCAAACCGTCAAGTCCGTGCCAGTCGCCGACGCAGATGCTCGGATCGAACAAGAATTGACCGTCCGCAGTCGATGTCTCGTGCTGCAATCGCCGTTGCCGAGCGTTGCGGAAGCGCGACGGCTACATGTTGCGGGGACTGATCACCTCGTGTTGGCGATGCACTTTGCAAGCTCGCAACAGTGGGATCGGGCTTGGGAACAACTTGAGGCGGCGGAGTCGTTAGCAAACGGAAAGCATGGCTTTCGATGGATTCGGGATGCGTTGCTCAACATCAGTCGGCGGCATGAAGAGTTATTGCAACGATTGCACGAAGAGTCGAAAGGCTTAGCGGTCACGAAGGGGGATGCGCGGTGGCGTGACGGGGATCTGGAGCGGCTCGCAAATCATGTGATTTCGGTGGCAGGGAGCGTCGCGGAGGCGGACGAACGATTGTCGATTGTCGATCGGTTGCGGCCGGTCTTTGAGCGGCAGGAGCCTCGGCGCCAGGGCTTGAAGGCATGGCGTGAGATGCGTCACAGCTTGTTCGCATCGGCCGGGCAATCGGAAGAAGCGGCGGAGTTGCTGCGGCTCATGGCCGAGACGTATCGGCATGATCTGGCGTTGCAGCAATCGTACGCACAGCAATTGATGAATCTGGGCGATCGGCAAGGAGCGGAAGATTGGCTGAGAAAGCAGCTCAAGCCAGATGCTGGTTGGACAGCGACGGAAGAGTGGTCGATTCGGCACACGATCGCGACCTGGATGCAGAGCGACGGGCGATTCCGCGAATTAGAACGTTGGCTGACCGAGTCGCTCGAAAAGTACTCGACCTTCGAGGGATACCGCATGTTGCTGGAAACATTGCGTCGGCTCGAACGTCAGGGAGAAGTCGATGAATTGGTCTTGAATTGGCTTAACGAGGGAGTCGCGTCGGTAACCCGTGGCGTCGCCGAGGCCGAGCACTCCGAACCGCGAGGCAATTATTTGATTCGGCTCGGTACCGCGTTGAAGTTCATCGCGGATGGGCATGGATGGACGAACGACGGCGTGCTGCCGAAGTATCGTGATCCGTTGTTTGAGGCGGTCACAGTGTTTCTGCGGCGTGAAGATCAGTTGGCGAATGCGAACACGATCTTGGGGTTGGAGCACTTCCGCAAGTCGCCGAACGGACGGCGAGTGCTTGCGGAACTCGTGCCATATCTGCGAGACAATCTCGGCAAATTGTCGTCAGATCATTCGTTGAGCTTACTCGCGTGGATCAAGACGCTTGGCGAAGTCCACAAAGTTAATCGAGTGAAAGAACTCCGCGAACCAGTTCGCGGTGAGTTGCGAAAGCGGTGGGAAGCGGCGGCTGATCCTGATGACAAGGATCGAGCGGCAAATCATTTGCTGAGTTATCTCGGCGGGTACAGCACTCCGGAACTGGTGCGGCTGTTTCGGCGAGAATTACTGCGGACGACTCATGTCGATTATCACGAGGCGTACGCGGCGGCGTTGTTCAACGATTTGCTCGGCACGATGGACGCTAAGCTGATCGGAACCGCTAAGTTGAACTCGCGGGTTGAGTCGGAGTTGTTCGATGTGCTGCTGGTGTTAGGACCGAAAGAGGGATCTTGGCCGCTGCCGGTATTTTCGGACGATGTAGCAAAACTCGCTCGTGATGATCGGCAAACGCTCGCGCGGATTGAGGGATATCAGCGGTTGCAGAACACGCTGATGGCTCGACGAACCGAAACGCTCGTCAAACAGTTAATGCCAGAACCGAATAAGCTCAAACCGGAAGAACAATCGCGGTTGCGAGCGATTGCTCAGCAACGAGCACGAGCGGATTTGTTGGCTCGGCTGACGGGGTTTACGAAGCGGACCGACGGGGTGCTAGCCGATTGGCTGCAGTACGAACAACTCTTGTTGCTGGTTGATTTGAATCGCGAGTTGGATCGTGTTGTGGCGGAATGTTGGACTTCGATTGCGGGGCTGGAGAAAGGCAATGCGAGTCAGGGGAATGGCTCGTCGACGGTTCTGCGGCTGCGGCATCTGGGGTTGCTGACCGGATTGATCACGCAAAATAGAACGCCACCGATGCAAGCGGAACGGTTGGTGACGTGGCTCGAACGACGAGTGGCCGAGGTGCCGAAGTCGGTCGCTTGGAAATCGCGATTGCAAATGTTGCTGTTGGCGCTCGATCGACCGAAGGAACTGGAACGGCATCTGTCGGCGTGGGCCGATGCGGCGGGGTTTGATTTCCGGTGGCATGTGGCTCTGGGATATTTGAAAGCGGAACTCGGTCGGCTCCCGGAGGCGATCGCTCTGTTTGAACAAGTCGAACGCGAGCACTTGCTGCCAGCCGCAGAATACCGAGCGTTAGCGATGTGGTATCAGGCGGTTGATCGGCGAGCGGATCATGAGCGATCGATCGTGAAGGCGTTCTCGACGGCAGACGAAGGTCGGCTCGGTCAGCAGTTGGGTCAGTTGGTCAATCCGTGGCACGGCGGCGGGCGGCTGCCGAGCGATGTCGATCCGAACTTGATCCGGCTGTTTCAAGCATTGTTCTCAAAGTCGGCTGCGCCGCAGAATTATTTGTGGCAATTGCAACGCGTGTACGGTGCTTCGCATGACTTCCGTCTGCTGAGCATGCTGCCCGACGCGGTCATCGGCCACACGGCGGGAACGGCGTATCCGTTCCTGAGCGGCATGTCGGCCGTGTTGAACGAGATTCGGGATGAAGCGACCGCGGATGAATTGATCGCGCGATTGGCGGAAGTGCGTGTGGTTAAGGGTTGGGGGTTAAGGGTTGGAGGGAAGAACGAAGGGACGAAAAGGACCAAAGAGGGAACAACCGAGACTACTGACGTAAATAACGCGGCTTCAAACGAAACGAAAGTTGCACAGGCAAACGACGACAAAGCATTTGCGTCCCTTGCCCATCAACAGCGTGCATCCGTCGTTGATTTGCGTTCGTTGGACTTCCTGGAACTTCAAGTCGAACGGCGCGCGGCGGAATTATTGAATCAGCCTGGGCCGCACATTGATCGGGCGTTGGCCGTGCTGCGTCGGGCCTTCGACCACGGTGATTGGTCCGCTTCGGAACCTAGGCATTATGCGGACATGCTTGGCGGATTGGGACAGATCTCACAGAAGGCGTTGGCCGATGAGCAGCTTCGACAGTTGCGAACCCTCTTTGATCGAGCGGCTCGCGGGAGTTTCGACCGCTTGCAGATTGGACAGAGATTGGCCGATAGGTTGTGGGATTACGAATCGCCTCGTGCCGCCACGGAGTTGTTGTTGGCCGTGCTTGATGAACACTTGGCTGATCGCGGCGGTAAGCTGACGAATCGGGCGAGCGGAGCGTTTGCGTTGGCGGTTGTGTATTTGAATCGGCAGTCGCAATTCATTGCGGCCGAATCGTTGGTACAGACGCAATTGGACCGAGTCAAAGTCGAAGGGATGAAGCTGACGTTGTTGCGACATTGGCTCGATGTGCATCGGTCGGCGTTTGCAGATCGAGGCGAGACGTCGCTCGGCAAAGGACTGGAACATTACGAGCGGTTACAGCACAGGCTGCTGGAATTGGCCGACACAACCAACACGAATCAGCAAGTCGCGGCGTTCGAGCATTTGTCGTTGTTGTATCAAACGGCGAATGCGTTCGCCGAAAAAGACCAATCGTTCGAGCGGGCACGCGCGGACCTCGACCACTTCACGACGAAGCGACTCCGTGAACTGATGGTTCGGCCAGCGAATCATTTCCAGAACACGCTCAGCATGTTCGCAAACACGATTCGGACCGTTCGTGGTTTTCGCGAGGCAATCGTCTTCGTGCTCGATTGGATCGACGACGAACCGGCTTGGTTGAAGCAGCAGAATCAATCGGGCTTGTGGGAGTACTTCCGATCAACGTTGGCCCATTGGCGGCGCGAGGCGGACGGAGCAGGGGGGCTAGGTGACATCGAGCCGCGACTGCTCAAGCGGGTGTTGGCTTCGCTGCGAAATGAGCTGTTCGGGCACAACACAACAAATCAGGATTGGTATCGGATCGGATCGGACTACTACTGGAAGAAGAAGGAAGACGACTTTGAACGAGTCGCACGCGAAGTGGCCGTCGAAAAGAAGGATGATGTGGCGGTGATCAACTTCACGGCGGTGTATCTCAACGACGGTTTGGGCCGACCCGCACCGGCGATCGAAATTCTGCAAACGGCTTTGAAAGCGAAAGTGCTCGACGAAGACGGCCGCAGCCGGTTGGCTCGGTATCTGGCCGACTCCAAGAAATTCGCGGAAGCGATTCCGCTGCTGACCGCGCTGATAAAAGAGCAGCCAAATAACATCGACTACCGCACGCGGCTGATGTCGGCGTTCTTTCACAATGATGCTGGACGAGGTGGACCGGTGCAAATGTTTGGCGGGCGAGCATTCAAAGTGCTGTCGGAATCGGAGAAGCATTTCCGCAAAGTCGGGTGGAACGAACACGCCTCGCGAGCGCTGGCCGAAGCGAGCCTCGGCTGCGAACTGTTTGACGATTCCGTTCGGCTCTGGAAGGAAACAATTGCCGCTCATGAACAGTCGCAGCCGCGACGCGGGATCGGGAACGGAACGCTGTCGAACTATTACTCGCAGTTGGCGGCGGCGTATGCCGGTCAAAAGGACTCGCCGCACGCCGTCGATGCGGCGGTCTCGGCAATCGTGAGCTGGGGTCCTCGCCACGAAAATCGGAAGCAAGCTCTCGCCGCGCTGCAGAATGTGATGCGGCAGTCCTCCGACCTCGCTCTCGTTGCGAAGCATTACGACACAGAAGCCGAAAAAACGAAGCTCGAAAACCCGATTGTCCGCAAAGCACTTGGTCAAGTCTTTCTCGAACTGAAGCGCCCCACCGAAGCGATCCCGCAATTGCGGCTCGCGCTGGAACTGCAACCGAACGATCTTGAATCTCACGATGCTTTGATCGCGAGCTTCGACGCTGTTGGAGACAAAGCCGCTGCTGTTCAACAAGTACTCGACTCCGCCAAGCTGAACCGTCGCGAGATCGCTCGCCTGAAGGACGCCGGCCAACGACTACAACAACTCGAACAACCTGCCGAAGCCGAACGAGCCTTCACGAACATCGTCGAATCCCTGCCGCTTGAGGGTGAAAGCCATTCGCTGCTCGCGGAAGTCCGAGAATCCCAAAACTGCTGGCCCGACGCGATCACGCACTGGCAACTCGCCGCCGAATACCGATCGCTGGAACCCGAACCGCTGCTGCGCCTCGCTGCGGCGCTGATTCACGAAAAGCGGTTAGATGATGCCGAGCCGATTCTACGGAAGCTGGAGACGACTACATGGGAGCAGCGGTTTAGCGACGTATTGAAACGAACGGCCGAGCTGCGAAATCGGTCGCGCTGAACACGCTCTCTTTTACTGGCGAAAGCTGTTGTGTTTGAGTCAGATTTTCGCACGGGGCGGAACGGAGTCCCAACCTACTGGCAAAATTGGCCGGTGGACGGATAGTTTGAGTAATCGTCAAAATGGTTTGAACCGGCACAGCTTACGCAACCGATAACTCGGAAAGAGTCGCCTTGATGGCGAGACGTGCGTCTCGTTCCTTAAGGCTCACCCTCGCTCACGCGTCGGGTTAGTGAGATTCGGTCGAGTAATTGGGTAAGCACATGAGACAGCCATTTTGGCGATGGACCGGTTGGCTCTGCTTGGGTTTAGCCGGTTGCTTGCGCGGGAATGTTCATCAATCGCAGGTGCGAGTCGGGCCGAATGTCCGCGACGGTTCTCGGCAGATTGTGCCGGTTTCGGGGCAGCAGGCGCATGCCCGCTTGCTCGCGGCGACGGCTGCTGGAAAAACTGCGACATCGGACAACTCGGCGACATTTCGTGTGGCCGTTCCTGGTCCAACGATGGGGTCGACCAGATCAACATCAGCCGGATGCCCAACCTGTTCGGCCGGAGTTTGTGTATCGCCTAAATCGGCCGATGGAATCGCGGGCGAGTTTGTCCCGGTGGCGGTGCCAGCGGACGAACTCCCGATGACAATTTCGCCGTATGATCCGTCAGTCGCGTTGAGACCTGACGAGCCTCGTCCCTTTGTCGCCAAGGCTTCGGCGATTCCGATTTCGCAGTCTGTCTCCACGCGAATTTCGTACAAGCCAAGCTTGGATGACGACTTCTTTCCCGACGATCACGAACCGTCCGCAAAGTTTCCTGTTCGTCAGGTCTCGAACCAAAATCCAGCCGACTCGCCGCCGCTTGATCAGCCGGAGGATACGACAGAATCTCGGCGGCCAGCGAAGCAGGAGACTCCGGACGTGGTACAACAACAACTCACGGACACGCTGCCCAAAGGATCAGCCGCTCAACCACGCGACGTGGCGTTACTGGTCGATCAAGTCTTTGAAGATTTGCGTCAACGTCGTCTAGCGGATGCACGGCAACGGACCGAATGGCTCAAGCAATTAGTCGCACGGCGATCGGCCACGCCCGAAGCTTTCGAACCTCGAATGCTCGACGACATCAAGGCGGCCACGCCGATTGAACCGGTTGAAGTGGAAGACTTTTTCGAAGAGCGCGACGCTCGTTCCCTGGAAAATCAAGGTCTTCATACCAACTGAATGGAGGGCTGCGTCGAGCCGCAGCACTCCCGGGTTTCGTGCTGTCGAACAAAGGATTGCCGATGTCCACTGAAAAACCTACCGCACCGAATTCGGTCGAATCGATTCAGACGATTTGGCTGCGCCAGCGTGATGAACTGGAGCGTGAATTGTTCGGTGGGTGGAACCCGAACTTTTCGACTCCGCCGCATCAGCTCCAGCCACAAACACAGCAACAACAAACACAACAACCCGTTGTTCAGGCAACATTCCAGCCGAATGTCAGTGCGGGTGTGCCGCAGCCAGTTCAGTCGGAAACACTCGATGAAGTTAAGGCCAAACATGCAGCTTGGCTGCAACAGGCCAATGACAGCGCAGTGAATGAGCGACTCGAACATCAACGGCGACTTGAACAAGAATTGGCTCAGAAACAACTGGCCGCTCAAACGGAATTGAAACGGCAACGCGGCGTGGTCGAGCAAGAATTGTCCGTTCGAGAGAAGGCGTGGAGCGATCAACGTGACAAGGAATGGGCAACGCTCAAACATGCCCAGGAGATTCAGGAGCAGTCGGTGAAGCGCTTGCGCGACGAGATGGCGGCAACACGAGTTCAAGAACGCGAACAGTTGCTGGCTTGGAAACAACAAGCCGAGGCGGAATTGGCCGAGACACGGCGGCTGCACGATCACGAACGGTTGAAGCAACAACAAGAGCTGACTCGGCAAGTGGAAGTGGAGCGCGAACGGTTGCGACAAGATCGAGCCGACTTGGCTCGGCAGTTGGAAACGGAGCGGGAGCGGTTGCGGCAGGAACGGTCAGAACAGATTCATTTGATTGACACGGAGCGGGAAAAGCTGCGTCACGAACGAGCGGAAATGGAACGCCTACGCGACGTGCTGCGCGAGAAATTCCGTCGCGAACAAGTTGTGTTGCAGAGCAGCATGCAATTCTTCGAGCAAAACCTGACGCGAGTCAGCGACGAACTGCGGACACATCCGTCGGGCGAGCGAGCTGCTCACGAATTGGTGGAGTCCACATTGGGTCGGGTGGCGCGAACGGTTCCCGCGCCGCAATCGACTTCGCTGAGCTTGGATCAGATTCGCGATCGGCTGAGCCAAATGAAACAATCGGAGTTGAAGAAAGCGGCTTGAAAGAACAACGACTAGACAAGCCAGAGGGCGTTTGCCCCCGGACAACACGGTGCCTGTCCAGACGCAAACGCCCGCCGGCTCGCCTGGCCAATTGACAACAGGGAAGTCTCATGCAGAATTCGAAACTTACGATTTGTCGACAACCACGGAAGTCCTCTGTTTGTCTGTTGGCCGGTTGCGCGTCGCTGTTGTGGTGCGCTGCCGTGGTGATCGCGGCTGGCCCGATGACGGCGAGCCGCGCGGAACCGGCAAAGCCGAATTCGGTGGAGCAGCGCGCGGCCGTCGCACTCGCGGCGGGAAAGAGCAAAAACGCCGAGGCGATTTATGATTTGACCGCTCTGCTGTGCGATGACAGCGCCACAGTCCGAGCGGCGGCGGCATGGGCGTGTACGCAATTGGGTGAAGCCGCGGCTCCCGTTCTGCCGCAGTTGACCGAAGGCTTGTCCGACTTAGAACCGCGCGTGCGGATTGGTTGTGCCACGGCTATTGGCCAGCTTGGCGAAAACGGTGCAGTGGCCGAAGCGGCTCTCGTGCGAGCGGTTCAGGACCGCAGGCCCGATGTGCGCTGTGCGGCATTGATCGCGTTGCGAGCAGTCGGAATCCGCGAACTCGAACCGGCTATCGAAGCGATCGGCCGAGCCATGCAAGCTAGCGATCCGCAGGTGCAATCCGAGTCAATCGCGACGGCGAACTCGTTGTTGAAACGCTGCGATCCCGCCACGAGACAATCGCTCGCGACCAGTTTGTTTCCGGCGCTGACATCGGGCAGTGACGACGTGCGCTTGGCGGCCACGGTCCTTGCCTGCGACTTGGGAATCGACGCAGCTCCCGCGATGACCGCGATCGTCAAGAATGCCGACGACTTGGATGACTCGATTCAAACGGCAGCGCACCAGGCGCTGGTGCAATTTGCCGATTCGGTCGATCGACAGTGGAACCAGCTGGATGCCGATGAGCGGGAGTTGCTGCGTCGCCCTTGCGACATTGCTGCCAAGGGACTGCGTACACGCGGGGCCGCTTCGTCGGAATTCGCGACCTTGGCTAAACGGTTTCAAAAGCTGGTGAGTGGCGTCGAGCTAACCTCCGGCGAACAGGTTGCCGCCAACAACATCAGCCTGCTGGAATCAGACGAAATACTGGCTTCGGATACTTCGGTACACACGGAACCACAACGGCTGAGCAACATCGCTAGTTCACAAGAAAAACGATCGTGGAGTTCTGCCTGGCTATGGTTGGTGGGGATTACGGTGGCCGGCGCTGCAATTTGGTTGGTACGACTGGGACTAAAAAAAGACGAGACGCCGATTTTCATTCCTGCCAAGCCGGAGGATTTGTCGATGACGGACTTCGCCGTTCATCTGCATCACCACGACCAATCGGAAGCAAAAGCTCAACCGATCCGTCGAGCCGAGGGCGTTAGCTCGAATGTTCGAGAGCTGTCACACGCCGACTTGGACCTCATTAATTCACATGTCTTGCCAGCGGTGCTGGCATCCGTTCCGGGAGGCGAGTTGCCGGACGACGTCGCAGGCGATGCGACGTCTCCGGCAACATCCCCGAACTTCAAGATGCCGTCTGATATCTCGGCGCGGCGCGAAGCGTCGAATCGCCTGGCCGACAGCGGCTTGGCCACCACCGCCCAATTGACTCGCGGGATGAGTGACGCCGACGCGATTGTCCGCTGGCGATCAGCGTCAGCGGTTGGGGCAGTTCACGCCGCAACGTTGCAGCCGTTGCTCGATGCCGTTGGCTCGACCGATGTGGATGTGCGTCGCGTGGCGGCGACTTCGATTCGAGGCTTCGGGCAAGAGGTCGTGCCAGCATTCACGAACGCGCTCAAAGATCAAAGTGCCGAAGTTCGCGAAGCTGCGGCGACCGCGCTGGGCCGGATCGGACGCGGCGCTGTCGAAGCACTTGTGCCGCTGGCACTGGCGCTACGCGATCCGGAGCCACATGTGCGAGCGGCGGCAGCGATGTCGCTCGCTTCGCTGGGACCGAACGCCGGCAGAGCCTCCGGGAATTTGCAACAGGTATTGACCGACAGCTCACCAGCCGTGCGCGCTCGGGCTGCCTTCGCACTCGGAACAATCGGGCCGATCGCCAAAGGGACGGTACCCGATTTGATTCGCTTGTTGTCCGATCCCGATCCATCCGTGCGTCGTGCGGCGGCCACGGGATTGGGCGGCATCGGCCAGGATGCGAAGTCGGCGATTTCCGCGCTGCAACAAGCGCTCAAAGACCCGGATGTGGGAGTTCGCCGTTGTGCGGTCGCCACATTGGGACTGCTTGCGCCACAAGAGTCGGTCGTGGCTTTGCAAGCCGCGCTCACCGATGCGGACTCACAAGTGCGAACCTTCGCACACAGTGCCATTCAGAAGGGATCCAAAACGAATCGCACCGTGCCACTCAATCGCGCGGTGTGAACCATTGATACGAAGCAACTGAAAACTAACCACTCATAACTGAAAACTCGCACCGGGGGGAATCATGCGATCATTTTCTTGGGGACGAAATTCCAAAGGGACCGGTTGGCTAAACAAATACTTGGCGGGGCACTCGCTCAGTCAGCAAATGTATTGCTGGTGGCGCTGGGCGTTTGTGTCTCTCGGATGCGCGGCGGGATGCAGTACGCCGCAACATCCCGGACATGTCGTCGGACCGTTTCAAGCGACCAGCGAGATGCTCACACAGGCCGGAGAATCCATGACCGAGGTGGTGACCGGTCGGCCTCGACCGGTTCGGATGTTCTCGCCGACCAACGGAAACATGCAGTTGGCCGGCAAGCTGCCGATGACTCCAAACACGATGACCCCGACTCCAAACACGATGGTTGGTGGAGCGATTCCCGCCGCTCCACCAGCCACCGAGTTGGCTGGATCGCTGCCGCCAGGGAGCTACGTGATTCCGTCGAATAACACGGTGGCGAAACCAGCGACTCTGCCGCCGGTGCCGTCACTTTTCAATGCGGAACCGAACGGGGCGAAACCGGTGTTGATCCCGGCACCGCTGCCGCCTCCCCAGCCGCTGTCCGTGAAGGCGGCCAGTTCCTCGCGACCCATCAACCCGCTCGCACCGTCACTGAGCAGCCCGGTTATCCCGACAGTTGGATCACTTGGAAACGCGCCCGTTGCGGTGAATCAAGAGATCGCCGCAGCAAGTCCGGCCGCGACATCCGCATCGCCGAATTGGTGCTTGGTCCGAGTGCGTAACATTAGCAACAAACCGATCAAGAAATTCGCGGCCACAGTCTTGCCACCAGCCGACGGACAAATGGTCGTAAAAGAAACGCAGACCAACCAAAACCTGAACGTGTCGCAGTGTGATCTGAGTTCCGACCACCCGGTCAATCCCGGCGAGGAACTGTCGGTCACCGTCGGCCTAATCACCGCCGACGACAAAACTCATCACTTGCACGTCCAAGTTCGCGACGCCTTGGGTGGCAATCAACAAGCCATCCAATCACGCTGGCAAGTGCTCATCGAACCGACCGCCGTGCCTTAAGTTCTCTGGCAAGAGATTGACTTGGTTGTCCAAATTCCAGGGTGCGCTGCTGGCTCAGCGACTGGTCGAAACGGGGGTCCGCTTCGTGACCGTCAACATGCAATGCGATCCGCCGCTGATGACCGGTTAATTCGCCTGGGATACGCACGTCGATAATTTCCTGGCGATGACATTTTTCTATTGCCGGTCTTCGACCAGCACTTCAGCACTCTGGTCGATGATCTCTGGCAGCGCCGACTGAACGAACGAGTGCTGGTAGTGGCGGTCGGCGACTTCAGCCGTTCTCCTCGCAACTTTTCGGACGATCGTCCCCGCGGACCAGGCCGCATTCACTGGCCGCACGCATTCTCCGCCGGGCTGGCCGGCGGCGGCATTCGTGGCGGACAGGTGATTGGCTCATCGACTCGCGACGGAGGCGAGGTCAAAGACCGCCCGATCGGCCCACAAGACCTGTGAGCCACCGTCTACACCGCGCTGGGCATCCATCTCGAAACGATGTTCCGCGACCGTTCCGACCGGCCGATCTCCATTCTGCCCAATGCTACACCAATCCTTGAGTTGCTGTGACGCGGGTTCGCGCTGAAAAAGTCCGTTCGGCGGAGCGGCACACTAGGTGACTTGGATTCCACCGAGAGACTGATGACGATGAACACACCGCAGCGGTGGAGCGGCAACGATTTGTCATTCACGCTCTCCTTGATTCGCGCGGCGATCAGGAATTACCGATCACGATGAAGTGGACCTCGGAGTGAAGTCCACCCGTCATGCAATTTCAAGAACAGGAAATGCTCTCGTGAAGCCAATGATCGCCCTGCTTGTGCTCCGACTCATCACAGCCGAGGTGGTTGCCGACGACCCCGCGCCGATGAAGTCGATTCCAACACCGAGCAAGGATGCTGCAAACGTATCGACCCAACAGGGGGTGATCATTGCCGCGTCGGATGCGACAAGTGCAGCCCAACGGCTCAAGACGCTCATCACTCAGGACGCGGGGCTGACTTTCACCGTCATCAGTCCAGAACAGAAGTATGACGCTGGAGACCTCCAGTTTGTGTTTTGCACGAAAGCCTCTCGCTCCGAAGTGAAGCGATTCCTGCCCGCTGCTGCTTTGAGTGCTGAACTCCAGCCGCAAGGTTTTCTGATTTCAACCGATTCCCAATCGACTCAGGCCGTGGTGATCGGCGGTGATACGGACGGCCTGCGATACGGTGTGGGGGAGCTATGGCATTACCACTGCTCGCTGGACGGCAAGAGGATCGTGCCACAGAACCTGTTGTGGCTGGCCAAAGCGCCGGCATTCTCGAAGCGGATGTTTTGGAATTGGACTCACTGCACGAACTGGGATGACGATCTCAACCGAGTCCATCAGACCAAGCATGTGGACGCCAATGGCACACTAGAACCGTACCTCGCGCAGCCCAACGGATTTGTTGACACGTTTCAGAAGATCGTGGATTTCCAGGCGGATCACAAACTCAACGGCCTGATCGTCTGAGGCTTCATCAACGACGCACACGGCGGACTGACGACGGCTCAGTCGGTTAGCCGATACGCCAAGGCCAACGGAGTTAAGATCCTGCCGGGCGTCGGCACGATGGGTTATGGGGGCTTCTATTTCGGAGGCAATCATCTCTTCAACATCAACACCTTTCTTTCCAAGCATCCCCA
The DNA here is from genome assembly GCA_031375695.1 of Planctomyces sp. Taxonomy (GTDB): domain Bacteria; phylum Planctomycetota; class Planctomycetia; order Planctomycetales; family Planctomycetaceae; genus SXKJ01. The sequence goes on from JANMIF010000064.1 coordinate 36,415, forward strand.
GGTCCGCTTGATGGTGCAGGCCGATGGCAAAGACATACCCGGCACGCCGTGTCCCAGTGACCCGGTCTTTCAGCAGTGGCTCCGTGATGGTGCCGAGTGGTACTTCACAACGCTCAAGGACATTGGCGGCGTGAATCTGGAACACGGTGATTTCTTCCAATGCCAATGCCCGCGCTGCAAGACACAGAGATCCCTGCCGGAGAACGACAGCAACTACCACTGGGACATGATGGCAACACAGGTGCCGGTGATTGAACGAGGCCTAAAGATCAATCCAGAATTGTGGTACTCGTATGCCTGTTACGACGCATACAACGCCGTGCTGATGAGCAACCCTCCCAAGTTCCTCGCTCAATATCCCAAGGCGGCGATCACTCAGTGGACCTACACCAAGATGATCGCTGATCCTATTTTGAATCCGGCAGGCTCGTGGCCTCTCAGCCTCCGTCCGCCGGCGGGGACGAATCATTCGATCGGCTTATTGCATCAAGGGAGTCATTGGGATGTGAAACGCCAATGGTGGGGGGAGTCGGCCAAATCGGATGTGGCCTTCGGCGGCACCTACTCGCTGGTAAGCGACTTGATCCAACGGACCTGTCGCCGAGCGATTGAGGACAAATCGGAGGGCCTGCAAATCATCGGTCAGATCGGTGCCGCCAGTCCGCAGAACGAGCTGAACTATCTGGCTCTGGAAGCATTCAGTTGGAATCCAACACTCGACTATCAAACGTGGATCGATCGCGACCTCGCGCCCCTGTACGGCGGACCGAAGTTATCCAGAAGGTACTACGAGCTTGTCAGCAGCATCACGAAACAGCCACAGGACATTGCGAGCGATCTCGCCGAAGCACAACAGTACCTCGCGAAAGCAGCAGATCCGCGACAGTCACGGCGTTGGGCGAACCTGATTTCAGAACTGCGGCGACGTCAAGCTCTGATGCAGTAGACCACTACGATTCGCAAAATTGTCGCAGTGAAACGAAGGTTTCAGGAACCGAAAAAACTTCCGGGAAGTGATTTCACATTCGTTCCTGACCAAAGTCGAATTCAACGACCGGAACCGAGAGCCGCTTCAGCGGCGAGCTGGCTCACTTTGGCGAGCTGCCTCGGTTCGGAAGCGTTTGGTCTTGCCGTTTCGTGGTCTCGAAGCGAGGTTGCCAGGTGCTGGTGGTAATCTTCGTCAGCAGCTCGCGGGCTTTGTGTTCTTGTCGAGTGGAGCGCACGAACTGGGCATTCTGGAGCAAGATCTCTGGGTTCGTCGGCTCGCAAAGCAAAGGCTGCGGACCAGGCTCGGTCAGCGGCGATGAAACGTGGTAGCGAGTGCATCTCGGTGGCAAAGGTCTGCCAGACGGTTGAGTAATCGGGGGTCTCCACCAGCAGAGTCGTCCAATAATTCCACGCTTCTGTGCAGATTACAAGTTCGCTTCTCTTTTTGGCGAGGCGGCTGCTAAAGTGGCCGGGCATTGAGCGGGGCTGGAGGCACCGCGAGGGAAGTTTCCGTGGAAGGGAGCCGATCGTCCTTTGGCTGGGTGATTGCGGCAAGAAAGAGCTTTCGGCCAGGTTTTGGTGAACGGTCGCCTTGCAGGATGTGGTGGGTTTCAGCATGAAACGTCGAGTTGTCGTGACCGGCTTGGGGTGCATCACTCCCGTCGGGAACACCGTTCAGGCCATGTGGAATTCGCTCAAGGAGCGAGTCAGCGGCGTCGGTCCGATCAACTATTTTGATGCTACGTCGCTGCCGACCCAGTTCGCCTCGCAGGTCAAGAATTTCCAACTGGCCGACTACGTTCCGGACCCCGAACGATTTCAATACAGCGGTCGAAACATTCATTTCGCGATTGGGGCGGCAGTGCAGGCGGTCAAAGACGCCGGCCTGGACGAACAGAATGTAGAGCCAACTCGATTTGGCGTGTATCTCGGATCGGGCGAAGGACAGCAGGATTTTTCCACGTTCATGCAGATGATCGCTGGTGCTCAGAAAGACGGCGATCTGGATTATGCCAAGTTCGCGGAGCTGGGTTATGCGTGTCTGCACCCGAAACGGGAACTCGAGCAAGAACCGAATATGGCGGCGGCGCATCTGGCCTCGTTGTTCAATGCGCAAGGACCGAATCTGAATTGCCTCACGGCCTGCGCGGCCTCTAGTCAGGCGCTGGGCGAAGCGACCGAGTTGATTCGCCGAGGCGATGCCGAAGTGATGTTGTCGGGGGGTGCTCACAGCATGATTCATCATTTTGGACTGACGGGATTCACGTTGCTGACCGCGCTGTCGACTCGCAATGACGATCCGCAAGCGGCGTCTCGGCCGTTCGATCGGAATCGGGATGGGTTCGTGTTGGGAGAAGGGTCCGGCATGTTGGTGCTGGAAGAATTGGAACATGCGAAGCGTCGCCGCGCGAAAATTTACGGCGAGATCATCGGCTACGGATCCAGTGCGGATTCGTATCGGATCACCGACATGCACCCGGAGGGCCGTGGGGCGGCGGCGTGTATCCAGATGGCTTTGAATGACGCGCGGGTGAATCCAGAAAACGTACATTATATCAACGCGCATGGCACAAGCACCGAGGTGAACGACCGCACGGAGACAATGGCCATTAAACGGGTGTTCGGCGAACAGGCCTATCAAACGCCGGTGTCCAGCACGAAGAGCATGATGGGGCATTTGATTGCAGCGGCGGGAGCGGTCGAGGCGATGACCTGTCTGATGGCAATCCAAGATGATGTGCTACCTCCCACGATCAACTACGACACACCCGACCCCAATTGCGACTTGGATTACATCCCGAATGAAACTCGCGAGCGAAAGGCGCGCGTGGCGGTGTCGAACAGCTTCGGATTCGGCGGACAAAATGTGACGTTGGTCCTAAAAGAATTTTCAGATTGAACCAGAAGGCGAGCGGGGCGGCGTCAGCCCTCCGGTACGCACGATGACGTGAATTCTCCTTTGATGTGGAACTGAGGAAGCGAGGGCAGGAACGTGGCTTGGTGGATGCTGATTATTGGATTATTAGCTGGGCTGCTGTTGGCGAATTTCGTCATTCAAATTGGATTCATTCGCGGCACATTGGCGATTTTTGACAACTCGCCCTACTTCCGAACTCAACTTCTACCTCCCGATCCCGATGCGGAACGGTTTGAAACGAAAACCACTGACGGCGTCACCATCCGCGGCTGCTTGTATCGTCAAACGGAACGGCCACCGCGCGGCTTGATCGTTTTTTGCCACGAATTTGGGAGCAACAGTTGGTCGGCGATGTTGTACAGCTCTGCTCTGTGGAAAGCGGGCTTCCATGTGCTGGCGTTCGATTTCCGCAACCACGGCGAGAGCGATTCCTTGCCAAGCTATCGAGCCACGCACTGGCTCACGACCTACGAAACGAACGACTTGTTCACCGTTCTCGATTACGTCAAGCAGCAACCCGATCTGAATCACTTGCCGCTGGGCTTGTACGGAATTAGCCGAGGCGGGAGCGCGGCACTCTTTGTTGCGGCTCAAAGAAAAGAGGTCCGTTGCGTCGCGGCGGATGGGGCATTTGGAACGTCGCTGCTCATGTCACAGCATGCGCGACGCTGGAGTTCCTTGGTCGTCGGAGATCGGCTGTCGACGATCGTGCCGTGGTGGCATATTCGTTCGACGTTGTGGCTGACTCGCTTGACCAGCCAATTTCAAAGGCGAGTTCGCTACGCCATGCTCGAAAAACAATTGCCAAAACTGCGCCAGTTACCGCTGTTGATCATTTCCGGTGGCCGCGACACTTACATCTTGCCGGAAGTCTCGCGCGAATTATGTCAGCTCACCGGGAAGCCAGATGTGTTGTGGCTGATTCCCAACGCCAAGCACAATCAGGCGCGGCAGGTGGATCCAACGGAATACGATCGAAGGCTGGTCAACTTCTTTGGTGTGCTCGACGGCCAAGCCGAAGCGCCGGCTCAAATGGACGGCGACGCCGAGGCGACGAAACAGGCCTCCAACAAGCTGCGAAAAGCCCGGTGACGGCGATGACGGAACGGTTTCGTACGTGGCTCGCGTGCGTTGTCGGTTGGGATTTCGTCCCGATCAGATTTATTAATTCGACGCCGGTCGGGACAGAGCCCCATCCGACTCGCTACACGCGAGTCGCGTGTGCCACGTTGCTCCTGGTGCTGTCGCAAGTCTCGTTCGCGGCGGATAAGCCGACACTCAAGGTTCCGCCGGGATTCGAGGTCGTTCTATTTGCCGATGACGACTTAGCCCACGACATTCAGTGTCTGACGGTCGACGCGCGCGGGCGGATCACGGTCGCGGGAAATGGCGAGATCAAATTCTTGATCGATACCGACGGCGATGGAATTGCGGATCGCGCGGAATTATTCGCGACCGGTCCCAGCAGCGGTGTGCAAGGGATGTATTGGCACGGTCCGGAATTGCTGGCGGTCGGCGGCGATGGTTTAACATTGTATCGCGATGCCGACGGCGATGGCCGCGCTGACGCTTCGACCGAGTTGTTGCTGCGAGTTCGCACGGGGGGCGAGCATCACGCCCATGCGATTCAGCAAGGCCCGGATGGCTGGTGGTATTTGATCGCCGGCAACGACACCGTCTTGAACGAAAAGTATGTCACGCTCCCGACCTCACCGATCAAGCGACCAGAGGCAGGAGTGTTGTTTCGCATGAAGCCGGATATTCAAAGCGGCGGCGAAGTGGTCGCGCACGGTTTGAGAAACTCGTATGACTTCGCCTTCGGCCGCAGCGGCGATGCGTTCACCTACGACAGCGACGACGAGCGGGACGTCAGCTTGCCGTGGTATCGGCCGACGCGTGTGTTTCAGTTGTTGCCCGGATCGCACGCCGGTTGGGAAACGCGAAGTTGGAAACGGCCGGATGAGTTTCTCGATATGCCGCCGGTCGTCGCAGCAGCGGGCCGAGGTTCGCCGACCGGAGTCGTTTGTTACCGGCATCGGCAGTTTCCGGAGAAATATCGCGATGGTCTTTTCGTGCTGGATTGGACGTTCGGTCGCGTTTTGGCACTGCCACTCGTTCGCAACGGCTCGGCGTTCACCGCGGAACCGGAGCTATTTTTGTCGTCTCCGGGCGGCGATGTCGGGTTCGCGCCGACCGACGCGGAAGTGGGGCCGGATGGAAGTCTGTTTGTCAGTGTCGGTGGCCGAGGAACTCGCGGTGGCGTGTGGCGAGTCACGTATCGCGACGGTGTCAGTTCTGCCAATACAGCTACTGAAACCGAGACCGACGAGGCGCGGCTCACCCGATGTTTGAACATTCCGCAGCCGCTTAGCAGTTGGTCGCGAGCTGAGTGGATTCGGTTGTCGAAGCAGTTAGGTCGCGAGCCTTTCGTGCGTGCGGCTCGCGATGCGGCGCTGCGCCCAGATGTGCGTGTGCGGGCGATCGAGATTGTCACCGAACGATTCGGTGGGTTGGATGAGTCGGAAACGATCGTGTTCGCGCGAGATGCTCCGGCGGAAGTCCGTGCTCGAGCGATTTGGTCGCTGGGCCGGACTCACACGAATCCGCTGGATGGGCCAGTCATGGAGATGTTTCTCGAAGATGATGATCCGCTCGTTGCACGATCCTGTTTGGAAGCTTTGCTCTCGGCCGAACGAGTCGGTGATTGGTCACTGCTATTGCCGGGGTTGGCAAAACGGTTGGCAAGCCCTGATCGCTTCGTCCGCGTCGCCGTGTCGCGGTTGATCGCCCGGCTGAGTGACAATGATGTTCAACAACTGCTGACTCTCACTGGAAACGTCGATTGGCCGTGTCGGATCGCACTGGCGATGGGTCTGACAACGCGGTCATCGATGGGGCGACGCGAGGCATTGCGGATCGGAACGCAAGCGCTGGAAGCGGAATCGTCCGCAGCGATCAAACTTCAGGCCGCGCGGTTGGTGCAGTTGGCACTTGGCGACATGGTACCGAAGTCCGGAGTTATGGCAGCATTCGAGGGCTATGCTCCGCGAACTCCGTTGACTGAACTGGAACCGGATGTCTCAGCGAGTCGGGATCGGCTGGCGGCGGCGTTTCCGATTGGTCACGCAGCAGTTGATCGTGAGCTGTCACGTGTCTTGGCGATGCTCACTCCGGCCGATGGCAAGTTGTTCGAACGCGTGGTCGCGAAGCTCACGGACGAAAGCGAACCAGTCGAAGACATTCATTTTTTGCTGGTCGCGGCGCGAATCCCGGCGCGGCGCAGCGTTGCGCAGTCCGAACGAATTGCACAATCGCTGGTGCTGCTGGAGCCGAAGCTGACCGTGCGACAATTGAACCAGGATTTGAATTGGGACGACCGCGTCGGCGAACTGTTTCAGGAGTTGGTTCGGCTCGACCCGGATCTGCCGGCGCGGTTGATCGCGCAGCCGGAGTTTGGTCTGCCAAGTCATGTGGTCTTCGTTTCACACATGCCGCTGAGACTGCGGCCGCAGATTATCGCCACTTACGCCAAGCAGATCGCCGCGAATCCGGAATATCCGTGGAACAACGAAGTCGTGCGACTGCTGGGCGAATCGAATCAACCGGAACATCGCGAACTCGTGCGTCAGCAGTTTGAACAATACAAAGTTCGGGGAGCCGTGCTCACGGTGCTGGCTCGAAATCCTGATCCGCGCGACCGCGAGAAGTTTGTCGTCGGGCTGGAAGAATCGCGACTAGAAGTTCTCATTGCGTGCATCGACGCGCTGACCAAACTACCGGCCGGCGGCGACCCGGCGGAGCAATTCTCGCTGCTACGGACTCTGCGGCGGCTGGGGGCCGATCCGAAAGAATTTCCGCTGCGCGAACAGATCGCGAGGCTCTTGGCTCGCGAGCACAACCGCGACATGCAGTTTGTGTTCGGCCCGGCGGGACATCGTCCGCAGCCGGAAGCCATCGAACGCTGGAATCAGTTTTTGAGCGACCGGTATCCCGCAGAAGCTGCGCGCCGACACGAGGGCGAAGCGGAAACTTTGGCCTCACTAAAGACACAACTCGCTGACGTCAATTGGTCCACCGGCGATGTGGCTCGCGGACAAAAGCTGTTCGAGAAGCGAGCATGCGCTCAATGCCACGGCGGCCAACGCGGACTCGGCCCGGACCTGGCGGGTGCGACCAGCCGCTTCTCACGCGACGACCTGTTCATCGCCATAGCTTTGCCCAACCGCGATGTTTCGCCTCGCTATCAAACGACATTGGTCGAAACGAAAACTGGCCAAGTCCACACCGGCCTGATTGTGTACGAATCGGCCGAGGGTCTGCTCCTCCGCAACGCGACCAATCAAACGTTGCGAATCGAATCCGCCGCCATCGAAACTCGCCGCACCCTACCGCAATCCTTGATGCCCGCCGGCCTGCTAAAAGACTTGCAACCGAACGACCTCGCCGACCTACTGGCGTACCTGAAAAGCGTCGCTATGAACAAGTAGGTTGACGTTGCTAGTCCGGGGTCGGGTGTTTGGTTTCTTGAAATGGCGGGCAGACAGCGTGATTCGCGAATGAACCTCAATTCCGGCCAATTTCAAATAACCAAACAACGAGAACTACAAGCTCTTCCGGTTACTGACCACCAACCACAGCGATGACCAGACGAGTCCCGCTGTCCAGCCGGCGAGCACATCGGTTGGGAAGTGAACTCCCAGGAATACACGGCTCACACCGACCAGCGTTGTCAGCAGGGCAGCGGAAAACAAGATCGTCGCACGGAGGCGAACGTCTTTCACGATTCGCAACAACTGAAAGGCCAACGTCAGGTACACAACCGCCGACATCATCGAATGACCGCTGGGAAAACTAGTCGAATGAAAATCCGTCAAGTGCGCCACGATCTCCGGCCGTGGCCGCTGGATGATTCGCTTCAACAACATCATCACCGCGTACCCGGAGAGCGCGGCTCCCGACAGTTTTCGCGATGCGACTTTTTCGCCAGCCAACGTCAGAAACAACGTGCTCAACAACACGACCAACGACAGCGCCGAGTAACTTCCGAGCGCCGTGATCTCGCGAGCGAGCTGGTTCAGCCACGCCGGGCCGATCGGTTGAGCGGGATCATCCGCGTGTCGCATCGCCCGGATGAAACTCTCGTCAAACGATTGCGTCCAACCATTCGCGACCAGTTGCGCCACCACTGCAAAGATGCAAATCCCCGCGCCGACCACAATCCAACCGGCCAACACTTTTCGCTCGTGACCAGCGATCCAATCCATGAAGTGAGTATCTTTTGACATGCGGACTCTTACTGTTGCGACCGCCACAACTCCAATCGCGGCGGCAGTTCATCGGGTCGGGCGATACCGGTTGTCGCGAGTTGTTGTACGGTGATTGACGCCACCAGATTCCCAATCAAGGCCGCTTCGGACAATGTCGCTCCAGAAATTAGAGCCAGCATCATTCCGGCAGTGACACTGTCTCCGGCTCCGGTCGGGTCGATGGGACCGGTCAACTTCACAGCGGGGACGAACGTCGGCTGCGGGTCGCTGATCATCAAACCCCGTTCACCTAAAGTCACACAGACCGGAGCTTGAGTTTCCGCTCGCAACGCCGGGAGCGCGGATTTCAGACGATCCAGGCTGATTTCGTCACCCGGCAACGGGTTCACATGACCGACCGCCTCAAATTGATTCGGCTTGATCAGCATCTGGTGAAACTGCCGAATCTGGCGGCGGCTGTCAGCCCAAAACAAGACGCTTGGATTCTGACTCGCTCGCTCGGCCAAGGCGGTTCGCATCGCCGCCGTAATCACGCCGCAGTCCATTTCAACCACCTGATCCAACACGATCACGGCGTCGAGATCGGCCAGCCGATGATCCAGCGAATCGAGCACTTTCGACAACATGTCAGTCGGCAGTGACTGACGATTTTTGGTGTCGTAGCGTTCGTGTTCCCCGGCCAGTGTCGGATCGTGGCGATTGCGAGGCTTCAAATAAGTCGGCGTCATGATTGCGCCGCTCGTCAGCAATCCCGAATTGTCGCAACCCAGTTGAAACAAACAGCGCCGCAGATCGAACGCCTCGCCGTCGTCGCCGACCAATCCAAACGCGAACAGATTGCGACAGCCGAGCGCCGCCAAATTATTGACGACCGTGCCGGCCGCTCCCGCGAAACGCCGGATCGCGACTATTTGATTCGCATTCAATCCGGTTTCAAACGAGGGCTCATCCAGCGCCGGCTCGACCTCCAAGTATTTGTCGAGAAAGAAATCGCCGATCACCCCGATCCGCCGCGACGGAAAGTTTGCAATCAGCTCCGTCAGTCGTTCGGGAGTCATGGCGAAAATCCGCTTTGAAGCCTCAGTCGCGGAGCGACGTAGACGAGTCGCTCCCGCGACTCGCATTCCGACTGCGAGCGAGATCCGACGTCAAGAAGCCGCCGATTCACGCAGCCGCTTTTCGAGCATTCCCAAGACCGGCAAGTTCGCATCGGGAAATTTCATCCGCCGCAAGGCATCCAGTTCCGTCCATTGAAAGCCTCGCAAGTCCGTGTGCTGCGTGGGATCGCCAGTCGGGTGACACAGGAAAAAGTTCAGATCGACCGAACCGTGGTAGTAATCGTATCGCCGCTGCATCAGCAATTCACGAATGGCGATCTCCAATCCTGTTTCCTCCCAGCACTCGCGAACCGCCGCCGCCGCCGGAGCCTCTGCCTCTTCACACTTGCCCCCCGGAAACTCAGCAAAGCCCGCCAGCGAAGCACCCGGCGGGCGAATCCCGACCAGAAATCGTCCCTGATATTCGACCACCGCGATCCCGATAGTCTTGTGCGTCTGCTCCGTCATTCGCTTCCTTTCCCATATTGTGGCGCGACGCTCCGCGTCGTGCCACATTGTTTGCGACTCCGCGCACGCCGATGGCTCCGCAGTTAAGCGATTTTCATGTCCGACGGCGGAGCACCCATCACGTGGAAGCCCGCATCGACATGCAATGTTTCGCCGGTGATGCCGCTCGCATGATCGCTCAGCAGAAACAAGCCCGTCTTACCAACTTCCTCCATTGAGACATTGCGGCGCATTGGAGCCATGCCCCGATACAGTTTCATCATCTCATCGAAATCGCCGACCGCCGACGAACTGAGTGTTTTCAGTGGTCCAGCGCTCAACGCGTTGACTCGCATATTCGACGGGCCTAGCTCGTGAGCCGCATACGTCACAGAGCTTTCGAGGGCCGCCTTGCAGACCCCCATGATGTTGTAGCCAGGAATCACTTTTTCCCCGCCAAGATAGGTCAAAGTCAAAATACTGCCACCGGGATTGAGGATGGCTCGCGCTCGATTAACGATTGCCAACAGGCTGTAAACGCTGATTTCCATTGAAGTCTTAAAGCCCTCGCGGCTGCACGCGACAGTCAGCCCTTTCAAGTCGTCAATCGGAGCATAGGCGACCGAATGCAGCACGAAATCTATCGTCCCAAACGTTTCTTTCGCTGCGGCGAATATCCGATCCAAATCGGCATCAGACTGAACGTTGCACGGCAATACAAACTTCCCACCGATTGGATCAACCAGCTTGCGCACGCGACGTTCCATGCGCGGCATCGTTGGGTCTTTGTCGGGCAAGTGGGTGAATCCCATTTCCGCCCCTTCTTTGTGTAAACACTCCGTGATCGCCCAGGCGATCGAGTGATCGTTTGCAATCCCGAACACCAAACCTTTTTTTCCGCTAAACAAGCCCATGAATTTAACCTTTCAATGGCCACCGGTCACAATTCAACCGTTTGATCAAGCTCGCCGAAGATATCGGCGAACAAAGGTTCCTTCAACCGGCGCTCTGTCGAAAACTTGTTAAGAGACGGTTCGACTATGTTGGCAGAAGCTTCGAATCGGCTGAACGATTCTTCGATTCATCGGAAGTCGCTCTTTTGTGAACGTCGGTCAGCCGTTCTTCAACGACCTACTAACGACCTGTGAACAGCCTGCCAACTTCGTTGTTTCGACGTAACTTTGTCGCTATCTTCCGGCTGCGTTTTTTCGGCTGCTATTTTCGACAAATATCGGACTTTCTGAGACGACTACAACTACTAATTCTTCTTTTAGAAATCACTCACACCCCACAAATCAACCAGCAAGTCCGTACTCGATTTTAGGTTCAGCAATCATGAAACTTCATTGTCACAGACCTTCATTGTCAATTGCTTTCAATATCGTCAGTGGCGTAGTGCCGTCCAGAACACCAAAGGACATTCTAAAAAATGTGAAGCTCCAAGTTGGTGGAGGTAAAGCCACGTTGATTGGAACGGATCAAGAAGTCGGAATCCGCTATGAAATCCCTGGTGTCGAAACTGACTCATCAGGTGAAGTTCTTTTACCCAAAGATCGGCTGATGGCGATCCTACGCGAGTTGTCGGACGATGGCATCGATCTGGAAGTGACAGAAAAGGCTTTGTGGGTTCGATCGGGGCACAGTGAGTTCCGATTGTCGGCCGAAGATCCCGCGGAGTTCCCACCCGTGCAGGCTTTTGATGCCACGGCGTATCATGTGGTGCCAGCCGCATCGTTCCGCGAAATGATCAAGCGAACGATTTTCGCTACTGATCCGGAAAGTTCGCGGTACGCTCTTGGGGGAGTACTGTTGGAATTCGGTAAGGATAAGTTGACAATGGCGGCGACCGATTCACGGCGTTTGGCAGTCGTCAGCTGCGTTTCAAGCGAAGTGGGAACGATCGAAGCGAGAGCGACTCATCCGGTGGTTCCGGCGAAAGCGTTGGCATTGATCGAGAAGAGCATTACGGATGATCAAGACGTTTACGTGGCGGTGTATCCCAACAGTGTGTTGGTGAAGGTCGGCAGCAGTACAATTTACAGCCGGCTGGTTGAAGGCCGATTCCCGCGCTATGCGGATGTTATCCCAAATAACAGTGTGACCGATGTCGATATGGTTGTCTCGCCGTTTTATTCGGCGGTTCGGCAAGCTCAGATCGTCACGAACGAGGAAAGTCGCGGAGTCGATTTCACGTTCGAGAACGGTACGCTGCGATTGACCAGTGTGGCTGCTGATATCGGCCAATCTAAAGTGGAAATCCCAATTAGCTACGACGCTTCGGCCGTCACTATCACGTTCGACCCGCGCTACATTTCGGACTTCCTCCGAATTTTGGATCCTTCGAGCGCGGTCAAATTGCAGTTAACCGATGGCGATAGTGCGGCAGTGCTGAAAACTGACGACGGCTACATCTACGTTATTATGCCCCTGGCGCGTGATCGCTAATTTTGGTAGCCGCGTGTCGCCAGAGCGCGTTTGTCCAAAACGTAGACAAATATTCAAACTCCGCGTTCTGGTGAACGGCGGCTATTCCTCCAATGAGCGATCCGTATAGCGATCTTCGAGGTTTCACCTTCTCCGGTCAAAAATCTGCCGAGCCCGTCCAGCTCCGCCGAGTCCTTTCCGAACTGATCGCACTCAAAGGATTGGGGCGAGTTCAAGGAAATGCGCAACTTCAACAAGCATGGCAAACCGTCGCTGGGGACGAGATCGGCCGGAGTTCAAGGGTTCTGGAATTCAAGCGAGGTGTGTTGAATGTTGGCGTCAATAATTCGGCGCTGCTGAATGAACTGGCAGGGTTTCACAAACAAACTATGTTGGAAAACCTGCAAAAGCAATTCGCTCATTTGAAAATTCAAGACATCAAGTTTCGGCTGAAAGGCGAGTTGAAATGAGCCCCGATTCGAACCGAGGCTATCTCGTTGCGGCTGATAATCCGATGTTTTGTTTTATCGTGATTCCAATCTCAGCCGATCGTTGTGTCGCACAAAGTAGAGGTCGATGAGAACTTCCGTCGGGATGTTGGATTGACCATCCATCAAGAGAGAACGACATAACTCCGCGACGGCGACGCGAGTTTTCTCGCGTCCTGCCTTACCGATCAACTCTTCGAGCGGCTGCGTGGCGGCCCAACGCAGCAACTCTTTCAACAGTTTCTCACGAGCGCCGCCATCAAGCTGCTCGCGTAGTTTTGGCCCCAAAGCGGACGACGTGCTCAGCATGATTGTGACCGAAAACGAATCAGTTCCGGACTTCGAGCGGTACGAAAAATCGACCGACCCGACTCGCGCAAAGGCTCGATCAGGTTTCGCGGTCGGCAACGGACCGGGATCAGTCCGCCGCTGAGTCAACAACCACTCGTAGAGTGCTGGATTGTTATACGTCTCTGTCCAACTGTCGTGACCTGCTTCCGGATAAACCGTGAGCTTCGCCTGACCTCCGGCCTTCATCACCGCCGCGACCATATCTTCCGATAGCTTCAACGGCACGCCAAAATCCTTCGCTCCATGAAAGACCCAGAACGGAATGGTTTTCAATTGCGGCGCGTCATCGGGATCGCCACCACCACAAATCGGCACAGCCGCCGCGAACCGATTCGGATACCGAGCCGCCATCGTCCACGAACCGAACCCGCCCATGCTCAAGCCAGTCACAACCACTCGCTGCGGATCGGTGGCGAAGCGAGCCAACACTTGGTCGAGCAACTCTGCTAGCAGATGTTGTTGCATGTCACCGGGCCACCATTGATCCTTCGGGCACTGCGGCGACACAACGATAAACGGAAAGTTCGGCTGGCTTTCGACTAACTTTGGCGGGCCATGCAATTTGACCAGCTTCAGGTCATCGCCGCGCTCCCCCGCACCGTGCAGAAACAACATTACCGGCCATTTGCGATCGTCCGTGCCGTAATCCTTCGGCAAGAACAGCAGATACCCGAACTTCTCGCCGGGCAACGCCGGACTGATCAGCGACTGCATCACCTGCTGGCCAGGTACCGGTTCGTCGGCCCGTAGTTGACCACAATACCAAGCAAGACAAAGTACCGCGTAAAGTGGCAGTCGGTTGAAAAAACAAGGCATGGCAGACTCCGGTTGAATTGAAATAAACGCTCTGCGGTCCCATCTGTCGCATTGGTCCCAGCCCACGAACTTCCGCCGAGGTTATCGGCCAACGCAGCCCATTTCGAGGGCGTGGATTGAACCGGAATTCCTGTTGCTGGAATTCGCCGGATGGCGGTAGCTTCCCAGTCCTTTCTGGTGACTCTTCCTGCCTGTACTTCCCTCCGAGATGACGGTCGCTTGCATGACCGACGTGTGTCGCTGCCGAATCCTCCTGGTTTGTTTGCTGAGCTGCAGCAGTTTGCTGTTGGCGGGAGGCTGTGCGCGCGTGCTGAATCGGACTGCCGCTCATTCGGCCAATCGCATGAGCCCGGTCGGTGACGCGGTGGAATTGGAAATCGACTATTCCGATTCGGATGTCGGGACGTCGCGGGAGCGAATGGCTCGCGCGGATTCCGAAAGTGGGCACAGTCACGTCGGGCATTCAGTTCGGTTGCGAGCTCAGAACGAGGCCGGTTCGCCGATCGGTGGCGGTGTCGGCCATTTGAGCTTGGCAAATGTTCCGCGGCGGCCGATGCCGTTGCAGGAGGCGGCGCTATTGGCGCTGCAAACGTCGGACATCGTTCGGACTCTGAGCGGTTCAGTGCGGATTGAGCCGATCACTGCGCTTGATCCGCAGATTGCGGTGGCCGAATGGCGCAAAGAGTCGGCGAGGTTTGATCCGCGATTCTCCGCCGCGTATTTCGGTGGGCAAGTTGATCAACCACCCGAAGCGTTCTTTGGCCCGGGAATCTCCACGAACACGCGGCGCGATGAAGCGAACTTCGCCACGAGTCTCGACAAGCTGTGGCCAACCGGAACCTCGACGCGAATCGCGTATGACCCGTCGCTGGGCTACTTATACTTTCCGCCGGGAGTTTCCAGCGGATTCAATCCGGCTTACACGTCGGCCACGGTGTTTGAACTGCGGCAACCGCTGCTGAAGGCTGGCGGTTGGAAAGTGAATACCGCGCCGATCCGCATCGCGGCGGCGCGAGCCGATCAAACGCAATGGGACGTGATGCAAGCCACACTCGCGCAGTTGCGGAGTATCGCGGATGCCTACTGGCGGCTGCATGCCGCGTGGATTGCGTGGCAATCGGTCGATTCAGTCGTGCCGCTGGCGGAAGAGGCGGTGCGGATCGAGGAATTGCGGTTGCAGGCCGAGCGGTCGATTTATGCCGATGTCGCACGAGCCAGCTCCAACTTGGAAAACTTGCGACGGCAAAGGACTCAAGCCGAGTTGAGTGTTCGCAAGAGCGAGTACGACCTGCGGCAGTTGCTCGGTCTGCCAGTTAGCGATGGCCAGTTACTGATGCCGATCGACATGCCGGCTCAACAACGAGTCGATTTGAATGTGGAACAGTTGGTAGAGACGGCGTATTCACGACGGCCCGACTTAAATCGACGGCGGCTGCGTCGCGAGGAACAAGAGTGGCGATTGGTGGCGGCTCGGAACGGGCTGCTGCCGCAGTTGGATATGAAGGCGCTGTATCGAACCAACGGCTTGAACTCACGGTTGGATGATTCGCTGAATCAGATGTCGAAATTCCAATACACCGATTGGTCGCTGGGGATGGAGTTCTCGGTGCCGCTGGGAAATCGCCGAGCCAAGGCGGAATTGAACTCGGCCGAGCTACAACTGATGCGCGAAGTGGACTTGTTGCGAGCGTTCGAGGAGCAGGTGTACTTCGACTTCGCCGCGATGACCGCCGAAACGAAGACGTTGTGGGATCGCTACGAAAGTGCTCAGCGTCAAGTGCAATACACTCAAGAATGGATGCGATTGGCTCGGATTCGCTATTCGTCACCGCCCCCTGCGAATCGCGGTGACGATTGGTTGCTGCTGGCGTTGTACGACTATCAAAACTCGATGCAGTCCTACATCGACGCCCTCAGCACCGCCAGCCGCGCGCTCGCCGATTACAACACGCTGTTGATCCGCATCGACGAATCACAAGGGACGCTGTTGGAACATTGGCAGATCGAGTTCGGGGACAACGGCGGAACGAGGAAACCAATCGAGAATGAGTAATGGCCTGTTGGCGGTGGTGCATTCGAGCGGTACGATCTTGCCTAGGTAGAACACTCACGCTCATGTCGATGATCGCCATTCGCTATGAAAACCACCGTCACTGCCGCCGAAGCTAAGACACAATTCTCGCGCCTGCTGCGACAGGTCGAGTCTGGCGAAACGATCGCGATCTCCAAACGAGCCGAGACCGTGGCCTTTTTGATTCCGCGCGCTCGGCTGGAAGCTCTGGTCGAGACGATGGAAATTCTGGGCAATCCCGCAGCACTGCAAGCCATCCGCCAGCACGAGTCCGGGAAACTTTCCTTTCAACCGTTGAGCGTGCTGGATGAAGACGAAGGTTGAACTCGCTGAGCAAGTCATGAACTTTGTTCGATCGCTGGCCCCTGAACCACGCCGGGCACTTCGTCAAGGACTTCGGGAACTTGCGGATGATCACGGCGACATCAAGCAGCTCGAAGGGGAGTTAGCGGGCTGGTGCCGCCTGCGGGTGAAGAGCTATCGAGTGATCTTTCGCTACGAAGTGGAGGACAGCCAACGATTCGCGCGGTGCGTCTTTGCTGAACGGCGAGAACTGGTTTACGAACTGTTCGCCGAAGCGATCCGGCACTTGCTGGATGAATGAAGTAGAACGGATCGTCGGACTGGGACGTGTGACAGTATTCACAGCGACCAGCCGCTCGCTTGCGGACCAGCAATTGCAAGGATTTATCCACGAGAACCGCTCGACTTCGCCAACGTGCGACGAGCCTTGGCTTGCAGAATGGAAATGACTGTTCCCGCCGCCACCAGAGACTCGTAGTCAGATCGTTCTTCCAGACTCAATTGTCCTGCGGTTGATTTGCGAGCCAATTCCTCAATGTGTCGCTGAGTCTCATCATCGGCTCGCAGTTTCAACAATGCGCGAGCAGCTCGTGGAGTAAGACATTGCCCAACCGGCTCCAGCAGCCGGTCAAGAACGCGCAGATTTGTTTGCGGGCGAAGCGATGTGGCGATCATGGTGTCATCCTCTCGATCAAATCATGGCGAACACACGAAAAGTGAAAGCGCACGACAACTGGATTACGACGGCATCGTGAAGACGGCTGTCGGATTATGGGCCAAGTGTCAGTAATCGGAGGTCAGTCCCGGCGTGGCGAACGCGGGACTGTCAGTAATCCAAGGTCAGCCAAGTGTCAGTGATCGGAGGTCATTATTCTTTGGGGATTCGTGTTTGATTTGTATTTGATTCTCAAC